>JAFGDW010000347.1 GCA_016931935.1 Candidatus Zhuqueibacterota bacterium | reverse complement strand
TTAATATAATTTTTCTATATGTATTCTTTTATAATTACGCAATTATTTTTGAATTTGTATTTCAATCATTTTATCGTACAAAATTCGTTACACTTATAAATCTAATTTTTAAACTTCTTTTATTAATTGTAGTTTTTGTGATTCTATTTATCTATAGGCTGGGTGTTTATGATGTTTTGCTTAGTTATGGTATAGCCTATTTCTTTATTACAGTTCTATTTTTTGTAAAAGTAAAAGAGTATTTAACTCAGTATCCTCAAAAGGTAGCGATAATTGAAATTGTTAAATCAGGCTTTTCTGTTTGGTTAATAAAAATTATTAATTATTTCCTTGGTCGTTATCTCGATATCTTGTTAATGAGTTTTTATTTAATTGCAAAAGAACAAATCGGGTGCTATAACATTGCATTTACTTTGGTAATGGCGCTTTCTTATATTGTAACTTCGGGATTAGGTGGGTTAGGACTATCGACTTTTTCAGAGCTGGAAAGCAAAAACAATACATTTGCAATTGTCCAGGCATGGCGTAAGATATTGAAAGCTTTTCTTGTATTTCTGATTCCACTGTTCATTTTTTTTATTGTAAAAGCGGCTGCAATTATTAAACTGCTGTTAAGTGTTGAGTATGAACAAAGTATTATCTTATTTCAAGTGTTTGGAACATTGTATTTTTTATCAATGCTTTTAGGAAGTGGATTAAATTCCACTGTCCTTTATTCTTTAAAGAGAGAGAAACTCGTTCTTTGTTATCGAATATCCATCGGTATTATAAACTTAATATTAGATATTTTACTTATACCTAAATATGGCGCATTAGGAGCAATGATTGCCACTGGTTGCTCAACTGTGCTTGTAATTTCTGTAGAGTACTTTAACATTAAAAATTTATTGAAATTTTCATATCCGTTGAAATTTGTGCTTAAATTATTAGCAGCCTCAATTGTTAGTATGGTAATTGTATCAATGATTAAAAATGACACTATTATTAATCTCATTATTTCTGTGATTACATTTTGTCTGATGTATCTTATTTTTACTACATTACTGAAAGTACCAGTATTTCAATATATTAGAATTTATTTAATGCCCTTAATAACGAGGACTGAACGGCAGGCCAATAGTCTTTCCTAATATGAAAAAAATTAAAATACTATTAATTGATCAGATGGGAGTTTTACGATCGGAAAGAAAGAAATATGAGGAAATTGCTGAATATAATGATATTGATCTTTGTGTGATTACACCCCAATGCTGGAATTTCAATTATAAACACCATGAATTTGAAGAAAATACAAATGAGGAAAATTATACTATATTCCCGATTAGGGTAGCGTTTGCGGGTTATCATCATAGGAGTTTTTATTTCTCATCATTTCGAAAGATACTCAAAAGTTTTCAGCCCGATATTATCCATATTTTCCAGGAACCGCATAGCATTTTTACATTACAAGTGCTATTGGCTCGTAACATTTTTTTACCAAAAGCCAAAGTTGTGTTTATAACGTGGGAGAATTTAATTCACCAAAAATATCCATTTCGCTTTTCGAATATATATAAATACATTGAGAACTACTCATATCGGCATGCGAATTATGCGACACCAATAACGGTAAGCGCTGATAATGTACTGCGTGCAAGAGGTTTTTTAAAGGGGACACATGTTCTTAGATGGGGAATTGATTTTGAGCTTATTAAGAAGCAAGATGCCAATGATATAAGAAAAAAACTCGGACTTTTGGGGAGTTTTGTCGTTGGATATGTTGGCAGATTTGTGATCGAAAAAGGAATATTGGATTTAGTAAAAGCCGTTGGGCAATTGCCAGCAAACGTAAAACTCTTGTTAATTGGCGACGGTCCTTTAAAAAATGAAATTAAGTCACTTGCAGAACAAATATCGTTTGCAAATCGCCTTATCACTGTTGACTCAATTTCAAATACAGAGATTAGCAAATATCTCAATTGTCTCGATACGTTGGTGTTACCCTCCCATGAAAGTAAATATTGGGTTGAACAACTGGGGAAGGTACTTTTAGAAGCAATGGCATGTGAAATTCCAGTCATTGGATCTAATACTGGTGAAATACCATTTGTAATTGAAAATTCCGGATTGATATTTCAGGCTGGAAATATTAATGAATTGAGTGATAAAATTGAAGCAGTCAGATTGAAATCTATTGATGTTAGTAAATTGGTTAAAGTCGCGAAACAAAGAGTTGAAAATTTGTACTCCTGGAGAACGATAGCGGCAAATTTGCACAAAATTTATGGGGAAATAATTAACATCCATGAATAATTGATTGAAAATTAGTTGGTTGGAAAGATATAATAACTTTTAAGTTACTTCGGATGTTTTAACCATTAGCTTAGAATAGCATGATTATAAATCTCTTTGGCTTTTATTTCAATGTTTTTGAAGTAGTATTATTATCATTTTTAGTGATAATATTACCAGCTTATGTATTGCGCTACGGATATAAAATTAAAATAACAGATATTCAATTATTTCATGTCTTTTTAATTAGCTCTGTATTGTATATAACTTTTATACTAATTTCAACTAGTTTTGCTTCAAGCGAAATGAGAGTGTTAAAAGCGTTTTTTAAATGGATCGAAATTTTGGTTTTCTCATTTCTAATATTTTTCTATGTTCGTGATTTTAAAAATTTTAAAAAAATTTATTGGCTCTTTTGGTTTAGTAATTTTTGTTTTATTATTGTAAGCATATTGAATGTGATAAAGAATCCCGGCTCATTAATAGTTGGAAGGATATTATCTGACTATCCTGCTGTTTATGGATTGGCATTATTGATTCCATTTATAAAATTTAAGAAGAATGTTACGATCGTATTTGCAGCAATCTTTTTTTTAAGTGCTCTGTTCTCTATGACGCGCGGCGTTTGGGTTGTGCTGATTATCTACTCAATTTTACTATTTATAAAAACATCTTTTCAGAAACGCCTGTTCATATTTTCTTTTTTTTTAATTTTATCTCTACTATTGATAAAATTTACTCCGATAATTGAAGTCATTCAACTGCGCATAAATACAAAGTCCAGTAATAGTGAGCGAATGGGAATGGCCGAGGTTGCATTAAAAGCGTTTTCGGAAAAACCATTCACTGGAATCGGCAGTTTAAATTTTCCCATTTATTTACAACAAAATGCTGATCATACTACTATTTATTCCACAGAACCGGAAAAATTAGAACCTCATAATGTATTATTACAAGTTGCAGCAGAAGAAGGCGTTTTCGCGTTGTTAACATTTAGTTTAATGATAATAATTCTTATTTATAAAATTTTTAATCATAAATTTTCTTTATCCGGCGCAGGTGAAAAATTTGATCCATACTTAAACGGTTTAAAATTTCTATCAGTACCGGTTATGGCATATATATTATTTGGCTTTATTTCAGACTCGTTCAGGTTTGTACTGATTATGTTTATTGGATTAACACTATCACTATTTCGGTTGTCAGCATCTACTTACACCAAATTCAATTAGATCGTGTGGATTTATGAATCAAGTAATATTTTCAATCATTATAGTTAACTGGAACACGAAAAGACATTTAAGAAATTGTATAAGTTCAATAATAAAGAAAAATCTCAACACAAATTATGAAATCATCGTCGTCGATAATAGCTCGACTGATGACAGTGTAAGCATGCTGAAGAGTGAATATGCTGCTGATGTCATTTTAATTGAGAATAAAGAAAATGTGGGATTTGCCAGGGCAAATAACACTGCTATCAAGGCCAGTCAAGGGGAAGTTATTCTGCTTTTAAATTCTGATACAGAAATAGTGACGAATGATTTTTTAGAAAGCGCTGAAAAATTTTTACTGACAAACAATGAAGTAGGAATATTAGGTGTCAAACTCACTTTACCGGATGGAAGTCAGCAGGCATCCGGAGGAAAATTTATTTCAATTTGGGAATTATTTAAAACTCAAGTATTATTGCTTGATTCTCCAATGTATTATAAAATGATTAATGCATTTCCCAAACGTAGAGATATCGATTTTTATGAAGTTGATTATGTATGTGGCGCTTGCCTTTTTGTGCGTCGTGAGGTAATAAATGATATTGGTTATTTGAATGAACGTTTTTTTATGTATGGTGAAGACATGGAATTTTGCTATCGTGCTCAAATTAAAAATTGGAAAGTTGGTGTTTTTAACAATATTGAAGTGCTACATTTAAGAGGGCAAAGCACAAAAAAAAATCCTGAAAATAGCTATTTAATTGGTATAAAAAACAACTGCTCATTAATAAAAGAATTTCATGGCTCTTTTAGTCTAATTTTGGCACACCTTATTTACACATATGGATTATTTATCAGATTTCTTTTAAGTTTTTTTCGCAATGATATTTCACCTGCATCATATTTAAAAATGATAAGAATGTTGTACAAATAAGAATTTTTTACTTTTTGGGAAATATGGATAGCAACTCTATTATAGATAAAAAGTACTCATGGAGAGAGAAAAAAATTATTCAGTGGATGAAACCACCTGATCCAGTTCTGAATGTAAACAAAAAAAAATTAAAACGTTTGATAACGGATTTTAGTTCAACGCCTAATAGAAGAATTTTGGATATCGGAAGTGGCGGAAGAAAATTTGATAACAAAATAATTAATTTTGATATTGAAAATTATAATGATGTAAATATTATTGGTGATGCACATAATTTGCCGTTTTGTAATGATTCATTTAATCTAATCATAATTACTGCGGTCCTGGAGCATGTCAAAAATCCTGTAAAAGTCATCGAGGAAATTAAAAGATGTTTGAAATCCGACGGTATTGTCTACGCCGAAGTGCCTTTTCTTCAGGGATTTCATGCCGATCCACATGACTATCAGCGATTTACAAAAGCGGGATTAAAAATTTTGTTTGGAGAATTTAAGGAACATGAAGTAGGAGTTTGCGGAGGGCCAATTTCTGTTTTAACCTGGTATATCAGAAAGCTTCCGGTAATTTATTTTACCAATATTTATATAATTAAACTTATTGAATTTATTACAGGGTGGGCAGTATTTATACTAAAATATTTTGATTACCTGACAGTTCATGCCAAAAATGCTCATATTTTGGCAAGTGCTTTATATTATATTGGCAGCAAACGCTGATATGTGATTAGGTACATTGCTTATTCTGCGATAATTAGAAGTGATATCATTGGCGGAATTGTGCGATACACCAATGTTGGGACAAATTAAAGAAGAGAGCGTTAATGAAAATATGTATTGATTGTCGTGTAATAATAAATAAAAATACTGGCATTGGAATATATACATACAATCTTTTAAAATATTTACTTAAAATTGATCAGGACAACGAGTATCATGCATTATTTAATGGAGGATTAAATTCGAGTCATCCGTTTCATTTACTTGATCAGGAAAATTTAATTAAACATAGTGCTAATATTCGTGAAGTATCTCTTGCTCAACAATTGTTAGTACCTTTGGCATTACGACAATTTAAGCCCGATTTATATCATTACCCAAATTTTGATTTGCCGGTTTTCAATTTTTATAACTCAGTTTTTACAGTTCATGATTTAACATATATTCGACATAAGTCATTATATATCGGAAATAGATGGTTAAAAAACGCTTATACGAAATTTATTATGCGTTTAGCTGCGCTAAAAGCAAGAAAAATCATTGCTGTATCCCATAGCACAAAGAGCGATTTAGTCGATATTTTGAAAATTCCGTTTAATAAAATTATAGTGGTTTATGAAGCTATGAGCAATGATGTTTCTGATGAAAATCATAATGATGGAATCAACGTTCTGAACAATTATAAAATTCCGGCAAGCCTTTCTGAATACTTTTTTTTCATGGGTGAACGTCGACCACATAAAAATTTAGTACGCTTGATTGAGGGATTCGCGTTGTTTAAGAATAAGAACAAAACGAATCATAAATTAATTATTGGGGGTAAGCCTTATAGTGATTATAACGAGCCGGAAAAAAAGGTTGTTGAATTGGGATTAGACAATGATGTTTTCTTTATTGGGTATGTTTCAGAGAGCGATGTTAAATATTTTTATGCTAATGCGACTTGTTTTGTTTTGCCATCAATCTATGAAGGTTTTGGCATTCCAGTATTAGAAGCAATGGCGTGTGGAACACCGGTCATTACTTCCAATATTTCATCAATGCCTGAGATTGCAGGCAATTGCGCAATAACTATCAATCCCTATAACGCTGAAGAAATAGGAAATGCGATGTCAAAAATGATTTCCGATATAAAATTGAGGAACAGGCTAATAGCAAGCGGAAAAAAAAGAGTAAAAGATTTCAGTTGGGAAAAAACTGCTAAAGATACCTTGCAAGTCTATAAAGATATTTATAATAGCTAAATTACAAATATATGCCCAAACATAAAATTGCACATATCCAGGTATTGCCCATCATGAGTGGCGTACAAAAAGCGATGGTGGATATTTTAACGCGGCTGGATCCGGATATCTATGAAATTCATGTGATTTGTCATGCTGAAGGCGCATTAACGGAGACATTAAAAAAGTACAATATTCGCTGTATCGTTATTAATGAATTACGACGGGAAATTCATCCAATTTTCGATTTGCTGGCAGTTTTAAAACTGTATCGATTATTCAAAAAGGAGCAATATAACCTTGTTCATACCCATTCGTCAAAACCGGGGATTGTTGGCCGTTTAGCAGCCAAGCTTGCTGGGGTCAGATGTATTGTACACACAGTACAAGGATTTGCATTTCATGAACAGTCATCGAAACTAACCCGTTTTATCGTTGGCTGCCTGGAAAAATGTGCCGGATTTCTGTCGGACAGAGTGATTTTTGTGAATGATAAGGATCGTCATGTCGCCGAACAAATGAAACTGATGCCAAAAGAAAAAATGGTGACGATCTATAACGGGATCGACGTTAATCATACACGGTCCGAATTAAATATCGGATTAGAGAAGCTGATCGGAATAAAAAAAAATGGCGCGCTGGTAGGCATGGTCTCCCGATTGTGGAAACAGAAGGCGCCGCATGACTTTATCCGTGCAATTCCCTATGTAACCAGCGAATTGCCCGCTGCAAAATTTCTAATGATCGGAGATGGACCATTAAAAGATGAGTTAATCGAGTTAAGCGAAACATTGGGTGTTTCCGATGCCGTTCAATTTTTAGGCTGGCGCGAGGATGTTTTTGAATTAATCAATCAACTTGATGTCATGGTGTTAACATCCCTGTGGGAGGGATTACCACTCACTATTTTGGAGGGAATGGCGTTGGCGAAACCGGTTGTCGCCACGGATATAAAAGGCAACAACGAACTGGTGATACACGGTGAAACCGGATTTTTGGCTCCTCCGGGTGATTATCAAAAAATTGGGGAGTATAGCTTGAAATTATTAGATGATAAAGAATTGGCGCGAAGAATGGGAGAAGCGGGGCGTCAACGTGTTAGTGATAAATTTAGTATTGAGAAGACAATAAAATCTATAAATACTGTATATGGTAACTTACTGGACGGATAGGATGTTTTGATTGATCAATTGATAAGCATTTGAAATTAATATCTTGATACATCCATGAAATATTAGGAGAAGGTTATGATTCTGCTGCTTTGTACGATTAGCCTGACCTTTATAATCACAATTATATTAACGCCGATCATTCGTAGTGCTGCAAAAAAAATTCAGATATGGGCGAAACATAATAATCGAACGATTCATAATGGTCACGTCCCCTTGCTTGGTGGAGTTCCGATCGTTGTTGCTTTTTTGTGCGGAGTAATTTTCATATATTTATTTTCTGGCGCACAATTTGACTATTTAAAACGTGAATTAATTGTGTTTTTATTGGGAGGCATAATTGTCCATTTCACAGGAATAATTGATGATATTAAAGGAATCTCCTGTTATCAGAAATTAACCGGTCAGTTTATTGCAGCGACGATTGTCATATTATTTGGATATAATATCAACCAGGTGATTAGTCCATTTGGCAATATCATCTCGTTGGGATATTTCAATATTCCGTTTACGCTTTTCTGGATCGTATTCTTAACTAATGCGTTAAATCTAATTGATGGTTTGGATGGCCTGGCAGCCGGCATTACGCTGGGCGCATTATTTATCATGATTGCAATTTCATTATGGTTTAATAACCTGGCCTCCGCGATTCCTTCAGCAATTTTGGCTGGAACGCTTGCGGGATTCCTAATTTTCAATTTTAATCCGGCCAAAATTTTTCTCGGTGATTCGGGGAGTCTGTTTCTGGGATTTATGCTGGCCTGTTTCTCAATTAATGGTACATTCCGAGAAAACGCTGCGCTTAGCATGACAATACCGATTGTCGTACTGGGAGTCCCGATATTGGATACAACAGTCGCGTTTGTGCGGCGCATAAAAAATGGGATCCATCCGTTTAAAGCAGATAAATACCATATTCATCATCGTGTGCTTAATTTGGGCTATAGTCATCGAACGACGGTTTTGCTGTTGTATGGTGTTAGTTTGTTTTGGGGTGTGATCGGTTTATGTATGTCAATAGTCTATTATCCGTACCATTATTTCTTGCTCCTGCTATTCTTTACATCAATATTGTGGGGCTTAAAAAGAATAAAGATGATTCGACTATTCTAATTTTTCATGAAAATGAATGATGATTGTTAATAAAATCCGTTTTTATCGCGCAGCACTTTTATTCAGTATTACTTTCATCCTGACTTTTGGATCAAATTTAAAAGCATCCGATAAAAACATCAAAATTGTTAATAAATCCGATCATGAAATCATTTACGAATTATTACCATACAAGCTGGAGTTTAATGATAAAATTATCAATGGACAACTTTATACTATCCCATTTGTTAAAGGTCTTGAATTAGAATGTAAAAGCAATTATCCTCAATTGCCTGTTAAAGGCATTCTGGTTGAAATACCGGGAAATGCCACCCCTACTCTTCAGATATTATCCATCCAAACTGCTACTTTATTCAATAAAAACATACCACCTACTCCACGGTTTATCACTGAGGAAAAAGAGAATCTCCTATATGAAAAGGAGATTTATTTATTTAATAATATAATCTATCAAACGAATGGCTTTTTCCCGGAAGAATTTGTTTCGTTGACATCAATCCAGCAATTCAGAAATAAACGGATGGTCCGCGTCGAACTCCATCCGTTGAAATATAATCCTGCTACGAAAGAATTAATGGTGGTAAATGCATTACAATTTTCTATTCGCTTTGAAAGTCAGAACTCCAATGTTGGAAAAAGAAATGATTTGTCGGCTCCTCAGTTAAAAGATCGTAGCAGTCAGCCGCGATCTGCTTCGGATATGGCAAACAGGAATTTATCGAAGAACAGTTGGTATAATCCCGATAATACGTATTATAAGTTATCGGTAGCTGATGACGCCATTTATAAACTTGATTATCACTATTTGGATAGTTTGGGAATTAGCAATAATGAAATAGATCCGACGACATTTCAGCTATTTAATCAGAATCAGGAAGTCCCGATTTATGTGAAAGGACAACAAGAAAATATTTTTAATTATAATGATTATATTATTTTTTATGGCCATAGAAACAGAGCTGAAACCGCTTATTATAACGCCTATTCTGATACGAATATATATTGGCTAACCTGGGGCAACGATGTTGGCAGCCGCCTGCAGGAAAAACAAAGCGTGGCAACATATGATATCGAAATAAAAGACTACCAGGAAGAATTACATATTGAATATGATAAACAATATCATCATGGTGACAATGATATCCAAATTTATAATACCGAGCAAGCGCCGGGCGAGGGTTGGATCTGGCGGTATTTATACGCCGGAGAATCTGAAAGTATTAATATTCCGGTTGATCATATTTCTGAAATCAACAACATATGTACGTTTACATCCCTGGTAAAGGGAACGGCTACTGACCCCGTTAATCCCGATCATCATCTGTCTGTATCGCTGAATGGCACGTTAATCGGCGAATTGAAATTTGATAATACGGAAACACAAACATTCGAAACGACCTTTACATCAGATTTGCTCAGAATTGGAAACGATAATGTAGAAATTAGGTCGGTCGGTGATACTGGCGCGAACCTCGATCAATTCTATCTTGATTGGATTGAGTTGTCGTATCCACGAAAAATGGTTGCACAGAACGGCCAGCTCGAATTCAAAATTAATGATTTAAATTCAAATGCTAACTTCAAAATCTGGGGATTTCAAGCCGATTCTATTGTTGTTCTGGACCAAACGTCAAATGCTTTAATTAAGAATCCTAATATTCAAAAAGGAAACGAACATAGTTTTAAAGTAATTTCAGCCGGATTTAGTGACGGAAATTATTGCAAAATTTATGCAGATGGTGAACCTGTAATTCCCTATGGTTTACGAGGTCACAATTTGGCCGTAATAGATGAACAGACTGGCCAGCTGCTTGAGACAAGAAATTTTGACACATTTCTCTCTGTTGCAGATGCGGACAGCATGGCAGGTTTTATCCAACAATTACCGACTGGTAGAATTGTCCTTGCCGGCATAAGGGATGAGGGTTCTGTTAGCATGACGGAAGCTGCGTATCAAGCGTTGGAATCGTTGGGAAGCACACAATCGAGAAGTGTGGGCGGACGGGATTCATGGGCGTTCATTGGCTGGAAAGGCGCTCCGCCGGATAGTGTTGCTGAGGTTGTCAGTAAATCGGGCGCAGGAACAGGGATTGCATCAAATACGATGATTTTGCCAGGCTCGGGTCAGGAATATTACGTTTCGTTTAATGACCGGATTGATAATGAAGCATATTATGTCCTGAGTGAATTCAACAAAATAAAATACCCGGCAAAGGCCGCTAAAGATAAGCCGTCGTCATTAATCGCGGCAAATAATGGTGCGGATTATATCATCATAACCCATCGCAAATTTGAAAAGTACGCTAGAAAGTTAGCAGAATTTAGACAGGCGCGAAATCAATTTCGGACAATGGTAGTTGATATTGAAGATATTTATGATGAATTTAATTACGGTCAGTTGGACCCGCAGGCAATTAAAAAATTCTTGACGAACGCATATAATTCATGGGAAACGCCGCAGCCCCAATATGTTGTGCTGTTTGGAGACGCCAGTTGGGATTTTAAACAGAATCTGCCAAACAGTATCAAGAAAAATTATGTGCCTTCGTACGGAAATCCGGTAAGCGATAACTGGTATGTATGTTTAAATGGTCCGAACGACTTTTTACCCGATATTTACATTGGAAGAATACCGGTCGAAACAGAACCGGAAGCGGAATCAGTTGTCGACAAGATCATTTCGTACGAAGATGCTGTCCCTGCTGCATGGACAAAAAATATACTGTTTATTACCGGAGGCTTTGATCATAACGAACAAAACTTGTTTATGAATCAATCTGATTATATAAAACAAAATTATGTTGTTCCTCCACCAATGAGTGGAAACGCATTGAGTATTAATAAAACAGCCGAAGGATATTTTGAAGGCGAAAAAAAAGATGAGATTTTAAATGCCTTTGATAAAGGTATTTTATGGGCGAATTTTATTGGGCATGCCGGCAGCCATACCTGGGATTTAATGTTTAATTATCAGGACATTGAAGAGCTGCAAAATGATGGGATGTATCCGTTCGTCACAAGCATGACATGCCATACCGGACGGTTTGCCAATCCTGAAGTGACCAATTTTGGTGAACGTTTTCTAATAGCGGATCGAAAAGGCGCAATTGCCTTTTGGGGTACATCCGGTTGGGGATACATTTTTCAGGATAATATCTTGCTGAAAAATTTGTTTGAAGCCGCGTTGGTGGACACAACACAACGTTTGGGAAACGCCACTACTTTTTCAAAACTTAAGCTGTGGGAAACATATGGTGAGAGTATTTATAATATCAGCGCTATTCTTCAATATAATTTGTTGGGCGATCCGGTAACCGATTTAGCGATTCCGAATTTGCCGGACATTGCAATTTCGAATCGTGACATTCACATCAACCCGGCTGTTCCAACAGAAGCAGATTCAACCGTAATTGTTACCATTAAATTTCACAATTGGGGCCTGGCAACAAACGATAGTTTTAAGCTGGAACTTGTTGATACAAAAGATAATAATTCAACCCTGTTGACCACATACAAAATACCACATCTTGGCTTAATCGATTCAACACGTTTCCATTGGTCAATTAAAAATCAGGCTGGACAACATATCTTAAAAATTCAGTTGGACGCACAAAATGAGATTTATGAAAGCAATGAAGAAAATAATACACTAAATTTTCCGGTATATATTCACTCATCGCGGCTGACAATTTCCAAACCCGTCGAGTCTCAAGTGATTTCTCCACAAAATGTTATCCTTCAAGTAAATAATCCGGTTCTGGAAAATTCTTATCAAAACCTGCAATTTCAATTCGAGATTGCTCAAGATGATAATTTCGATAGTATTGAAAAAATCGCGTCACCGTTAGTAAATCAAGGGAATTTAGTAACGCAATGGCGTCCCCCGGCTTTTTTGGGTGAAGGTACCTATTTTTGGCGATGTCGGACAAATGATGGTACGACATATGGAGACTGGGTGACATCGTCATTTACGATAAGTTCTAATACTGAAAACATTTGGTCGCAGCATCTGGAAAGCCAATTAGCACAAAATCAATTTCATACAACCGAAATCAATAATAACGGGGTAACCCTCGGAAGGAAGAAGTTCGTTTTTGATGTGGAATCCGCCGGCTACAGCGATGGTAATTACGTTCGTATTTTTGTTAATAATAAAGCTGTAATCGAGGATAGCCGTGGACATAATGTGGCAGTAATTAATCCGGGTACGGGTGACATTATTGCGACAATGGCGTTTGATACTTGGGAATCAACAGATGATGCCAACGCAATGGCAACGTATTTAAATGGATTGCCAGATGGAACATATGTTTTAATTGCGATTATGGACGAAGGTAGTAACAGTATAACCGACAATGCTTATCAAGCACTGGAAGCCGTCGGCAGCAAGTTCTGCCGTCAAGTCGGCTCAAGAGATTCGTGGGCAATGGTTGGCATTAAAGGAGCTGAAATTGGCACGGTAAAGGAGCTTCATAAAAAAATGGGCGATGGACCTGCTGTTGTTCAGGATACTATGTTCTGTTATGATGTTAATGGTACAATTGCATCATTACCAATTGGAGCGGCGAATCGCTGGAATGATGTTTCGTGGCTGGCAGACATCTCAGAGCCAGGAACCGATATCAAAATGAATATAGTCGGTTTGAATCGGCTAAATTCACACTGGGATACGTTACGTGTAAATTTAACGAACAGCAGCGGTGAAAATATAAGCGCAATTAACTCGCGACAATATCCCAAAATCAAACTCCTCGCCCATTTAACTGATGATGACGGCCTCAACACGCCGATTCTGAAAAGCTGGTCTGTCTCGTACGATCCGGTGCCGGATATGGCGATTGGGCCGGAAACAGTGACATTGAGTGCGGATAGTGTACTCGTTGGTGAAAACATTGATATCAGTGCTACGGTTTATAATATTGGTATGACGCCATCAGATAGTATGCGTGTGCGATTTTTATTTCAGCATCCTGATAGCGGAGAAGTCGTATTCGAAGATATTCTGTGGCGTGAATATGTGGCTGTTGATAGTATGGTTAAAATCCATACAACCTGGTCGTCTGCAGGATTTTCTGGTGCCAATCAAATAACCATTAAGTTGGATCCCGACAACCAAATAAACGAATTAAGCGAAGACAATAATTATTTTTCCAAACAGATTTTCGTGCTGGCGGATACATCCGCGCCACAGCTTGCCGTTACCTTTGATGGTAAAACACTGATCCATGGCGATTATGTGTCGTCGAATCCACTGATTGATATTCGCGTCACCGATAATAGTACTGTCCTGATCAACGGCGATACGTCCAAAATAAAAATCATTCTTGATGACAACGAACTGACGTATGACCAGCCTTCCGGAATTATTCAATTTATACCGATCGATCCGGGCGATACGACCACGACGATGCATGTGCAAATTTCACCTACACTCGCCGATGGCAATCATACGATTCAAATTGTGATTAAAGACGCCGGCGGCAATCCGGCAATTTATTTCATGAATTTCACTGTTGTCAGCGACCTCCGGCTAATCAACGTCCTTAATTACCCCAATCCATTCCAGGAATCCACCTGGTTTACATTCACACTGACACAGCCTGCTGAAGAAATTATCATCAAAATTTTCACAGTAAGCGGACGGATGATCCAGCAATTACCAACGGAGATGTGTATGCCCGGATTTAATCGGATCTATTGGGATGGCAGGGATGCTGATGGTGATGTATTGGCCAATGGAGTCTATCTTTACAAAGTGGTTGCCCGGCATGGTGATGAGTCGGAAGAAGTGGTGGAGAAAATGGTATTGATGCGCTGAAATACGGACGCATCATTAATTCATCAATTCTACAGAACAAAGGTCGCTTCATGAAAAGTCTTTCTCAATACAACGCGGAGCAAACATTTTTATATCAATTTAAGGAAACCCGAATACAAAAGTGCATTCACATGATTAGAAAATTAAAACAGGGTTCCTTTTTAGATATCGGATGTTCGACGGGTACGTGGGGACAGTACTGGATTCAATACGGGTGGGAAGTTTATGGTGTCGATATTGATAAAAGTCATTTAAAGCAGGCGGAAAATAAAGGTGTAAAAACTACCTACTGTGATTTGAATACGTCCCCATTGCCTTACGACGATAATTTCTTTGATTTGATTTTCGCCGGTGAAGTTATGGAGCATCTAATTGATACGGATGGATTCATTAAAGAAGTATATCGGTGTGTGAAACCCGGTGGTTTTGCTCTATTAACGACACCAAATTTAGTCTCATTTGAAAATCGTATCCGTTCATTGTTGGGTTTTTATCCGAAATGGGTCGATTATCGTTTGCAGGGTGCTGGTCATATTCGCGCCTATACTCCGAACGTGTTAAAAAGACAACTAAAATCGTTCGGATTTAAAATTGTAAAAATGACAGGTAATTGGGTCCCCTTTATTCCCCAAAAATTGATAGATGATATTAAAGCGCCCTGGTTATCGATTACAGGAACGGTCGCGCCAGGATTAGCGATGGATATTATTGTTTTAGTCCAAAAATAGAAAGCAATATCACAAAAAGTAAGGGTATTAAAAATTTCTGTATTAATGACATTGGTTTTTGCTCCGTAATATAACCTTTCTGAAATTTCCTCTTTGCGTTGATCGATAGAAAAATCCATAAAAGTCCTTTGATTTCTGAAAAAATCTTGTTATTATGCTATTTTTAGATTATGATTTTGGAGGAAAAATAAGTGACCAGCCATATCATCTTTCTGCGCATTCTTGAATATCTTCTGTATATTTTTACTGCATTTTCCATTATTTCCATTGCCGGCACCCAAATATCACTGGGACTGGTGATTATCGTCTGGTTGGCATATATGATTGTCACCCGCCGTATGCTCATTCGAAATACCGGTCTTGAACTGGCATTCGCGGCGTTTATCGTCACTTGTATCATCGCTACGATTTTTTCGCTGCACCCGCATGCCAGTTTTATCAATCTGAAAAATTTGCTGCTTATCAGTGTGGTTTATTTGATCGTCGGCAATGTCACGAACCGGCAAATGGTCGTCCGTCTTGTCAATATTATCGTTGCTGTGTCCGCGATTGTAGCGTTAATCGGTGTGCTGACAACAAATATCAGCGCCGGTGATCGTGTGTCGGCGTTCCATTCCGTCACAATGACCTGGGGGGCGATGTCCACGATTTTTATGCTGCTGACTGCCAGTTTGATTATTTTTGGCGCTTCCGGGAAGCAACGCGTATGGTACAGTATTGCATTTGTTATTCAACTGATAGCTGTGCTCTTTTCACTGGTGCGAGGTTCGTGGATCGGTTTTATGGCGGGGATTATGTTGTTGGCGTTCATTAAAAGTAAAAAATTGATTGCCGGAATGGTAGTGTTTGTTATAATTTTGTTTGCGCTGGCACCGGCCCCAATTAAGACCCGCATTCTCAGCATTACCGATTTGAATGTTAATTCCACCCATGTACGGTTAGTGCAATGGAAAAATTCCATCAACATTTTTAAAGATCACCCAATCACTGGCGTGGGCTGGATCGACTTGGGCGAACTGCATCGTTCGTACGCGCCGCCAGGAGCCGATTTGAGTTATCACGCTTATCAGATCGGGCATTTTCATAATAATTTTATCATGTTTATTATCTGTTTTGGATTGCTGGGATTTGGCGCCGGTTGTTACATGATTTATCGCATCGCCCGGCTGCAGTACCTGACCTATCGTAAAATTCCTCCTGACGATCAATGGATGTCGGCTGTGTCAATTGGCGCGCTGGCGGCGTTTGTTGGCTTTTGGGTGAACGGTCTGTTTGACTGGACATTTGGCGACGCAGAACCGGTGACCTTACTCTGGCTGGTGGTCGGATTATCTCTGGCGATTGGTAACATTATCATATCGGAGCGGGAACAGGTAAAAGAATGAGACTTCGCAGAGTATTCTCGGTGAGTTTTCTTGCTCAAGGTGCCATTTTCATCATCGGTTTCGTCAACAGCATCATCATAACGCGTAATCTTGGTGTGGAAGGCCGCGGTCTCTATGCACTATCCATGAATATTGTGCTGATTTTGTCACTGATTCTTGGTGATGGACTTTATCGATCCAATACGTATTATATCAGTGTCGATCGGAAAAAATTCAACACCCTGTTTACCAATGCTACCATTGCAGTTGCGCTCATCGGTGTGGTGCTTGTCCTGCTGCCATTTGCTGTCAGCGATTCAATTGTTGCGATTATCGTTCCCGGCCTAAATCCAACACTCATTCTGCTGGCAATATTAAGTGTGATCCCCCTGATCTACACGCGTAATATTGAAGGACTGCTGCTTGGTCTCCAGCGCTACTATGCGTACAACAGCTTGCTTGTTGCTCCTCTGCTCCTGTATTTAATGTTTAACGTTGTGTTACTTTTCTTCAAATTGTTCACCCCGGAACAGGTGATAACCAATTACCTAGTTGCCTGGCTGATCGTAACGGCTGTTATTGTGAACTGGTTAGTAATCACGCAGCAGATAAAATTTACACCCAACTGGAAAGTCTTTGTCGACAGTTTCATTACAGGCATGAAGGCCAGCGTATCGCACATCTGTTTGTTTTTACTGTTTCGCGTGGATATCTTTTTGATTAATTATTTCCTTGGTGTGGATCAGGCCGGTATTTATTCTGTGGCAGTACTTGTTTCGGAATTGCTGCAGAAACTCGCCAACACCTCTGGTTCAATAATTTTCCCCAAGCTGGCAGGCAAACAAAATCACGCGAATCGAAAATTATCTATAAACGTGTTGATGTTTGTGATGGGCATCGGTCTGGTTTTTTCCATTGCTGTGCTGTTGTTTGGTCGTACGGCGATAGTCTGGCTCTATAAGAAAGAATTTGCTGAAGCGGCGATTCCGTTATTTTTCCTGCTCCCCGGAACCGTGATGATGGCCTGTGGAAAAATTTTGCTATTCTCACTATGGGGACAAAATTTCCCGCGGATTACCGTGATCGTCCCGTTAATATCATTTTTTATGAATACAATTCTTAACTTGTTCTTTATTCAAATATGGGGAATTAACGGCGCTGCCATCAGCACTTCGATTTCATACTGCTTTTTTGGCATTGTGCTGGGCATTTATTATTTCAGGCAAAAGGTACCCACCGATGTGAATGCGGTGATGGGTGCGAATGGTCTGGAATAATGGACTTGCATTTTAAGGCGGATGTTTGTATATTTTACTTCTTATAAAGATTTACCAGTAACTGTGCCTGGTGTTGCCAGTTAAATTTTTCAAGAAATAACGCGCGGCCGTTTTGGCCGAGTCGTTTTCGCAATTCCGGATCATGGGCCAGTGTTTCCATTGCTCTGCTCAGATTATCGATATTCGAACTGTCGACACACAGACCAATGTCATGATCGGCAAGCACACGACGATAGTTGGGGAGATTGTTATAGATGATCGCTGTCTGACTGGCCATAAATTCAAAAATTTTATTGGGGAAGCCATAGCGATGATTAGTATAATCGAGATACGGAATAATGCCAATCGTGCTTTCCTGGATGTAGCGAACACTTTCGTAATAGGGTACAAACGGATGATGCGTAAATCGATCCCTCTTGGGCGAGTTGGTCAACATATCGATAATCTCCCGTTCCAGTTCTCCCGATTCGAACCAGCCCAGCAGCAATAGTTGAAATTCTTCCGGCAGGTTCGCATCGATAAATGCCCGCACGGTTTGCACAATGCCGCGGACTTTGGTGAGCGCGCCGGCAAACAAAATAATGGGCTTTTTATAATCGTAATTAGGGATCGATTCGTAAAATGTCCGGCTGGGCAAATTTTCCAGAATAATGGTGTTTTTGTTCTTATATAATTCGCCAATCTCAACCGACGCACAGATCAACGCATCAAACAACGGCAGGCACAGTTTTTCGATCAGTTGAAATGTCAATGCGAATGCAGCGCGTAATGGCGCTGGAATCCAGAAGCGATCACGAATGGCGGCGATTGAATTTTCATGGATATCGTAAAAGCAGCGTTTGCCGGTGGTGAGTTTAAGTAACGCGAGAACGAGCGTTAGTTCCGGATCATGGACATGGTAGGAAATAACATCATTTCGTAAAGCAAACAATTGTTTGAAAACAAGCGCCAGCCTGAAAAATCGCAGCAACCGGTTTCGCGGTTTTTTCAGGGGCCGGTAATTCAGATTCTCCGGCAGTGGTTCTTTATAGGGGTGGTGCTCCGGTGCAACATAAATCACCTTGAAATGCAGCAGCAGCGTTTTGATCTCTTTTTCAAAAATTCGTCCATCCCATGGTTGATGAACGGTGGTACAGATGCAGATTGTGTGCATGAATTTGCTCTGATTTCGACTAGTTAAGGGATAGAACACGGATCGGACGGATGAAACGGATCAGGACGTATACGGAATAAATTTTGTGTCGCCAATTTTGCGGTCGAACTATAAGATCACAAATTTCAATCAACAAATTACAAATAAATTCAAAAAGCAAAATAGCAAACAAATAAATAAAGACAATATTCTTATTGTGAGCATGTTTCGAATTTGGTCAATTCGAAATTGAGATTTATTTGTTTTTTGGGATTTGATTTTTGTTAGTTTTTAAATCCTTATGCTTTCTTAGAACTAGTACACGATCCAAAATCCGTGCAAATCCGTTCTATCCGTCTGATCTGTGTTCCATTTTTTTATTGAAACGTAAAAATATATCTAAATTTCGAACCAAAAGCAATAGCATAAATGAATAATCTTGATTTCCTAAAAAAAATCCGGCCGGTGGGCTATTTCAAAAATGATTATTTGTATGCCTGTTACATTGCGCTTTATCAGTTTGCGATCGATTACTGCAAAAACAAAAAAGTGCTCGATGCTGCCTGCGGGATGGGCTTCGGCAGTTATTATTTGAAGCAACAGGCCGCTGAAGTCGTTGGAATTGATATCAGCGATCATGCGCTGGAGCACGCGCGGCAGCAGTACAGCGCTGATGGATTGGCATTCGAAAAAATCGACGCCACACATATGCCGTTCCCGGATCAATCATTCGATGTGATTGTGTCGATCGAGACGTACGAGCATATTCCACCCGAGCTGGCTGTGCGCTTTTTAGCAGAAGCCAAACGAATTTTGAAGCCCGGTGGCTGCCTGATTATTTCCACGCCCAACAGTCCGGTTTATTCCAAAATATCCAAAACACCCGATCATATTAATGAAGTCGATGTTGATACATTTGATATATCGTTGGCAACATATTTTCCTGATCGAGAGTTTTATTATCAACGCAAGAATGTGCTTCAGGAAATGAAAGCATTTTACTCGGTAATCCGCAGCGATCGCTTTAAGCTGCGTGAGTTGATTCCCAATTCCTGGAAGCAGGCGGTCAAAAAGCGCATTGCCAAAAATATCACTATGGAAATGGATGCATTACTGACGAAGTTGAAAGTTCATCAGGCGTCATCAAAATATGATGTGGAAGATGCAGTTATCCAGGTTGTTGTGTGCAGAATGTGATATGAGTGAGCCATCTAAAACGAAGCTGAGAATTTTATATATCTCCCAATACTTCCCCCCTGAAATTGGTGCGACACAAACCCGTGCGATTGAAATGGCCCGCAACCTGGTAACATATGGCCATGACGTCACCGTGTTGACAGAATTTCCCAATCATCCGAGTGGTATCCTGCCGGAAAAATATCGATTTAAATTTCTGGAAACCGATACGATTGATGGTATTCGTGTGCGACGAAGTTGGGTATATGCCACGCCAAACAAGACGTTTGTGACACGATTGGCGTTCTACTTCAGTTTTATGTTCTCCGCCATATTTTCAGGATTGCTGACACGCGGGCGATACGATGTCGTGTACACAACCTCGCCACCGTTTTTTGTCGGCGTCAGTGGCTATGTTCTGAGCCGTTTAAAACGGGCGCGTTTTGTGTTTGAAATCAGGGACTTGTGGCCGGATTCGGCTGTTGAATTGGGCGAGTTGAACAATCCACGATTTATTCGCTGGGCGCAGAAGCTGGAACAGTTTTTTTATCGTAATGCCAGCAAATTAGTAGTGGTGACAAAAGGAACGTACAATCACCTGCTGGCACAAGGGATTCCAGCGTCCAGGCTGGAATTAATCCCCAATGGAACCAATACGGCTATTTTTGCCAATCGTGGTGATGCGCTTAAAAAAACGTTGCAGCTTCAGGATAAATTTGTGGTCGGTTATTCCGGAATTTTAGGTCTGGCCCAGGGAATGGAGCAATTGTGCGAACTTGTGGAAGAAATGCGTGTTCATCCGGATGTTCATTTTCTGTTTGTAGGAACTGGTCCTAAAAAACATGTGGTCGAAGCAATTAAAGCAGAAAAGCGGCTCGGCAATCTCACGCTCATCGATGAAGTTCCCCGCGAACAGATCGCCGATTATATTTCCGCCTGGGATGTCAGTCTGGTACCGTTGCGAAAAAATGAGTTGTTTAAAATTACAATCCCTTCTAAAATATATGATAATATGGCCTGCGAACGGCCGATCATTTTAAGCGTGGATGGCGAGGCCCGGTCAATTCTGGAACAAGCGCAGGCTGGTATTTATGTCGAGCCTGAAAATAGCGGGCAAATGATGGCCGCGATTTTGCAGCTGAAAGCTGATCCGGCTGTTTGCCGGGAGATGGGAAAAAATGGCCGTGCGTTTGTCGATGCATATTACTCGCGCGAACGGCTGGCACATAAATTAGAACAGAGTTTGATGGAATTATGTTAAATTGGTACTGGCTATACGCATATTTCTTTATTTTAGCGACGGTGCTTTCATTGATTGCTGTTCCCGGGGTTATGGCGCTGGCGGTGCGCTGGAATATTGTCGATAAACCAGGGGCACGAAAAATTCATTCCACGCCCAAACCGTTGCTTGGCGGGGTGGCGATTTATCTGACGTTTGTTATTGTTGTGCTCGGTCATATCGCGGCGTTATTCCTGTTTAACGAGCAGCCCTGGTTGCAGCAATTGGCACCAACGGTCGTACGGCAGCTTCCGCGGTTTGAACTTGTGTTGCCCAAACTGTTGCTGATTCTCGGAAGTAGCACATTCTTGTTGATCATTGGCATTTTGGATGATGCGCTTAAAGATCGCTTCTCTTACAAATGGAAGTTTGTCGGTCAGTTTGTCGCTGCGATTGTGCTGGTGCTTGGCGGTGTTCGGACCGAGTTTATGCCGGGGTATTTACTGGATATTGTTGTTTCCGTGATTTGGATCGTTGGCATCACCAATTCGTTCAATCTGTTAGACAATATGGATGGATTATCTGCCGGAGTTGCGGTTATTGCCGCCGTTATTTTTTCCATTGTCATGTTGTTCCAACATCAATTATTTATGGCGTTAATTCTGATAGCGCTCGCTGGCAGCGCATTGGGTTTTCTACGATACAATTTCAAGCCATCCCGCCTGTTTATGGGAGATAGTGGCAGTCTGTTTCTGGGCATCATGTTCGGAGCACTCACACTGGAAGGGTCGTATCCTGTCGCCACAAGCTATTCGCTGATTCCTGTCGTCATGCCGGTGGTGATTTTGAGTATTCCGTTATACGATACATTTTCAGTGATTTTTATTCGTTTGAAAGAGAAGCGGCCGGTGTTTGTTGGTGATAATAGTCATTTTTCACACCGTCTTGTCGCGTTGGGCTTCTCGCAGCGGGGCACGGTTTTATTTATCTATCTGGTAGCCGTCTGCGTTGGTTGTGGTGCGGCGCTATTGCCATACATTCCCGTATGGGGAAATATTGTTGTGTTGGTGCAAACGATTATTATTTATACACTGATTACCGCGTTGATGGTGATTAGTAAGCATCGAAAAACGGAGAACGGAAAACGGACAAAGTAAAATGGAGAAAATTGAAGCCTTTTCCGTTTACCGTTCTCCATGCTCCATTCTCTGTAGTTTCAAATAAAATCAGGTTATAATTTAAACGAACTTGTCGATACATAATTAATTGCAACGAGGAACGATTTCTAACTGAGGAGATCTACTATGAGAGTGTTAATTACCGGAGGCGCCGGTTTTATTGGTTCACATCTTGCTGAAGCGCTTCACAATCGTGGAGATATGGTTTATGTGATCGATGATTTGTCAACCGGACGATTAAAAAATATTGAACATTTAATGTCAAGCCCGCGGTTTAACATCGCCGTGGAAACGATTATGAATGAAGTCGTGATGGACCGCCTGGTGAGCGAATGCGATATTATTTATCATTTAGCAGCAGCAGTTGGTGTGGAGCTGATTGTTAACCGTCCAGTGGAAACGATTGAAACCAATATTTTGGGTACTGAAATGGTGCTGAAACTGGCGGCACGTTATTTGAAAAAAGTAATCATCACATCGACATCGGAAATTTACGGTAAAAGCATAAACACACCGTTCGGTGAAGATGACGATCGAGTGCTCGGTCCAACTACAAAACATCGCTGGAGCTATTCCAGTTCAAAAGCGATTGATGAGTTTTTGGGTTTGGCTTATCATAAAGAACGAAACCTGGAAGTGGTGATAGTGCGGTTATTCAACACAGTTGGACCGCGCCAGACTGGCCAATATGGTATGGTGGTTCCGCGGTTCGTTACGCAGGCATTGAAAAATGCGCCGCTTACAGTGTATGGAAACGGAAAACAGGTGCGCTGTTTTACGTACGTTTCCGATGTCGTGGATGCGCTTCAAAGCCTGGCACAGCAACCGGAAGCTGTTGGCCAGATTTTCAATGTCGGCAATGACAGACCGATCAGCATTCTGGAATTGGCGGAAAAGGTTAAAAAGATGACCAATTCGGATTCGGAAATCAAGTTTGTGCCGTATGATGAAGCCTATGAGGCAGGATTCGAGGACATGAGCATTCGGATTCCTAATCTGAACAAAATACGATCGCTTATCGGTTATGAACCAAAAGTTCAACTGGAGGAAATTCTGAAAAATGTAATCGAATACTTTAATGCTGATAACCGACCGTGATAAACTGAACACAATTTGACGGGGAACACCATGTTCCCCGTTTTCTTTCTTTCCCTCGCTGACTGCTTTGTCTTGCTTGCTCCAAATATTATTAATTCCATCTTCATAAATTAATAAGAGGTTCTTTATGGAACTGAATCTTTCATCAAAAGTGGTGCTGGTATGCGGCGCCAGTCAGGGAATTGGTTTTGCGACAGCACGAGAATTTGCCAATGAAGGTGCATCGGTAATTATTTGCTCGCGTAACAAGAAGCGGATTGAACAAGCCGCAAAACAGATTCTCCAGACAACTAACAAAACGGTTTTGCCGTTTCCCGCTGACTTATCCCGAACTAACGAAATTGATGCCTTAATATCGTTCATACATTCAAAATTCTCCCGTGTTGACGTGCTCGTGAACAACGCCGGTGGCCCACCGCCGGGCGCATATTTGGAATTCGATCAGCAGGATTGGAAGGCTGCGTTTGATCTTACATTTACCAGCGCTAACTACCTGACACACCAGTTGCTGCCGGGAATGGTCGACCAACAATGGGGACGGATTATCAATTTAACATCGATAACCGTGAAGCAGCCGATTGACAATTTAGTCTTTTCCAATGCCATGCGCCTGGCAGTTGTCGGATGGGCGAAAACACTGTCCAATCAATTTGGAAAGGACGGCATCACAGTGAATAACATTGCCACAGGACGGATTCGTACCGAGCGGCTTTCCAAATTAGCGGAAACATCGGCAAAAGCGCAGGGAATGACAAGCGATGACATATTCAACGGATGGATTTCACAAATTCCGGTTGGTCGGCTGGGGACACCTGAAGAGATTGCATGGATGGTATTGTATCTGGCATCGGAAAAGGCCGGATTTATTACTGGCACAACCATCAGTGTGGATGGCGGCGAGAATAAAGGAATTTTTTAGACGTATATATCATCGTCACCATCGTTTCCAGTTTCTGACTGGAAATGCAAACTGCAAGGCTCTGCCTTGCTGGAGCAAAGATCACTCGCGGCAGAGCCGCGTCATATACATTTCCAGCCGGAGACTGGAAACGATGCATTTCATTACGTTTCACGTTTGACGTTTTACTTTTCACCTCAAGGAGAGCAAAGCATGAAAACCATTATTGAACCATTCCGCATTAAAGTGGTCGAACCGATCCGCATGACCACAAGGGAGCAACGCGAGAAAATCCTGAAAAATGCCGGGTATAATCTGTTCAAAATCAGCAGCGATGATGTGTTGATCGACTTACTTACAGACAGTGGCACGGCAGCGATGAGCGATGCACAATGGGCGGGCATCATGTCCGGCGATGAATCGTATGCTGGCGCACGCAGCTTCTACCGTTTCCGGGATAAGGTGCAGGAGATCACCGGCTTCAAACATATTATTCCCACTCATCAGGGCCGGGCGGCCGAGCGTATTTTGTTTGGGCTGCTTTCCAGGCCGGGCACTTATATTCCGTCCAACACCCATTTTGATACCACCCGCGCCAATATCGAATTTCAGGGCGGCAGTGCAGTGGATTTGGTGATCCCTGAAGCAAAGGACACCCAAAGTCTGCATCCGTTTAAGGGGAATATGGATATTGTCCGGCTGGAGAATTTCATTCAGGGAGTCGGCGCCGACCATATTCCGCTGTGCATGTTAACGATCACGAATAATTCCGGCGGCGGACAACCGGTGTCGATGGAAAATATTCGGCAGACAAAAAATGTGTGCCAGAAATACGGCATCCCTTTGTTTCTGGATGCGTGCCGGTTTGCCGAAAATGCCTGGTTTATCAAACTGCGGGAACCGGAGTTTGAACACAGCGATTGCAAAACAATTTCCCGTGAAATGTTTTCCTATGCGGACGGTTGCACCATGAGCGCCAAAAAGGATGCGCTGGTCAATATTGGTGGCTTTCTTGCTATAAACGACGATGAATTGGCGATGCAGGCGCGGAATGTACTGATCGTAACAGAAGGCTTCCCCACCTATGGAGGACTCGCCGGCCGTGACCTGGAAGCGATTGCCCAGGGCCTGGAAGAAGTGCTGCATGAAGACTACCTGGCGTATCGCATCCGGACTGTCGAATACATTGGCGAAAAAATAGACCGTGATGGTGTGCCGTTTTTAAAACCCACCGGTGGTCATGCCCTGTATCTTGATGCAGCCAGGTTCGCTCCCCATATTCCACTGCCACAATTTCCCGGACAGGCGATTGCTTGCGAGTTGTACCTTGAAGGTGGCATCCGGTCGTGTGAAATTGGCAGCATCATGTTCGGAAAGACCGATGCGAAAACCGGTAAGCACATTGCCCCGCCGTTGGAATTGGTGCGTCTCGCGTTCCCACGACGAGTCTACACGCAAAGCCATTTTGATTATGTGGCTGAGGTTATTACGGAAGTATATCGAAATCGTGAAAACTTGAAAGGTTATCGCTTCACCTATGAAACGCCTTATTTACGGCATTTTACGGCGGAGTTTGAACCGGTTCCGAGCTAATGCCTTTGCCAGCGCACTGGCCGGAATATTCCCTTTATCCCGGAGATAACATTATAAAATAAAAATAACCATTCCCATCCCAAAAAGTGAATAGATTTAAAAGACATGTTGAATTTCTTTACGCCAATCCGGAGAAATAGCCAGTCTATCATATGAGTCAGTGCAAGTAACGTGAATATTGGGGCAGTATCCTTACCCAATACCAAAGCTGCTATCGCCAGACCATGCAATCCAAAATTAAGCAGATGAAACACTCCATAAATAATTTGCCGGCTCCGGGGATAAAATTTGGCGGCTGAAATATGCCGCGATTTTTGATGCAGGAAATCTTGTAGCGACATACGATGATAACTCGGCACAACCGATTTCGGTATTCGTGAATAGCGGATTTTCAAATTTGTTTGCTTGTGAACAAGCTGCATGAACAGATCATCATCGCCTGAGAGTGATTTCGAGATCGACTTATAACCTTCTACTTGTGAGAATAATGATCGACGCCAGGCGATGTTACGGCCGGCCGCTGTCAGCGGAATGTTTAGTCCGATTCCTGCACCGGCAAATAGTGTTGCGAATAGACTGTCGATTTTGATAAGATGTCCGATAAATGAGTTGTACTTATGGATCAACGGTGAAAATCCGACTACCATTCCGGTTGTTTTCGAAAAACAGGAAACGATAGTCTCTGCCCATGATGGCGGTGGTACACAATCGGCATCTGTAAAGAGCAGAATGTCGCCCCGTGCTTGATTGATCCCCAGTTCGAGCGCCAATTTTTTATTGCCGGAAGAAGGTGGTCGCGTTGTTATAGTGATATGATCAGGTCTTGTCAAACTAGAATACGTCTTTAATAACGCCAGTGTGCTGTCGGATGAACCATCATCGATAATTATAATTTCCCGTTTATCTACCGGATATGTTTGCGCCAACAAAGCGTTGACGCACTTTTCAATCCATTCACCCCCGTTACGAACGGCAACAATGATGGTGATGAATGGTATCGATAAAGAAAGTTCGAAGGAATTTTTCTGAAAGCCAGAAATGAACATTCCGATAAACAATGCGTATAGGATCACAAGGCTAAACATAAAGATCAGTATCATCAGGAACCTCCTGCGTAAACGTATTGTTTTTGTGGCAAATTTGCAAGCAAAATAAAACCAAAAACGTATCAATTTAATCCAATTTATAAAAATGATTTGCCTTGACTTTTAATTATTTTTTTGTTATTTTAAAAAATTTAAATCGATAGATCGGTGACTGGGAGTACGGGTTGTTAACCGTTTAAATATTATTGTGGTTATGGATATGATTATATTCGGATGACGTTTCTTATGGATCAATCATCCAGTGATGCGTATGGTATTCTTTATCTCGTTAGCACACCTATCGGAAATCTAAAAGATATAACATTCCGCGCGGTGGAGATACTTGCAGATGTTGATTTAGTAGCCGCAGAAGATACACGCCATTCCGCGATTCTATTAAAACACTACCAAATCAATACCAAAACAACAAGTTATTTCGACTTCAACAAGGAAAAGAAAACACCTTTTCTGATTGAAGAATTAATGCAGGGAAAATCCATCGCATTAATTACCGATGCCGGTACACCGGGAATTTCAGATCCGGCATTTTACCTGGTACGCGCTGCAATTGAAGCCGGAATAGCTATCGAAACGGTACCCGGCCCAACAGCTTTCGTTTCAGCGTTAATTGTTTCCGGATTACCCACTGACCGGTTTGTATTTGAAGGATTTTTGCCAGCTAAGAAAGGTCGGCAGAAAAGACTACTTGGTCTGCAGCACGAAGAGCGAACAATTATTTTTTACGAATCGGCTCAACGTTTGCTCAAGACATTAGCGCAGTTGTTTGAATTTTTCGGCGATCGACGAATTTGTGTCGCCCGTGAGCTTACCAAAAAATTTGAGACAATTTCCCGGGGGCAATTATCTGAATTTGTAAATGGATCAATTTCAGTAACGGCCCGGGGAGAGTTTGTGATAGTGATTGAAGGATTTAACGACAAAAAATAAGGACTAATGTGAAAAAATTTCAATTCTTACCTGAAAACCTGAAAGCTCGCTTTTTAGGAGTAATTACGCCCATTACAGATTTTTTTGTTAAATTAGGAGTGAATCCGAACTTCTTCACAACAGTGGGATTGATTATTTCTCTTATTGCGAGTTTTTACCTTGCTGCCGGTTCTTTACGGTTGGGTGGGGCGCTCGTTTTGTTGGGTGGTATTTTTGATACGTTTGACGGAAAAGTCGCGCGGGCATCCAATCGTGTCACAAAGTTTGGTGCATTATACGATTCAACCTTGGATCGGTATAGCGAAGTATTCGTATTTTTTGGACTCGCCTACTATTTTACCCAGAACGAGCTTAGCGTAATTGGATATAATTGGGAATCAGTAATACTCGTGGCCATTTGTATGGCAATC
Source organism: Candidatus Zhuqueibacterota bacterium (assembly GCA_016931935.1). Taxonomy (GTDB): domain Bacteria; phylum Zhuqueibacterota; class Zhuqueibacteria; order Thermofontimicrobiales; family Thiofontviventaceae; genus Thiofontivivens. Next base: position 16,596 of record JAFGDW010000347.1, on the reverse strand, counting down.
GGTGGTTCGGTTATGACAAGTTATGTGCGAGCGAGAGCTGAAGGGTTAGGATTAGAATGCAAGGTCGGCATTATGCAACGCGCGGAACGTGTTGTGTATTTGGGAGTGGGAGCGCTTATACACGAAGTAACATTACTCATCGCTATTGTATTGATTGCAATCCTGGCTAACATCACCGCTATACATCGGCTCTATCATGTATGGCAATCAGAGAATAAACAAAACTAAGGAGGTTCCATTGGAAAAAGAATTTAAGATTGCCAAACCTCAAGGCAAACTTGGAATCTTGTTACCCGGACTCGGCGCAGTTGGCACCACGGTTATTTCCGGTGTCGAAGCTGTGCGCAAAAAGCTATCGCTTCCTATTGGATCGTTGACGCAAATGGGTACGATTCGTTTAGGAAAGCGTACCGATAAACGTACTCCAAAAATCAAAGATTTTATCGAACTGGCGCAATTGGACGATATCATCTTCGGTGGTTGGGATATCTTCAGCGACAATGTTTATGAAGCAGCAGTGAATGCTGGTGTTTTAACAAAAGATCATTTGGAGCAGGTACGGCCGGAAATTGAAAAGATTAAACCGATGAAAGCAGTGTTCGACCGTAATTATGTTAAAAAACTTGATGGCTCCAATGTAAAAAAATACACCAATAAATTCGATGCTGCCAAAATGTTGATGGATGATATTGCCAAATTCAAGGCTGATAATAATCTCGATCGGTTGGTTGTCGTTTGGTGCGGCAGCACTGAAATTTTTCTGAAGCCCGATCCGGTTCACGATACAATCGAGTCGTTTGAAAAGGCTATGAAAGAAAATCACCCGGCGATTGCGCCAAGTATGTTATATGCTTATGCTGCCGTTAAATCCGGTGTTGCTTTCGCCAATGGCGCCCCCAATTTGACAGTTGATATTCCTGCCATTCAGCAACTTGCAATTCAGAATAATGTACCGATTTCCGGCAAAGATTTTAAAACCGGCCAAACATTAATGAAAACAATTCTTGCTCCGGGCATCAAATCGCGTATGCTTGGTTTAAATGGCTGGTTCTCCACCAATATTCTCGGCAATCGAGATGGTGAGGTGCTGGACGATCCGGAATCGTTCAAAACCAAAGAAGAAAGTAAACTTTCCGTACTGGAACATATTTTACAGCCGGATTTGTACCCCGAACTTTATGATAAATTTTATCACAAGGTACGTATCAACTATTATCCTCCTCATGGCGATAATAAAGAAGGTTGGGATAATATCGATATCTTTGGCTGGCTTGGATACCCCATGCAGATCAAAATTAATTTTTTGTGTCGTGATAGTATCCTGGCTGCGCCTATCGTACTGGACCTGGCGCTGTTCTCTGACCTGGCACAGCGTTCGGGCATGAAAGGCATTCAGGAATGGTTATCGTTTTATTATAAGAGCCCGATGGTTGCCAAGGGATTGTACCCCGAGCATGACCTGTTTATTCAATTGATGAAATTGAAGAATACGCTGCGTCATATGAAGGGTGAAGACCTGATCACCCATCTTGGTCTTGAATATTACGATTGAAGATACTTATGCAGTGAGGAACGGTTTGGCTGAAAGATCGCCATTAAAAACAATATTGTTAACGTCATTTCCGGCCGTTATCGATTTATCATCGCAAACGGTGATGTTTACAATTGAAGCAATTTTTATCGGGCGAATCGGATTTGCGGCGTTGGCAGGGCAGGGCATGGCGATTCAATTGGTCACAGCGTTTCTCACTGTTATTATAACGTTCATATTAGGAAGTTCTTTGATAATCACCCGGCACTTGGGCGCCAATGATATCGAGCAAGCAAACCATGTATTCGGGCAAGCACTAATGATCGGCATAATTATGTCGCTCGTCTTTGCCGTTAGCTGGTATTTTGGAGCGGTTCACTTGTTTAAATTAATCAAGGAAAGTGCCGATACTGCTGCTCAAGTGGCCGGTGTATCATATTTAAAAATCATCGCGTTATTTACTCCCATTATTGTTACCAATTTCATCGCTGTTGGGATTATTCGTGGAGCCGGGGATACACATCTATCCATGCTGGTGAATGTATCGATTAATGGACTAAATGCTATTTTGGCACCATTATTAATATTTGGCTGGTTTGGATTTCCCCGATGGGAAGTGGAAGGCGCTGCATTGGCCCTCGGTATTTCTCATTCTATGGGATTTATGGTGACGTTGTACATTCTTCGAAATCGTAAATCCGTATTGTTTCTTTCATTCAAGGAATTAACCCGGCCAAATTTCCGAACGTTTAAAAAACTGATTAAAACCGGTGTTCCGACAACTGTGGAACAACTCGTCTGGGCTATAGGGATGCTTGTAGCATCCGTATATGCAGCACGTATTGGTGCTTATGTGCTAACTGCCCATGTTATTTTTATCCGGCTTCAGAACATTCTATCCATGGCGTATACCGGATTGGGTATTGCAGCCATGACGTTAATGGGCAAAAATATCGGTGCTGCAAATTACAAATTGGCAGAAAAAACAGCGCGGACGTTTAGTTGGGTCGGATTTGTGTTTTCGTTAAGTGTGACTGTTATAATGATCTCTTTTGCCGAGCCACTGATGCGCGTGTTTACGACCGACACACATGTGACCGCACTCGGTGCTAAGGTCATGATAATTTTTGCACTGGTTCAAATTCCCAAAGCGGTGGATGGCGTTGTGATCGGGAACTTACGGGGTGCTGGTGATTTAAAATGGATTATGTGGATGACAATTATCGGTGTCATCCTGTTTGAATTTAGTCTCAATTGGGTGGTCGTATTTATTTTTAACCTGTCACTCATGGGATTATGGCTTGTTCACCTCGGCGATGAGTGCATACGGCTAATTACAAATTATTGGCGATTCCGGGGTGGTCGTTGGAAATTCATCGATCTGTAACCTATGCGTGGTATTTTTATTACATTTGAGGGCTTGGACGCCTGTGGCAAATCGCTGCAACTGAAAAAATTATCGCAGCAACTATCTTCACGTGGGAACGCAGTACTTGAAATACGTGAACCGGGCGGCACATCGTTATCTGAACGAATTCGACAAGTGGTGTTGCAGCAATCCGATGTTCCGGTTAATCGGGCTGCTGAATTTTTGCTTTATTCCGCTGCACGGGCTCAGCTTGTTAGTGAGGTGATTAAGCCGGCGTTGAATCAGGGTAAAACAGTGCTTTGTGATCGATATTACGATTCATCGACTGCATACCAGGGCTACGGACGCGGGATAGACAGTGAATCGATCGATCAAGTAAATATGTTTGCTACAAGCGGGCTTGCTCCGGATATCACTTTCTTGTTGGATATTACAATTGCTGAAATGAAAAATCGTCAACGCAAAATGAACGCTGCGTTGGATCGGATTGAATCTGAAAATGATGATTTTTTCAGCAAAGTAAGAGATGGGTATCTGGAATTGGCTCAAAAACATTCCGATCGGATTATTGTTATCGATGGAATGCAAACAATTACTGAAATAACAGAACAAATTTGGAATTATACATGGAGTTATCTCCAGGGAGTGTAAATATGTCCAAACGAAAGCAAGTTACCTCCTATACACTGGTAGCTGTATTGACCGTTGTAGCGGTAGTTTCGGGTGGATGGATCGCCCGACAGGCTGATGCAGCGAAACCGGATTATTACCTTGCGATTAGCAGGAGTATGAGTACGTTTGGAAAAGTGTATGAAGAAGTCACCAAGCGCTATGTTGAAGATGTGGATCCTGAAAAATTTATGCAGGCCGGAATTGAAGGCATGCTGAACACGCTCGATCCGTATACAGTGTTTATCGAAAAAGAAGACAAATCTGAATTACAGATTATGACCAGCGGTAAATATGGCGGCGTTGGCATGCGAATCAGCAAGCGTGATGGCTGGCCAACAGTTGCCGAACCTCCATTCGAAAATACGCCGTCAGAAAAAGCAGGCATCCGTGAGGGTGACCGGATTATTGAAGTCGATAGCATGGTTACAAAAGATTTGTCAATTTCCGAAACGGCAAACCGGCTGCGCGGTAAACCGGGAACGCCGGTTCAAATTAAAATTAAACGGATTGGTGAAGACAAGCCACTGGAATTCCGGCTGATTCGTGCGGAAATCAAGGTGGAAGAAATTACCTATTCCGGTCTTATTAATCCAGAAGTTGGCTATATCCGACTCGCCCATTTTTCACGCAACGTCGGCGAACAAATGAATCGCGAGATTTCCGAATTAAAAGCCAAAGGGATGAAAAAACTGATACTTGATCTACGCGGCAATCCCGGAGGTTTACTCGAATCTGCGGTAGAGGTCGCTGATAATTTTTTTCCAAAGGGAACATTAGTCGTCTCTACAAAGGGAAAATTTGCCAGTGCGAATCGTGAATATGACGCACGTCGCGATCCCGTTTGGGGAACTGAACCACTCGTCGTGCTCGTGGATACGATGAGCGCATCAGCATCGGAAATTGTTGCCGGTGCGATCCAGGATCACGATCGTGGCGTTATCATTGGTAATCCCACGTTTGGAAAAGGATTGGTGCAGTCAGTCGTACAAATTAGCAACGATGCTGCTTTAAAAATTACCACAGCCAAATACTATATACCCAGTGGCCGTTTGATTCAAAAACCAAATTTCTACAATGACCCAAACGTACTTTTAACAGAAGCTCTGGTCGACAGCACAAAAATTTATACAACGGAAGACGGACGCCCGGTTCATGGAAGTGGCGGCATTTATCCCGATGTCACCGTTGAAAAAAAGACGCTCTCCCCGATTGTAATCGAAATGATTATGAAATCCATGTTCTTTAATTTTTCACTGGAATATACTGCTAAGCATCCCAATATTTCTCGAAATTTTGAAGTGGATGATACGATACTTAATGCCTACAAAGCATTTTTAAAAGAGAAGAAGTTCCAATACAAAACAGAAGAAGAAGACTATTTGCAGAAAATAGAAGCACTTTCGAAAGAAAATGGGTATGCAGATAAAGCCGCACCGGCATTTGCTGAGCTTCAAAAAGTAATCGATAAGAAAAAAGATTCGGATTTTGAGGCGAGTGTGGATGATATAAAAATTTACATTAAATCCGAAATAGCGGCAAAATTGTTTGGCACGGCAGCAAAAGTGGAAGCGACATTTAATCGTAATCCAGCGATTCAAAAAGCGCTGGAAGTGCTTTCCGATGATAACCAATATGCGACAATTTTACATACTAAATCTAAATAAATCATGTTTAAACTAATGCTAAGAAGGAGTAAAGAATGAGTAACAAGTATGTCTATACGTTTGGCGATGGTAAGGCTGACGGCGAAGCGTCGATGAAAGAATTGCTCGGCGGCAAAGGCGCCAATCTTGCCGAAATGTCCAATCTGGGAGTTCCTGTCCCCGCCGGCTTCACGATTTCGACGGAAATTTGCGCGGAATACTACAAGAGCGGTGGTAAGTATAGCGATGAAGTTATTAAACAAGTTAAAGCTGGTGTTAGTCATATTGAAAAAGTAATGGGCGCAGTGTTTGGTGATGCCAAAAATCCGTTATTGGTTTCGGTTCGTTCCGGAGCACCTGCATCGATGCCGGGAATGATGGACACCGTTTTGAACCTTGGTTTGAATGATACTACCGTTCAGGGAATCATTGCCCAATCCGATAACGAACGTTTCGGATGGGACTCTTACCGACGATTTGTCCAGATGTACGGTGACGTTGTTATGGGAATGAAACCTGAATCGAAAGAAGAAGAAGACCCGTTTGAAATTATCATCGACAAAATGAAAGAAGAAAGAGGCGTCCAACTGGATACCGAATTGACAGCCGATGATCTGAAGAAACTGGTGGGCCAGTTTAAAGCTGAAATTAAACGACGTACCGGCAAAGATTTCCCGATCGATCCGTGGGAACAATTGTGGGGCGCCATCAATGCTGTGTTTGGTTCCTGGAATAATCAACGAGCATTAACGTATCGCAAACTGAATAATATCCCAGCACATTGGGGAACCGCTGTCAACGTTCAGGCAATGGTATTCGGAAATATGGGCGATGATTGTGCAACCGGTGTTGCATTTACCCGCGACCCGGCGACTGGCGAACATCAATTCTATGGTGAATATTTAATCAATGCCCAAGGTGAAGACGTTGTTGCGGGTATCAGAACACCGCAACCAGTGAACGAAGCCACAAAGAGTGATCCGAGCCACAAAACACTCGAAGAAGTGATGCCTCAACCATTCGCTGATTTAACAGCGATCTACAAGAAACTGGAAAATCATTACAAAGATATGCAGGACATCGAGTTCACCATTCAAAAAGGCAAACTTTGGATGTTGCAAACCCGTAATGGTAAACGTACTGCCGCTGCTGCGGTTCGTATCGCTGTTGAGATGGTTGAAGAAGGTCTGATCGATAAAACAAAAGCAGTTACACGTGTTCAGCCGGAACAGTTGGATCAATTGCTGCACCCGACGTTCGATCCGAAAGCAAAGAAGAATGTGATTGCCACTGGTTTGCCGGCTTCTCCGGGCGCTGCGACTGGCCGCATCGTATTCCATGCTGATGATGCTGAAGAATGGGCCGCCAAAGGCGAAGATGTCTTGTTGGTTCGTATTGAAACCTCGCCGGAAGATATTGGCGGTATGAACGTTGCCAAAGGTATTTTAACTGCACGTGGCGGAATGACCTCGCACGCCGCAGTTGTCGCCCGTGGTATGGGAAAATGCTGCGTTGCTGGTGTTGGCGCTATCAAAATCAATTACAAAGCGAAGACGATGACCGTCAAAGGCAAAACCTACAACGAAGGTGACTGGATTTCGCTGGATGGTTCAAAAGGTGAAGTGATTGAAGGAAAAGTAGCGACTGTCACTCCCGAACTTTCCGGAAATTTTGGCAAATTGATGGCCTGGGCTGATGAAGTTCGTAAAATTGGCGTTCGCACCAATGCGGATACCCCGCATGACGCGACCGTTGCACGTAACTTTGGCGCTGAAGGTATCGGACTTTGCCGTACCGAGCATATGTTCTTCGAAGGCGATCGTATTAAAGCCGTTCGTGAAATGATTCTAGCGGACGACGAAGCTGGTCGTCGCAAGGCATTAGCCAAGTTGCTGCCTTACCAAAAAGATGACTTCTATGGCATTTTCAAAGCTATGCACGACCTGCCTGTGACAATTCGTACACTTGATCCGCCTTTGCATGAGTTCCTGCCTCACGATGATGAGAACCAGGCAGAAATGGCAAAGGAAATGGGCATTACTGCAGCAGAAGTAAAAGCCAAAGTCGACGCCCTGCACGAATTCAACCCGATGCTCGGACATCGTGGTTGCCGTTTGGGAATCACCTATCCTGAAATTACCGAAATGCAAGCACGCGCTATTATGGAAGCTGCATGCCAGTTGAAAAAAGAAGGCGTGAATGTATTTCCGGAAATTATGATTCCGTTGATTGGCACCAAAGCTGAACTTTCTAACCAGAAAGCTGTGGTTGTGAAAGTTGCTGAAGAGGTTCAGAAGGAAATGGATGTAAAGGTCGACTACAAAGTCGGAACCATGATTGAAATTCCGCGCGCCGCTCTGACTGCCGATTTGGTAGCATCGGAAGCAGAATTTTTCTCATTCGGCACCAACGATTTGACCCAGATGACCTTCGGATACAGCCGTGACGATGCTGGCGTATTTCTGAAAGAATACACCGATAAAGGTATTTTGCCGGATGATCCGTTCCAGACACTCGATCAGGAAGGTGTTGGCCAGTTGGTAAAAATTGCCGTCGAAAAAGGCCGTTCGGTAAAGCCAAACCTGAAAATTGGAATCTGTGGTGAACATGGTGGTGATCCCCGCTCGGTCGATTTTTGTCACCGGGTTGGCATGAACTACGTGAGTTGTTCTCCGTTCCGTGTACCAATTGCACGGTTGGCTGCTGCACAGGCTGCAATTAAGAATAAGTAATCGTTTGTTTTACATGATTGAATAAATAAATGCGGTTGGTGTAATTAAAAAGATGCCAGCCGCATTTTCATATGGTGTGTTTGTGATAACTGAAATAAAATTCATCATTATCAACTATCTTCTCAATTTCAATAACACAATTTTTTCGCTAAGTCAACGTTGGTACATGTTCAATAAATAAGGTTCATGTATTGTTTTTACGGATAAAACGCAAAATCCGATGATGTAATGTATATAGAATATTCAACTAATGAGTTTGTTTTGTCTGGCGCATAATCTATTTAATTGATTCATAACAACTATTTTCCAGAGAAGTGAAAATCAGGGAGAATGTTCAAAATGGAAGACTACTTCAATTCACTGAATACGATTCAAAAATTTTATTTGATTTGCGCGGCAGTTGGTGGAATTAGTTTTCTACTGCGAACGATAATGATGTTCATGGCCGGCGATACCGATATGGACACCGACATGGATGGTGACATCAGCACAGAACATCATAGCTCGGATACAAGTTTTAAATTGCTCTCAGTGCAGGGACTCACAGCATTTTTCATGATGTTTGGCCTGGTGAGCCTGGCGCTTTCGACGGAATCTCATTTTAGCGATATGCTTGCTATGCCTGTCGGCGTGATGGCCGGACTATTTACTGTTTGGGTGATTGGTAAAATTTTTGTAAGTATGAAAAAATTGCATTCGGAAGGCACATTAAAAATTGAAAATGCGGTGGGTGAAGAAGGTATTGTTTATCTCAATATTCGTGAAAATGGAACGGGGCAAGCACAAATTGCCATTCAGGGACAATTGAAAATATTTGATGCTGTTTCCAGCGATAATACCCCAATGAAAACAGGCGAACGAATCGTGGTTGAAAAAATAATTCGGGGAAATGTACTCGTCGTTAAACGAGTCAATTAACACTTCCGGGAAAGGGACATGCAATGGAACTATACGGATTATCAGTCGGCGCATTTGTTGTTTTAGTTTTCTCGACAATCATTTTTATTTCGGCGCGCTACCGCCGTTGTCCATCGGACAAGATTTTGGTGATTTACGGTAAAATTGCCGGTGAGCGTTCGAGCCGATGTATGCATGGCGGTGGTACGTTTGTTTGGCCGTTGATTCAGGATTATACGTATCTGAGCCTGACGCCGATGACGATTAGTATTCCACTCCAGAACGCGCTTTCGTTGCAGAATATACGCATTAATGTGCCGAGCACATTTACAGTGGGCATCAGTACCGATCCGAATATAATGGGAAATGCAGCCGAGCGTTTGCTGGGCTTAAATTCCGCTTCGATTGAGGACATGGCGAAAGAAATTATTTTCGGTCAATTGCGTTTAACGGTGGCCTCACTAACGATTGAACAAATCAACCAGGATCGCGAAAGTTTTCTGGAATCGATTCGCAAAAATGTCGAGCCGGAATTAAATAAAATCGGATTATATCTCATCAATGTGAACATCACCGACATCACAGATGAGTCAATTTATATTGAAAGTATTGGTAAAAAAGCGGCTTCCGAAGCGATTAACAAAGCGAAAATTGATGTTGCCGAACAGGAAAAACTGGGAGCAATTGGTGAAGCCGAAGCGAACCGTGTGAAAGTTATCCGTGTCGCCGAAAATGTCGCAGAGGCTGAAAAGGGCAAGAAAAAAGCAATGGCCGATCAGCGAATTTATGTACAGGGTCAGGAGGCGGAAGCCGTTGCCGGAGAAAATAAAGCCGATGCTGATATCGCCGACGCGAATGCAACACTGGCAGTAAAGCAGGCGGCTGCACTGGAACTTGGCGAAGTTGCTAAGCGTAAGGCTCAGGTCGCAATTCAAAAAGCACAATATTTAGCTGAAATGGAACGGCTGAACGCCGAAGAAGTTGCGCAGAAGGAAATTGAGAAACGTAAAATAGAAATTGCTGCCGAGGCGGAAGCGGAACGGATTCGTCGCGAGGCAAGGGGTGAAGCCGATGGAATACTGCTGCGATACGAAGCTGAAGCAAAGGGTATTCAAAAATTATTGGCGAGCAAGGCGGAAGGTTATCGCGAACTGGTAAATAGCTGCAGCGGAGATGCCAAGGCGGCAGCTACATTATTGATGATCGAAAAAATTGAAGAAGTGGTTACCCGCCAGGTCGAGGCCATTAAAAATCTTAAAATCGATAAAATTACAGTATGGGATTCTGCTGGTGGTGATGGTAAGGGATCATCCACCGCGAATTTCATTTCCAATCTTATAAAAAGCTTGCCACCGTTGCAGGATGTCGCATCGATGGCCGGGATTGAATTGCCGGAATATTTAGGCCGGATTGCTGACGAAAAGGCAAAACAGGAACCGGTTATTAATGAATCAAAGACAGATAAACCACTAAAAAAATCCGAACAAAATAAATAATTAAAATTAATCGAATACGCATGGCTTGAGAGTTGTTGTCAAACCAAAAAAGGGAATCAATAACAACTTCACAACGGGGCTTCCATGAGCTTCTCCAAAGATTTAATCAAAATTGACCCACGCATCGAAACGGAAAAAATCGTTGCAAAGCTGTTGGATGATGTTGGCAACAAGTTACGCAAGCGTGGCGCAGTAGTTGGTGTGAGTGGCGGTATCGACTCATCGTTAGTGCTTGCACTCTGTGTAACGGCATTTGGAAATGAGCGGGTATTGGCAATCGGTATGCCCGAAAAAGACTCAAGTCCGGAAAATTTTATTGTCACGCAAAAGCTGATCGATAAGTTTAAACCCAATTTTACGATTGAAGACCTGACTGCGGCGCAATATGGTTTCAAAACGTACGAACGTCGCGATGAGGCGATTAAAAAAGTATTTCCGGAATACGATTTGGGTTACAAAGTAAAAATTGGTATTCCCAACAATCTGCTGGAAAAGAAATCGTTGAATGTGTTCCATGTAACCATTATTGCGCCCGATGGTGCTGAAAAATCGGCGCGACTGCCAATCAATGAATATTTGCAAATTGTAGCGGCGTCTAACTTTAAGCAGCGCAGCCGGATGTGCATGCTTTACTATCACGCTGAACGATTGAATTATGCAGTGATCGGAACCGGCAATAAAAATGAACACGCTCTGGGCTTTTTTGTGAAATATGGAGATGGCGGCGCTGATGTGAAACCGATCGCTCATTTGTTTAAATCACAAGTGTATCAGCTTGCCGAGTATCTTGAAGTACCGGAAGAAATTCGCCGACGAACGCCAACCACTGATACTTACAGCGCTGAACAAACGCAGGAAGAATTTTTCTTCAGAATGCCGTATCATACTTTGGACTTGATTTGGGCGGCGTGGGAACAGGGATGCAGCAGTGCCGATATTGCAGCGGGACTGGATATAAACGTCGATCAGGTAGATTTTATCATTAAAGACATTCAACAAAAACAGTCCACAACAAATTATTTGCGGATGGAACCGCTTTAGCGGCTTCCTTTTGCTTGATCGACTGTATATCTTCACTAATTTTTCAATTTTCTTAATCTTACAACGTAGAAATAAACGTCTGTTTAAATACCAGAAATAAAGAATTACTCAACGAGGACACATAATTTTCATTGCTGTGTCCTCGTTTTATATTAACAGGGGGGAGTTTGAGAGACAACGTTCTTTGGGAAGCTGCCAAAGCAATCCACGCTATTAAATTGCCGCACCCGACACGTGTTGGAATTGATGGCTTGAGTGCATCCGGGAAAACTGTGTTTGCCGATGACCTGGTACAACCACTGGAGCAACTTGGACGCCATGTTATCAGAGCATCGATAGATGGATTTCACAACCCTTCGGACATTCGCTATCGCCGCGGAGAACATTCGATTGACGGATATATAGATGACTCCTTTAATTACCAGGCTGTCGTAAACAATGTGCTTGCGCCATTAGGGCCTGGTGGAGATTTTCGGTACAAAGGATCAGCATTCGATTTTATCACAAATCAATCAATGAGTGCAATTGTGGAGAAAGCGCAATCCGACTCAATTTTGCTATTCGAAGGTGTTATGTTATTTTGTACGGATTTAGCGCCGCACTGGGATTACCGGATTTTTATTGATGCCTCGCTCGATGTTATTTTTAAACGGGCGGTAATCAGAGATTCCGAGCGGCTGGGTGGTTCGGACAAGTTGGCTAAAAAATATCAAAACCGATATCTTCCCGGACAGCGACAATATATATCCCGTTACAAACCTCACGAAACTGCACATTTAATGATCAATAACAATAACTATCATGAACCGTATATCGTGCGGAAAATACCTCCGCATTGAAACACATAATTAACGTTGTTATAAGTTTTAAGGGAGGAAAGAAAATAATGAAATTTAAGGATAAAGTGGTGCTTGTTACCGGAGCATCCCGTGGTTTTGGCCGGGAAATCAGCCGGCAATTTGCTGCAGCCGGGGCAAAGGTTAATGTGCACTATAATAGTAACGCACTGGCAGCGCAAGAAGCTGTCGAACTATTAACCGGAAATGATCACATAAAAATTGCTGCGAATATAGCAGATACTGATCAAGCAACCGACATGGTCAACAACGTTGTATCCCATATGAAGCGGATTGATATTCTTGTAAACAATGCCGGTGTTTGTGAAGATCATCCGGTGGCGGAATCGACGTTCTAATCGTGGCAAAAATCGTGGAATTCCATTATTGGGACAAATTTGCTTGGCGCAGCGTATCTTACTCACGCAGTTGTTCAGCAGATGCTGAAGCAGGGAGGGGGAAAGATTATCAATATTTCTTCCCGCGGCGCTTTTCGGGGTGAACCGGATGCGCCGGCGTATGGTGCGAGTAAAGCCGGAATGAATGCAATGAGCCAGTCGCTGGCAAAATCGTTAGCGCCACACCATATTTTTGTATATGCGGTTGCCCCATCGTTTGCCGAAACCGACATGGCGCGTTACATCCTTGAAAGTGAAGTGGGCAAAGAAGTATTAACACAAAGTCCGCTCAATTGGCTGGTGCGGCCGGATGAAATTGCTAACACTGTATTGTTTTTAGCCGGGGAGAATACGGATTATCTCACCGGATCGATCGTGGATATCAATGGTGCGTCATATTTACGATCGTGAGTGAGCGCGGGTGCAATGCGTTCAGTGATTGGCTGTGTTTTGCTTCACACAGTTCACAGATACTCTGTTCTTCGGTGAGAAGATACATCATTTTGTCTTTCATCTTACCATTTCACACACATGTGTTCTTATGTCGTTGAGGTTTCATAGCTCAGTGAAGGAAAGAGTAGCTTATCGAAAAATCTACCAGAAATCATCACTTGCAAAAGCCTTCATATATTCATAATAATTGGAACAACCCTAAATTAGGATTATTTTTTAATTGATTTATTGAGTAGAATGTGATATGTTAAATATAATCCCTGTCACACTTCTCTGGAAATGGACAGGTTTATGTTATGCTTGTGCAAGATATAAATTCTTAAAGCATGTACATTTCATTATAATAACTCTCAAGAAACTTGAAATATGCTTTTAAATTCTATCAATAATCAGATGAAGATAGTAGTGTATCATTCCCCGGGAAAACATCGGGACTGTAAGCCGGTTTTCGCCGTTTTTGGGCGGAATACCGGAATCTCCTTTCACATATTTCGTAAATAAAACAAATCGTTGGATGGTAATAATATAGAAAAAGGATAATCCGGATGTCTTATTCGCTCAAACTTAGAGCATTTTAAAAGTTTTTAGATCAAATTAGATTCGTTTTGGACGAATCTCTGACACTATAGTATACAAAAAATCAATCTAACGGCTACCTTGCCTGAGCTTGCCATCTCGCAGCAGCGCATCGATGCTGTTCGCGGTACGAACGGCCATGCACCGAACCGGATGAGATGTCGGCTTCGACAGCCTTAGTTGACATTCTACGGTAGGCCGAATAGGTGCCATAACAATTTTATAGTAGCGCTAAAACATTCTATCACAATTATGAAAACCCTTATGAAATTAAAAGACACCATAAAACGAGCCGCCGATATAATTGAAGAAGCGGATGCTTTGTTGATTACCGCCGGGGCTGGCATGGGGGTGGATTCCGGGCTTCCGGATTTCCGTGGTGATGAAGGGTTTCAAAAGGCATATCCAGCGATTGCAAAGTTAGGGATATCGTTCGCAGAAATGGCAAATCCCCGCTGGTTCGATCATCAACCAAAACTGGCATGGGCATATTACGGACTTCGATTAAAAATGTACCAAAATACCGAACCCCATGCGGGCTACACAACATTGTTAGAAATAGCTGAAAAAAAACAAGGTAGCTATTTCGTTTTTACGTCAAATGTAGATGGTCATTTTCAGAGGGCCGGATTTAGTGATCGGCGAATTGTGGAGTGTCAGGGTTCGATTCATCATTTGCAATGTGTGAAACCGTGTAGCCGCGACATATGGGTCGATGAACATTTAAATGTAAATGTAAATGAAAAAATATTCCAGGCTGAAGAACCGTTGCCTGTTTGCAAGCACTGTAACCAGCTTGCCCGCCCGAATGTATTAACTGTTGGTGATTGGAACTGGATATCCGACAGAACAGATGCACAAGATGCACGGTTTGAAGCATGGTTAAAAACAATAGCAGATCGCGGCTGGGATCTGGCGATAGTGGAAATTGGCGCCGGTTCGACTGTAGCGACAGTCCGTTATACGTCCGAACGCATTGCACAAACCACGAACGGGAAATTAATTCGCATAAATCCGCATAATGAACATGTGCCGCTCGGACATATCGGTATACCGCTCAGAGGACTGGATACCATTATGGAAATTGATGACATTTTTCAAACGAAGAAGAAGTTACTGGGAAATTAAAGTGTTTTGGACATTTTATATTTAATTTGTTAAGAAAATTTGGTCGAATAACCCATAAAATAAAGTCGATTGTGTTGTTATTTGGAATTTTCGAAATGATAGTTGTGTTGCGACGTATTGATTATGATTAATGCAGCTCCGACATGACATATAGGAAAGGTTATATATGAGCACGATTGGAAAGCTGGAATTGAGATTATTGAATATCAATGATTATGATGAACTAAAAGAATCGATGATTGCAGCATATGATAATTGGGTGGGAGGGTACTGGAAAGAGTTTCATATCAATAAATTACTGGATATTTTCCCCGAAGGTCAAATCGCTGTAATTGTTGATGATCAGGTGGTGGGCTGTGCATTATCCATCATCGTGAAGTATGATCATTTCGGCGATAATCATACCTACAAGGAAATCACCGCAAATTATACATTCAACTCACACAATCCGAAAGGCGATGTACTGTACGGTATTGATATTTTTATCAAACCGGAATTCCGTGGTTTACGGTTGGGTCGGCGACTGTACGATGCACGTAAAGAGTTGTGTGAACAGCTCAATCTCAAAGCGATTGTGTTTGGCGGGCGAATTCCCAATTATTCAAAACATGCCAATCAATTGACTCCCAAGCAATATATTCAAAAAGTCAAACAAAAAGAACTGTACGATCCCACATTGACGTTTCAATTGGCCAATGATTTTCACGTAAAAAAAGTGTTGAAAGGGTATCTGCCGGATGATAAGGAGTCACGTGAATTTGCGGTGTTGTTGCAATGGGATAATATCTACTATGAAAAAACTACTGATAAATTTACAACAAACAAATCGGTGGTTCGTCTGGGACTGATTCAATGGCAAATGCGACATTATAAAGGGGTGGATGAGTTGTTTGAACAGGTCGAATTTTTTATCGACGCTGTTTCCGGCTATAAAAGCGATTTTGCGCTTTTCCCTGAATTTTTCAATGCCCCGCTAATGGCCAAATATAACGATTTGAGCGAAGCTGAAGCCATTCGAAAGCTTGCTGGTTATACCGATGAAATTCGAGAGCGGTTTATCAAACTGGCGATCAGTTACAATGTAAATATTATTTCCGGCAGTATGCCCTACCTGGAGGATAATAAATTATATAACATCGGCTATTTGTGTCGGCGAAACGGCACCTACGATACTTATTATAAACTTCATACAACACCGGATGAGAAAAAATTTTGGGGCCTGGTCGGCGGCGATAAAATATCGATTATGGAAACAGATTGCGGACCGATCGGCGTGTTGATTTGCTATGATGTCGAGTTCCCGGAATTATCCAGAATTCTGGCCGATAATAACATGCATATTCTGTTTGTGCCGTTTTTAACAGACACTCAAAACGGTTATTCCCGCGTCCGTTATTGCGCGCGCGCCCGGGCGATTGAAAATGAGTGCTATGTGGCAATCACCGGATGTGTCGGCAATCTGCCCAAAGTGGAAAATATGGATATTCAATTTGCCCAATCGGTAGTATTCACACCATGCGATTTTGCTTTTCCTGCCAATGGAATTAAAGCCGAAGCCACGCCAAATACGGAAATGATCCTGGTCGCCGATGTTGATCTCGATTTACTGCGCGAGCTTCATCGTTATGGCAGCGTGCGGAATTTAATCGATCGAAGAACAGATATTTATCAGTTGAAAATGATGAATGGATAATGAATTTAACCTTTCATAACGCATTGCAACCAATTCTAACCTGAATTATTCATGGATTTATTCCTCATTGAACCTAACGGTTTTAATTATTTGCAATTATGCAAGATACCGATTTTGAACTGAGTTTTTAA
>JAFGDW010000346.1 GCA_016931935.1 Candidatus Zhuqueibacterota bacterium | reverse complement strand
TCTTATATGTTTATCCTACTTAAATATAAGAAATTATATTGGAAAATCCTCACTCTTTTTTCAAAATTTATGAATAATTCAGGTTAAGGAGGAGGGTCCGGCGCTTCTCTCGTTTGGAATAGTGGGAGAGGCAATCCGGGAATTAGCATTTTTAATATACAAATCGAAAGCCGAAACTTAACTGAGCGCTGTAATCAATTCTATCTGCCGGATAATAAGAATTTCCTCCAATCACAATATTGTCACAATTCACCCGTTATTTTTATCCTGCTTTTTCGTGCATCTCCGTTGCTATTAGTTAAACGGATAGCAATCCGGGTTGTACGAACAAGAATAGAGATGAGGGTCAATATGCAACAAAAATTCATTTTGCTGCTCTTATTCTTACCTGCACTACTCACAATCCATCCCAATCCAGCTTAGTCAGGAAGCACCGGTAAAATCGCCGGTGTTGTAAAAGATACCAAAACCGGAGACTTGCTGCCCGGAGCAAACATCATAATAACCAAACGTTGGGTTGGCGATAAAGAAATGGACATGAATTTTCCGGTCGGTGCGGCAACCAGTGTGAACGGAAATTATTTCATCATCAATGTTCAGCCGGGCTTCTATACCGTGGAAGCTATGTTTATAGGGTATCAAAAGAGTATCCGAACCAAAGTCCTGGTACAGATCGACAAAACAACCAGGCTTGATTTCGACATGACACCCGAAGCATTGGCCGGTGAAGAAGTGGTTGTTACGGCATACAAACCAGACAAGGTGGAAGTCGATTTAACCGCGACCAAACTTACCTATAACGTGGATGATGTCATTAGTATCGCCGGTGTGCAGGACGTATCTGATATTCTCGAACTTCAGGCCGATGTGGTTGACGACCATTTTCGTGGCGGCCGGCTTGGCGAATCCACCTACCTGATCGGCGGCGCAGCGATTGTGAATCCCCTGAGCAACCAGCGTGCGTTCAGCCCGATTGTGACCGGGCTGGAGCAGGTGGAAGTCTACACCAGCGGATTCAGCGCCGAATATGGCAATGCCCAGTCCGGGGTGGTAAATATGGTCACAAAGGAAGGCACATCCGAGTGGATATCGCGGGTGGAATATTCAACAACGTTGCCGTATTATAAAACCTGGGATGGCAGTGTGTATTCAAAAGAAAACCTCGATTTTTTCAACATGCTCAATAATCCTGAAGAATGGCTGAAATTAACGAATGTGCTTCGTCCCGGCCAATCGTTGTGGGATATTGGCTATGGTGTCACCAAATATTTGCCCGAACGCGTGGTGTGGCCGCCAGACCCATTAACGCATCAGGATTCGCTGAAGATGGGGGAGATTGCCCGAATCATGTGGTTGCAGGCGTTTCGTGATGCCGGACTGGAATACAATAACAAGCTGGATTATCTGGCAGATTTTAGCTCCGGCGGGCCAATTGCTGAAAATGCTACACTTTTCATGGCTGTTCATCAAGAACTTTCCAATCCGGTCGTGCCCACACCAGTCCCCGACCTGAACCGACAAATCATGACCAACCTGACCTGGCAACCATCGGCGAACGAGAAATTCAAACTATCACTTATTTATGATCAATATTATGAAAATTAACTGAACAGCAACTGGGAACGCTGGTTATTCGAACGAACGCTGAGCGTTACGAAACGTACTGAAAACACATTTCAATACGGGTTGGAGTGGAAGCATGTTTTTTCATCATCTACCTATGCCGATGCAAATTTCAAAGTATTGAATACGCTGGAGCAGGATCGGATTGAAATTCTGGAAATGGATCAGTATCTCGATGACTATGGCAACAATCGAAACTGGGTCGATTACACCGGGCCATCCAATCACCGTGTTGGCCGAATAAATGACGATCGCGGTGACCGGACAACCAGCACATACTATCTTGGCAGCAGTATGACATCGCAATTGAATCGCTATAATCTGGTGAAGGCCGGGCTTCAGTTAAATCTGTATAAACTGGATGTCAATTATCAAAATAATCTGTCAAATGCCCAAACAGTCGAAGATTTGATTTTTACCGGCTCGCCGTTTGAAGGCGCGCTGTACGTGCAGGACAAAATGGAATTTGAAGGCATGATCGCCAATCTCGGCCTGCGTTATGATTTCTACGATTTGAACACCACCTACTATATGAATAAATTCTATCCGCTTCGTGATCCCAACTTGAAGAAAGACACTGGACTGTTCACTCGATTGCAACCGCGCATCGGTATTTCATTCCCGGTATCGGAATACTCGGTGTTTCATTTGAATTACGGCACATTCACGCAGCGTCCCAATTTTAATGAACTGTTTTTCAATTCCATCAACACCAGTAGCCAGGCCACCAAAGTCTATGCGTTGGGGAATCCCGAATTGAAACCGGAAAATACGCAGGCCTACGATGTGGGCATTGTCCGCAGTCTGCCCGGCGGTTTTCAAATTGATGTGAGCGCCTATTATAAAGACGTGAAAGATTTGGTGCAGAATGCGTTTTATCAGACCAAAGGCGGTGTTTCGTACCGGACCTATGTGAATCTTGATTATGCCGACATCAAGGGATTTCATGTGAATCTTGAGAAAATCGGCGGCAATATTCGCGGCTATGTGCGCTATAATTATGAATCGGCGAAAGGCAAAAGTGGCAATCCCGATAATCTTGATGTTCCGATTACGTTTGTGAACTATGAACCGTCGGAAGAAGAACTGGCGATTTTTGCCGAACAACGTTTCCCGGAAGATGTTTATCTGGACTATGACCGCACCCACAAAGCCGTGTTCAACTTACGATATATTACGTCTCCACGCACTGGCTTTAAACTGCTGGGCGGTTATCCGTTTGCACAAATCTCTATCAGCAATACATTCCGATATAACAGTGGCCGGCCTTACACCTTGCCGCCGTCGCTGGACCCGTTTGGCCAGGCGTTGAAAATGAACGAACGCACCCCGGATGAACGCGAATGGCGTATCCGAGTTGAAAAGAAGTTCGATGTTTCGTCCACCGGTATCACAGCTTATTTGGAAGTTTTCAACGTCCTTAACGAACGATTCTGGCAATATTCGCGGACGTTTAATAACGACCGGAACACAGTGCGTTGGTATACAGATCATGCCAATATTTTAACGGATAACGAGTACGCGCCCTACGTAAGCAGTCAGGAAGTTTACCTGCTGCGGAATGAACCGAGGCATTTTCGGGTGGGATTGATTTTGAATTTTTAAAATTGATGTATCTCAGGTTCTCCGTTGCCTGAGCCTGCCGTCTCGCACCGGCTTGCCGCCGTTGTTCGCGGCACGAACGGTGTCGAAGGCAACAAATCTATGAAATTAGTGTGTTTCTCGACTTCGACAGGCTCAGCCGACGGAAAGCTGCAATTTACAACCTGAGTAGTTACGAATTGATCTATGAACAGTAGTCAGTGATCGGAAATTAGGGATCAGTGGTTACCGATTAACGATCACCGATCACTGACGCAAGATTATTAAAAAAAAGCAGAAACGTTGTAAAAGCCCTAATGAACTTTCTCATAAGGTAAATGAGGCAAAAAAGTATGCAAACGAAAATAAATCTGTTCACTATTTTAATGATTGCATGGCTGGTGGTGCCTGCTACGGGATTCAGCGCGGACGAACTGGATTTCCGGGTACATGACCGGGGTATGCTTCATGAAACGGTTTACAACTCCGGCGATATCGGCCGGCCCTGGACGACGGGTGAGGAGGGAAACAAAAGCGCGAATCCGCTAATGGAATGGCTGTCGCGCTCGGCCACGATTGTCGATGGAACGCGCTATAGTGGTCAACACAATCTGCTTGGTGGCGGTATGTACATGGCGGCAAATCCCGATGGCAAACCGGGATTGGATAACCGGATTTATGCAATGTGCGGCGCAGTTGGTGCGGGTTCTGGCTCGGAAACGATTGTCGGGCAATGGAGTTTTCCTCTGATGTTGGAAGAGATTGACAATTTCCCCCTGCTGGAAAATGGCGAGCTAAATCCCGATTATGATCCCGATGAGGCTGAGGAGATTATCATTGCCAAATGGGCCACACCGCTCGGCGTTACGGTGACGCGGACATCCCGGGCGTGGAGCTATCCCGATTATGATGATATGATTATTTATGAATACGAGCTGGAATAACCGGCGATATCGATGGCACGCCAGCATCAATTGAACGTACCGAAACGCTGAAAGATTTTATGGCGTTGTTCATTTACGGATTTGCACCATCGATGTATGGCTACCAGCGTTTGTACCAAGTCTGGAAATACGACAGTGGCATTTACCGTGGCGATCAGAACAATTTCTGGGATTCCGATTACTGGTTGTCATTCAATATGAATTTGCGTACCAACATTTCCGACGAAAGCATTTTTGCAAAACGCGAACCGAACAAGGAATTGTTTCTGCAATTTGCATCGACCGGCAAAAATGGCGGCGGTTTATGCAGTCCCCAGGCGCCGGGCTGTTGTATTTTGTACTACGATACCAATCATCTGGCTTTTGTGGACACTATTCCCAGCGCTCAAAACGAATCCGAAGCGGTCAACATTTTGCGTACGGTTGGTGGTGAATATTTTGAACTGGATGAAAACCATCATATCAAACAGCCCTGGTCTAATAAGGTAAGCACCGGCAATACCCGCAGCGAAAAAATGGAACTGGAATCGATTAATCCCGACAAACGCTGGAGTGGCGTTTACAGTTCGGGCAGCACCACATGGCCGGATGCGCCGAGTGAACGATGGTGGGGCAGAGCCGCCTACAACTATCGCCAGAGCGTGGACGCCGGGCAAAAGCATATTGTATTCGGCCCGCACACGCTGCATCCGGGTGATAAGCTGTATTATTCGATGGCAGAGGTTGTTGGTTACGGCGCACGAGCAGGCAAGGCGATTGAAGGCGGCCAAACACTGACCCAGTGGGCAAAAACACCATCGTGGAACCGGCCAGTGAAGTTTGGTAATGATGTGGTCACGCAGCACTATCTTGATGATTTTGGTTACCCGGACTATGTCAATTCCAAGGTAGTTACCGTGACCGATGTGACGCACAAAGCATTTCAGGCGTATTTGGGCGTGGATTCCGCCGGGGTAAAATTGCCGGTCTGGCCGGAGGATAATCCCAATCATGGCAGTTACCTGATTCCGGTACCGGTACCCGCGCCGGTGATTGATATGCGCAACACAAACGATGGCCTTGTAAAAATTATCTGGAATCGGTCGGTGGAAGCATTCACGCACCCCAGATTGATGGGCGCGCTGAAAAAATTCTACATTTACCGCAGTGATGCCGGAATGGGGCCATGGACGCTTAAGGATTCACTGCACATTGGTGACGTGAATGCGGATGACCTGTACGAATATCTTGATACTAACCAGGCTTACAAAAATGAAATGCATTTAATTTTAAAGCTGATTTCGAACCGGTAAGTTTTGAATGAAAAAATATTGATTAGTTTGTAATCTCATTTTGGTGTATAATGAAAGGATTAGTAAATTTGATCAATTCCGATTAGATGTCGTACTTAAACGTAGAGTACGCGAAGAACGCAGAGATAAATAATAGTTATTCTCTGCGGAACTTTGCTATTTCTGCATCTCTGCGTTAATTTTGACAGCAGAATGAAACGACAGAATAATTCAATAAAATCATTCTGCCCTAAAACTATTTTGCCGAAATATTTCAAAACACAATTTTTAAGGAATCACCTATGAAGCATCAGGCACGGAATTTAATATTTTTACTGGCAATAGTTAGCTATTCCATTTTTCATACAACAAAAGGTCAGGCCCAAATCGTTGGTTTGTACAACCCTGATGGCTCGCCTCATTCGATTCATCTGCCCAATCCGGTTACGGGACAAACCATAAATGTAGTGGATTATGGCGCTGATCCGGCGGATAATGCCACGGATGATCGTCCGGCTATTCAGGCGGCGTTGAATGCGGCCTCTTTTGGGGATGAGCTTTACTTTCCCAATGGAGTCTATAATTTAAATTCCGGAAGTTCATCCGATACGAAGGCGCATTTTGTACTGAAATCCGGGGTAAACTGGCGTGGAGAAAGTCAGGACAGTACGGTGCTGGTTTCCGGATTTGATACGGCAACCAATCGGAATTATTCCACCCGGGCGCTAAAAATGCGCGGGTTGCATGCTATCGTGTTATCCGATTTCACGATTTCATCGATCTTCGACGGTCAGTATTCCACCAATACGGATGCCAATAATCCCGATGCCGATGGTCCGGTATATGTAGTGTCGATTGAAGATGACCACGGTGCACCATGCTACAATATCGATGTTCAGCATCTCACAATTGAAAAATACCAAACCCACGCCATTCGCTTGAGCAACAGTCACGATGCGGTCGTGAAACACAGTACCTTCAAAAATGCCACGGATGTTGGCGTCGGTGGCGCTGGCTATGGCGTTTCGATCCAGGGCGACAAATCGTATGACAACAGTTCAAAATTTAATTTGGTCGATAGCTGCCAATGTCTGGGGCCGTATATTCGTCATGGTATTTTAATGCAATATGCCACCCACAACAACGCGGTTACCAATAATATGTTGGTGAATACCCGGCTCGATGCCATTGATTTACACGGCGAAGATGAATACTGCAACGAAATTTATCAAAATGAAATTCATAATGTGAAAACCGGCGCCGGTGTCGGCGTTGGAAATACGGGATCAACCCACGACGCTTCAGGGCCGTACAATTATATTCACGATAACACCGTGATCAACTGCCGCGAAGGGGTGAAGGTGTATCTCGGCTCACCGGATACGCGGATCGAAAATAATATCATTACACAAACTACAGTCAGTTCAGGCAAGGGCGTCTATCTGCTTAATGCGCCGCGGACAATCGTGTACGGGAATACGATTTATTCAAATAGCGGCTATAATTTTAGCGGCATTTATCTGAATCACGACAGTGGCATATTGGGCGCGTATGATGGCGATCCGGAGGACATTTGGATTTATGAGAATGAAATTTATGATAACGCATATGGCGTGCGGATTCTGGCGGGTGAGCGCATTGTGATGGAAGCCAATAATATTCATGATAACCACAATAAAGATGTCGATAGCGCTGTGCCGACCGATCAGTACAAAAGATTGTTTGCCCGCGTGGTTGGTTCTGGAGAAGTGCTAACATTTCCAGAAAATGTCGTCAGATTCCCGGTGGGAAGCGTCGTCCGGGTACACGCCAAACGCCGGGCCAACTGGCAGTTCAGTCACTGGGAAGGCGATCTTACCGGAACGAATAATCCCGATAGTTTGACGCTTGATACCAGTAAGGAAATTGTTGCGGTTTTTGAAGCCATTCCTGACGCCGACGAAGTAAATTTGACCACACGTGTTAAGGGGAACGGCGCCATCTTGTTAGACCCGAACGGCGGGGTCTACAAACGCGGCACCATCGTGACGTTGACTGCGCAACCGGATGCTGGCTGGGCATTTCTTGCATGGAGAGTGGCGATTTGTCCGGAACATCCGTTATGGAAACACTGGCGATGGATGATCATAAATCCGTGACCGCGACATTTACACCACCGCGTTTGTTTACCTTGACCAGTTGGATCATGGGTAGTGGGCAGGTACTGTTCGACCCACCGGGCGGACAATCCGTCGAAGGAACAATGGTTAAACTGTCCGCAGTCCCGGAAACCGGCTGGCAATTTCAGCGCTGGGAAGGCGCGCTTAACAGTACTGCTAATCCGGATAGTGTTGTGATGGATGAAGACAAAATATTTATCGCCCGATTTATCGAAACAACCGGTGTTAATCAATCAAATAATATTCCGCTTCACTACTCGCTCGGACAAAATTATCCGAATCCGTTTAATCCGCAAACAACAATCCCGTTTTCAATCAGAAAGCCCGGGAGAACGATAATTACGGTATATGATATCCTGGGGCAAAAAGTCGCAACACTTCTTGATGAATACCTGGCAGCAGGTACATACCAAAATAATTTCGACGCTTCATCGTTAACGTCAGGAATATATTTTGTAGAACTGGCGTCCGGCATGTTCATGGCATTGAAAAAAATGGTTGTCATGCAATAAGCGGCATGGTGCGAACAGCAATTGATTGAATGTTTGTTATTTTTAGGCAATAATGGGTTTGCCTGTTTGCTTTTAGCCATTTGCTATTTGTGATTACCAAAAGATATATTTGTCAATTTCGCTGCGATGGACGTCGGTCTATCTATCTGATTACGAAAGACAATATGCATATGCATATTCACATTTGATTTTGCTGGTATTTTTTTTTGATATAATAATCTAATCCTTATATTTGTGCGCCCGTTTGTAATCGAGTCAGATAAATCCTGCTCGGTTTCTCTTCCAATAGTTGCCTTGCCTGGTATTCTCTTGCTTTTATAACCAATGTTCCTCATTATGTTACCTTCGTTTTTTAATCCGACTATCTTCCAGCAAAATGGATAATAGTCTCGACTTTTATCCATTCGCGTGTAAGTTAGTCGGTAGTAGTGACGACAGATCGAACAGATTGTCAAAGAAATGAGGCTTGAGCGACAGACTGAACAAATCGATGTCCGTCGCGCGGAAGATTAGTTAACCAAATTATTTTTATAAACTCAGTATCCGTATAATAGAATACGCAATAACTATTTTTCATGTTGTTTCTTTTCCGGGCTATGATGTACTTGTTTTTTCGACGAACATTAAAATCTGGTGCCATTAAATATTGAGTGATACATTTATTATTACTTGATTCTTCACATAATATTTGTTATACTTATTATGTGTCAGAATTGAACGGAGGTTGCTATGACAAAAAACCTGACGATGGCGCTTGATGAAAATTTATTAAAAAGAGCCCGAAAAGTAGCTGTTGATAAAAACACAACTTTATCAGCGTTGATTCGGAGTTTTTTACAACAATTAGTTGAACGTGAAGAACATCGAAAAGATGAAGTCATTAAAGAACTCGATGCGCTTTTTAATAGTTCACAAGCAATGATTGGCGAGAAGAATTGGTCAAGGGATAGTCTCCATGAACGATAAAATATTTATTGATACCAATATTCTCGTTTACGCAAACGATCATTCCGATCCTGCTAAACAATAAATAGCCAGGCAGATAATATTGGATGGTTTACGAAATGAATATCTAGTGCTTTCCACTCAAGTTCTAAGCGAATTTTACGTAACTGTCACTAAAAAACTTAGAACCGTCCTGTCGCCTGAAACTACCAGAGAAGAAATTCGACTTTTACAAAGTTTAGAAATTATTGAGATTGATTATCAAATAATCATTCGGGCAATAAATATTTCGCAAAATCATCAAATTTCATATTGGGACGCTATGATAATTGCCGCTGCTCAAAAAGCGGAATGCTCAATTCTTTTTTCCGAAGATTTAAATCATGAACAAATTATTGAATCAATAAGAATAATAAATCCATTTTTTTAAAGATTCCTTTCTCCGCTTATTTCTGAAAAATTAATTTTATTGTCTCCATCTGCCTTTCTGCCTGCAACCGCGCCAAATAAATCCCACTCGGCAAGCCATCCGCCTGCCATTTTACCTGATGTTCACCTGCCGAGCGAACATCATCAACTAACGTTGCCACATGTTGTCCCACGAGATTATAGATTTTCAACGAAACGCGTTCCGATTTTGATAGAGTGAAGCGAATTGTAGTGGAAGGATTAAACGGATTGGGATAGTTTTGACAGAGATGAAATTGAGCCGGCTTCGATTGTTTTTTATTGTTCGTAGCGGTTGTGGTTGTTCGTGCGAATTTTATGATGTAGATATCTCCGCTGTACCAGTCCTCGCCGTTGTAGCTGCTATCAAGGGCATTTCCCGTAGTAGGAAGCTCGGTATTTTTCGTCTCCCGAACAACATAAATATTGTGGGATTGATCAATTGCAATCCGAACGCAGAAATCATCACCATCGAGCATGGTGGAATAGACCAGGTCAGTACCTGAAGCATTCAGACCCGATAAAAATGTATTGCTGGCAGGGTAGTCGTACGTTTGTTTGTAAGCTCCGGCAGTAATGGGAAAACCGGGATTTGTGCGTTGTGAAATCCAGATATTGCCAGCGAAATAGAGATTACTATTTTCATCCAGCACAAAATCACAACTTGAGGATATATCAAATCGATCATCTACTCCACCGCCAAAAAATGTTGAATACATTAACGAATTTCCGGACGGATCAAATTTTGTGAAAAATCCACTGTAATGCCTGTGGATTCGAGTATCATAACCGTCTGGCGTTGTGGGAAAATCGCTGTAGCCACTGCCGATCAGATTATGATTGCCTGAAATATAAGCACACCCGGATTTATCCACACGTATCGTGGATTCATACTCTTCACCATGTCCGCCAAGGTAGGTGGAATAGATGATATCCGTGCCATCCGGATTTAGCTTGGTCACGATCAAATCCGGCTCATCATATTCATTTTCGGAAAATGTACTATCGAACGCGCCGGCAGTGGTGGGGAAATTTCTTGATTTGGTGGACGATGAAATGTAGGTATTGCCTTGCTCATCAACAGCAATATCAGGAAAATTTTCGGATTTACTGCCGCCCAGATACGTTCCATAACGCAAGGTTGTACCGTCAGCACTCAGTTTAGCGATGTATAGGTCGTCATCCCCATTGCTGGTTCGATCGTAGGCGGTTGTTGACGTAGGAAGATTTGAGATGCCAGTGTTGGCAACGGTATACACATTCCCGGCTGCGTCGATGCCTAACTGCTCACCATAAAAATAAGTCGAATAGGCGAGGGAATCAATTGCCGGATTTAATTTCATAACAAAACGTGCCGGATTACCGGTAATAGTTGTGCGATAGGCGCCAGACGTTGTCGGAAAATTGTTTGATGCGGTGGTTCCAATTAGATAAATTTCTTTGGACGATTTAACCACCATATCCAGTCCGCCATCGCTATTTGATCCGCCGATATAGGTTGAATAGACCAATGCTCCGTTAGCGTCCAGTTTGACGAGGAAAGCATCTTTCGAACCGTTCAGCGATCCGGAAATTGCATCAGCGCTGGTTGGAAAATTTGTAGAGTTGGTTTCGCCAAAAATATAAAGATTCCCCAACTCGTCGGTTTCGGCTTTGTACGGCCGGTCACCGCCGCTGCCGCCGAGATATGTAGCATACTCAAGCTGATAGGTTTCCTGCGCCTGACTCGTTGCCGATAGAGCCATGAATAGAATCGTAAAAAGCCAAATAACCCTGCACATGATAGTCCTCCATTCAGTTTCTGTTTCAATCCGAAATTATTTTTGAAGCGCCAGCTTAATCATTTTTACTTCATCGGTGGTTTGTAACCTGGCGATATATATTCCACTCGGCAAGCCATCTGACTGCCAGATGGCGTCATGTTCTCCTGCCGTAAGATGCCCTCTTAACAGTGTCTCGATATGTTGCCCTGCAAGATTGTAAATGTTCAACGTTACGAATTCGGGCCGATTAAGTACAAATTGGATGGTTGTAGCCGGATTAAATGGATTGGGGTAGTTTTGATACAATCCGATGTGATCCGGCAATGTGGTATCACCCGGACGTTCATGAATAGCGGTTGTCTCATCGGGTAAGAATTTAATAATCGTTCCACCATCACCAACTGCCCAGGCATTGATGGCATCAACAATGCATACGTCCCAAAGTTGATTCCAGTTTTCTGCAGATTCTTTATCGATTATGGATTTCCACGTGAATCCGCCATCTTTTGTCATGCTGATTGACGTTCCGACTGCGGCCCCGATGTTTTTATTACAAAATTGCACAGCTTCGAATGAGTAGATGGATTCGCCGGATAATACATAATCCCAGGAACTTCCGGCATCCATCGTTCGGAGCAATCCCTTACGCGTTGCGAAGAAACCATTTTGAACATCCGTGAAATGCATGCCCCACCAATGATTATCCAAATATTTATCGTGATAGCAGATTTCCCAGTTAGTTCCACTATCAATTGTTTTATATGCAGCGCCGTTACAGCCGGAAAGCCAGCCGGTGTGTTCATCAAGAAAAAATAGATCGTGAAACGTTTCTGATGTTATTTCTATTTTATCTGATGTCCAGACATTTTCAAATGATTCTGAAAATTGCAATACCCAGGTCTTGCCGCCGTCGGTTGTATAGTTCACGTTTCGAATGCGGTTGACAGAGTTCGAGTTGAAGTAATTATAACCTTCCGTACCCCAGCCGGTGTTTTCATCGATGAAAAAAATAGCGCCAATTCCGGAAAGAGAATTATCAAACGCAGTTTCATCCCAGGTTTGTCCGCCATCATGTGTTTGTCTGATAAAACCATTTTTGGGTTCGTAGAAAAAACCGTTGTATCCCCCGACAATCCAGCCGGTGTTTGCATCAATGAAAAAAATATCGGAAAATGTCAGTGATTCATCTGTATTTTCGGATATCCAATTTTCACCACCATCGATTGTACTGAGTAGCGTGCCTGTTTCGCCAAGAATCCAGCCGCTGTTTTGATTGATGAAACAAACTTTATACAACATTTTGGTTGTGCCACTTTGTTGGAAATTTAATTCTGAAGCAAGTAATTGTTGATAGACGAAAACGATACAGAAAATTGATAACGGGATTGATTTTTTCATGACACATTCTCCTTTTAGTATTAGTAACTGAGAAATTATTTTCTGACATTTTTTGGCAGAAAATGTTAAAACATATTTTAGACAGGATTTCACGGATTCACAG
>JAFGDW010000345.1 GCA_016931935.1 Candidatus Zhuqueibacterota bacterium | reverse complement strand
TCTTATATGTTTATCCTACTTAAATATAAGAAATTATATTGGAAAATCCTCACTCTTTTTTCAAAATTTATGAATAATTCAGGTTAGAACATTCGCGTTGTTTGTCCCCCAAATCCCTAACTATGTCCAACTCCTTTGCAAAAACAAACTACGAAAACCTTAGTTAAAAATCAAGATGAATTTGTAGTGTTCGTATTCGTACACTTGATGTTATAAAAGCGGATACCGAAATTCAATCCTATTTAAATATCTATATGTAACTCATTGTTTTTCTATAGTGGCATAGTTATTGAATATGCTACAGTGACCAGAACCATTTATTGAATTGAGGAAATTATGGATCGACAGATAAAAAAGAAAACATGGACTCTGAAACGAATTATTGGCCTTTCTATAGCCGTAGCTTTCGTGGCATTTGTTATATATAGTTTCATTTTTGGTGACAATAGTTCAAAACTAAACGTGCAGGCAGAACGCCTGACAGTGTCGGAAGTTCAATTTGGCGATTTTCAGGAATATATCCCGGTGATCGGCAATGTACTTCCTATTATTACCATCTACCTGGATGCCATCGAAGGCGGCCGCGTTGAAGATCGTTTCATATTAGCAGGCACCATGGTCGAAAAAGGTGATAAAATTCTACAACTGGGGAACACCAATTTGCTGCTGGACATTATGTGGCGTGAAGCTGAATTCTTTTCGGCAAGCAATAATCTTCGCACCACGCGCTTGCAGATGGAACAGAACCAATTATCGTTAAAATCCCAGCTTACTGAACTCGATTATCAATTATTAAAACAAAAACGATTGTACGAACGTAATGTTACGTTAAAAGATCAGAAGCTCATTTCTACCCAGGAATATGAACAAATCAAGGATGAATATGATTATCTGATTAAGCGCAAGGAATTGGCAATCGAGACCTATAAGCAGGACTCGCTGTTCCGCCATGAACAGATCAAGCAGTTGGAAGAATCATTACGTCGGATGGAATCAAATCTCGAAATCGTTAAGCAGAAACAGGAAAGTCTGACGATCACAGCCCCCATCGCCGGGCAATTGACATCATTAAATGCGGAAATCGGCGAGTCGAAACGTCCGGGTGAACGGTTGGGACAGATTGACGTGCTCGACAGTTTCAAAGTTCAAGCCGGCATTGATGAGCACTATATTTCACGCATCGAACTGGGACGCCATGGCACGTTTGATCTGGCCGGGCAGACGCATCAACTGGTTGTCTCCAAAATCTATCCTGAAGTGCTCGACGGCCGTTTTAATGTGGATCTGCATTTCATCGGCGATCCGCCCAGCGGCATTCGGCGCGGCCAAACACTCCACATCCGCCTGGAACTCGGCGACCTGACCGAAGCCACAACACTCGCTCGCGGTGGTTTCTATCAAACAACCGGTGGTCAGTGGGTATACGTGCTTGAAGGTAACGATGCCATTGCAGTGAAGCGAAACATCAAATTAGGCCGCCAAAATCAGCAAGTGTTTGAAGTGCTGGATGGTTTGAAACCCGGAGAAAAAGTCATCACCAGCTCGTATGAAACGTTTGGGGATAAGGATAAGCTGATTCTCAAGTAACGGAGCTTCGCCCGCAGAGTGCATAGAGCATGGAGCATAGCGAAAAAATGATATTCTTAACAAATGTTGGAGATACAAGTAGCAAAATTTAGATTTCAAGATTTGGAAGTGTGGAAGATGTCAATGAATATCGTAAGTCAACTGCTGGAAATTGCCGATGAACTTGAAAACAGGAAACTCTTCAGATTTGCTGAGCAGCTACGCGGCGCCGCTATGAGTATTTCAAATAATATTGCTGAAGGGTCCGGGTCAAATTCTGACAAAGAGTTTAGCTATTTTCTAAACATTACACGACGATCAACATTTGAAAATGCAAATATTTTGATTCTGCTACACACGAGAAAATTAATTCCAGATACAATATTAAATGAACTTTTACGTGAACTTGATTATCTCTGTCGAAAAATAACAAACTTACAAAAAACATTAAACTATAAATAGACCACTTTTGCAAGAACCGTTTTTCGCTATGCTCTATGCTCTTTGTGCTATGCTATTAGGTTGAATACAAAAAATACTATATTATGTCTCACGTCTCACATCTTTCATTTCACGTTTGACGTTTGACGTTTCACTAAAAACGGAGTGAATTATGCTCAAGACAATCGACCTCAAAAAAATGTACACAACTGAAGAAGTTGAAACAACCGCTTTGAACAACGTGAACCTGGAAATCAATCAGGGTGAATTTGTGGCGATTATGGGCCCGTCAGGATGCGGAAAATCGACCTTGCTGAATTTGCTTGGTTTACTGGATAATCCGTCCGGGGGTGAATACCACTTTCTGGACCATGAAGTGTCAAAATATTCCGAACGGCAACGGGCCAATTTACGGAAGAATAATATTGGTTTTGTATTCCAGAGTTTTAATTTGATTGATGAATTAACGGTGTTCGAAAACGTTGAGTTACCACTGCTGTATCTGAAATATTCCAGTGCAGAACGTAAAAAACGTGTGCACGAAACATTGGAACTAATGCAGATCATGCATCGAAAGAACCATTTTCCGCAGCAACTCTCTGGTGGTCAGCAGCAACGCGTCGCTGTTGCACGTGCGGTTATCGCCAATCCAAAGTTAATTCTTGCTGACGAACCAACCGGCAACCTCGACTCCGCACACGGTGATGAAGTGATGAAAATGCTGACTGAATTACATGAAAAAGGCACCACGGTCATTATGGTAACGCACTCCCCTGCCTATGCGGAATTCGCTCAACGGATTATTCATCTGTTTGATGGGCATGTGGTGACAGAGAATATAAAAGAGAAATTTTATGTATAAAGCTGTCAGCGGTTTGGAATCATAGTTATTTAGATCCAATGAACCCGCCGACAATCCCCATTATTGGTTTTAGCTTTTTTGTGGTTGGATCAATATCAACCCCAAAATTTTCCAATGCAGTGGCGCCCAATAAAAAAAGGGATTCTTTTGGAGCAAAAATAACGGGACAGGTTAAGGTCTCTTTAAGTGCAGGAATAGTAAATAATGCTTCACCTAACAAACGGCGATCACGGCGGCCATCGGCTAAGATAATGTCCCGAGTGTGTAATGGAGATAATTCTATTTCATTTAATTTTTGTTCGGGGATGAAACTATACAATGCTCCGGTATCCACCCAAAACTTTTCTTCAAAGAATAGTTCTGGGTTTGCCGGGTTAGCAATTTTCACCAGTACTTGAAACATTCCCATTTGTTAATCCTTTTTTGTTATGAATAATATAAACATAATTCTTTTAGATGTCAAGAATCAATCTTAACAAACCGGAGATAATACAATGATAAAATTACGTGGCATCACAAAATATTACTCCACAGGATTTGTGAAAACCTTTGTGCTTCGCGATGTGGATTTGGATATTGAAGAAGGTGAATTTGTGACGATCATGGGGCCATCTGGCGCCGGGAAATCGACTTTGTTACATATCATCGGCATGCTCGATGAACCATCGGAAGGCGACTATCATTTTTTCGATTCCGATGTTTTTAAAATGAAGGACAAGGATCGCACAAAACTACATCAGAGCAATATCGGATTTGTGTTTCAAGCTTATCACCTGATCGATGAACTGACGGTGTACGAAAACCTGGAAACGCCATTGCTTTATAAAAAAGTCAAATCCAGCGAACGCAAAAGCATGGTCGCCGACATGCTCGATCGCTTCAATATGGTGGCTAAGAAAAATCTGTTTCCCCACCAACTGTCCGGCGGTCAGCAACAACTTGTTGCCGTTGCACGAGCGCTGATTATCAAACCAAAGCTCATTTTAGCGGATGAACCGACGGGTAATCTGAACTCAGCCCAGGGACAGGAAATTATGGAGCTGTTCCGTGAATTAAACAACGACGGAACAACCATTATTCAGGTAACACATTCCGAACGAAATGCAGCATATGGAAATCGGATTGTCGATTTGCTGGATGGTTGGGTCAAGGAAGATCGGGAAAACGAGCAAACAATTCAGATTCAAAAAAAGAAACAAGTGAATGATGCAGCTTAAAATTGAAAGCATATTAGAATACTATAAGCTCAATTAATTTTCCAGGGAGAGACTTTTAATTTCAGAAAATTCTTTTAAGCCATTCAATTTTATCAAAATCGACATCAAAACGCGCTATATTTTTAACGTTATGTCTGCGTGCATATTGAGCAATTAGACAATCATGAAAATTCAGAATGCCATAATGTTCAGTCATTAGTTGGACAGTTTCCGTGTAATAGGAGATTAAGTTGGGTAATATCCAGGTTATTTCAAGTTGAGGCACAAGGCTATTAATAGTGTTCGAGATGGTTACAAATTCGGATGATCGTTTTTTCTCTTCTAACCGTCTCGCTGATGCACTGAGTGTTTCAATAATAACACAGTCGAGAAAAACTGCTTGCCACTTTTGTTATTTGCTATATCCGATAATCTGAATCGCTTGATTATTCCATTTGTCTTGCTTATCGACCAGACCAAGAAGAAAATTGGAATCAATAATTATTTTCGTCATACAATTGCTCCGTATCAATCACGGCATCTCCACCGACAGAAATAATGCCATTCAATGATTCCAAAATCTCTATGCTTTTTGTTTGTTTCGACTGCTCATTTTCATTCTTAAATTCATTAAGCAATTCTTCTAATTCATGTTCAGGCAATTTATGAAGGATATCAAACAACATTTTTTTGGGAATATTTAGTGTAATTTCATTCATATCAATTTTCCTTAAGTTAACTTGAATTGTATGAATAAATATAGGTGAATTCGTTACGAAAATCAATAACAATTTTTTAATTGAAATTGAGGCACTTTATGAATGAATTATGTATTCCCCTGCCGTACTTTGACGAACATCAAATCGCCGAAGTGCTTGTCACTATCAATGGTAAAAAGAAAAAGTATAATTTTCGGGTGGAATCATTTCCCTGGCAAATCGATGATGATTCAGTTTCGAATGTCGGGCTTATCGACCGGATCGATTCATTGAAAGTGAACCTGAAGAACTATGACCAGAGCTGGGAACTGATTCAAATATTTACACCAAAAGAAAATGCAAAATACATTCAGGTGCTTTTTCGACAAAAAGAATAATGCGTAATCACCTTTTGCGGAGGTTGCTATGTTTTCCAACTACATTAAAATTGCTTATCGAAATTTATTTAAATATAAATTATTTTCATTAATAAACATTGGCGGGTTGGCGATCGGTATGACATGCGCCATTCTGATCATGTTATATGTCAAATTTGAGCTAAGCTATGATCGGTGTTTTAAAAACGCCGATAATATTTATCGTATCGCCTGGATTAGTGATAATCCCCAAACACGAACACCCCATCCAATGGCCCAGGCAATGCGGCTCGATTTTCCCGAGGTCGTGCAGGCTGTAAGTCTTTCGCCAATCTGGGGACCTGGGCTGACACGTCCGCTGATTCCGGTTCGTTATGAAGATAAACGTTTCGATGAACCGGGTTTCTATGGTGCTGATACTACATTTTTTAAAGTATTCTCATTCCGCATGCTGCATGGAGATCCAAAAACAGCGTTGCAAATTCCTGGCGGCGTTGTGATTACCGAAGACATTGCTCATAAATATTTTGGCAATGAAAATCCGGTTGGAAAAACACTGATGCTGGAAGTCGGGCGCAACCTTCCTATCACTGTGACTGGCGTGATGGAAAACATTCCCGCCAACGCACATTTTCATTTCGACTTTCTGATTTCCTATATCACATTGAAACCGATGGAACAGGGTGAATACTATGAATGGTCGGACTTCGGACATTTTAATTATGTCGTCCTGGCCAACGGAGCTGATCCCCAAGCATTGGAAACAAAAATACCAGGCTGGCTTACCAAATACCTCAATTGGTTTGAAGAATATCATCGAACACATCAAGGAAAGCTCTTTGCCTTGCAACCATTGACATCGATCCATTTGCATTCACATCTCCGCTGGGAACTGGAACCGACGAGCAATCTTTCGACTGTCTATCTGTTTTCATCCGCTGCCGTGCTGATCCTCATTATCGGTTGTATCAATTTTATGAATCTATCCACCGCACGTTCCACTAACCGCGCGCGAGAAATAGGTATCCGCAAAGTCGTGGGTGCACAACGTGTGCATCTGATCCGCCAATTTCTTGGCGAATCACTGATACTTGCTATTTTGGCGGCTTGCATAGCTATTCTCATGGTGATCGCGTTGCTACCACTGTTTAATAACATCAGCGGGCGGCCTTTGCAATTTAATCCATTCGGCGACCAGACCTTACTGCTTGGCATATTCGTTATCACAATCTTTGTTGCGCTGCTTGCCGGTGGGTATCCGTCATTATTTCTGTCGGCATTTCATCCAATTGTTGTGTTAAAAGGAAAACTAAAAGTCGGGATGGGAAATGTTACTTTTCGGCGAATTATGGTCGTATTTCAATTTGCCATTTCAATTGCGCTGATCTGTGGTACTGCTATAGTATCGAATCAGCTTGATTTTCTCAGGAATCATCAATTGGGTTTCAATAAGAACCAGGTCATTGTCGTGCCAATAAAACAGCCGGCAATGCGGGCACAGTATGAATCGATTAAAAATGAATTGTTACAGTCGCCGGCTATTCTCAAAGCATCAGCAGTTTCCAACGTTCCCGGCGGTCAATTTAATCAGAATATCCTGGAATGGGAAGAGAAAAGCGAACAGAATGATGCTTCCGTAATCCATGTGGATTATGATTTCTTCTCCA
Source organism: Candidatus Zhuqueibacterota bacterium (assembly GCA_016931935.1). GTDB lineage: Bacteria > Zhuqueibacterota > Zhuqueibacteria > Thermofontimicrobiales > Thiofontviventaceae > Thiofontivivens. The sequence continues at coordinate 25,458 of JAFGDW010000345.1, read as the reverse complement.
CTCTGGATATCGAAATCGCTGCGGGACGGGCATTCTCCAAAGATTTTACGACAGATCAGCAACAATTTATGCTGAATGAATCTGCAGCCCACGATTTCACCTGGGACACGGCTGTGGATAAAGAAATTATCTGGTATGATGATGAAGTCACACGACGGGGAAAAGTGATTGGCGTCGTAAAGAATTTTAATTTTCAATCATTACGTCAAAATATCGAACCGTTGATTTTCCTGGTGAATACAAACGATCTAAGCTACTTGCTGGTAAAAATTCGTCCCGACCGTATCGACAAAACACTGGAATATATGCGCGCGACCTGGACGAAATTCGCTTCCGGGGACACATTCGAATATTCATTTCTGGATGATGACTTCAATAAACTCTATCAGGCGGAAGAACACATGCGCAGCATTTTCCAGTATTTCACGATACTGGCAATCTTCATCGCCTGCCTTGGCTTGTATGGACTGATCATGTACGCCATCCAGCAACGGATGAAGGAAATCGGCATTCGTAAAACGCTTGGCTCCTCTACCCATGGCATTGTTTTATTGCTGTCCAAAGAATTTATGCGTTGGGTGCTCTACGCCAATATTATCGCGTGGCCGGTTGCTTATCTGGTAATGCGGGAATGGTTGACGCAATTCGCGTATCGAACCAACATAAATATTGGAATATTTATCGTTGCTGCCGCGCTGGCATTGGTAATTGCATTTTTGACAATTTCAGTTCAGGCAGTCAGAGCAGCGCTGGCCAACCCTGTTGAGAGTTTACACTATGAATAAACGTGTAAACTCGAAATCACGATTCATTTTATCGGGATTGACGCGTTGCGTTATAAATAACTCAAATGGGGAATATAATGACAGAGCAAGAGCTTCGCTCAAAGCGATGCAAGCGCTGCTTCACTTTATGAAAAAATTAGTTTCATAACAATATAATTGTAATTAAAAATCAACGGGAAATCAACAACATGAGTTTTGAATGTCCGCATCTTTTAAATGGCATTTGTCAATTAAATCATATGAGTTGCACTCCCGGCAAGGGCCAGTGTGTGCTAAGAGGCAAAGTGAAGATGGTGCCGAAAACAAAATTAATAGATGAGTTGCAGGAGCAGCAGAAGGATTCGGATAAAAAATCATCGGACAAATAAATAGCATAATAGCAATCGTTTTGAATACAGAAATTTATTGATGGGTGAGATTATCTTTCCGAGTGTTCTTTCTCAATCGCTTCCGGAAGATTATCACTGAAGTTGACTTTATTGTAGATATCCGTTAGTGAAATTTGAAAATCCAGATGTGTCAATATTAATTGATCGTCAATAGAATTATATTCAGACAGGACCCATTTACCATCGTCATTTTTGAAAAAATGCTCAACATGAATCGCATATTGATCAACGAGCACGTATTCTTTAAATGATTGAATAGAACGGTAAAACATAAATTTGTCGCCACGATCGTAATTACGGGTGGATTCGGACAAAACTTCCATGATGATCAGCGGATTTGTAATGGTGTCATTACGTTGTGGAAAAAATTGAGGCGTTTCACAGATAACTAAAATATCCGGATATGTAAACAGGTCTTTTTCTTTAACCCAGACGCGCATGTCATTTGCAAATGCTTCACAAGTTCGATTGAATAATGATGCATTTAATTTAGCAGACAAGTTACTATTAATTCGATTATGATTAATTGATGCTCCGGACATCGCAAATATTTCGCCTTTGTAGAATTCATGCCGGATTTCTGATGATTGTTCAAAAGCAAAATATTCATCCATTGTATAATAGCTTTTATTAGGTTTTTGCAAGTTAAACTCCATTATGTTAGCGCTATCTAAGATAGCAACATCATTCAAATAAGTCAACCTTTTAATTATTGTATTCATATAGACCGACAGAAAGGATAATAAGCCATTTCGAATAGATTGAACTTTCTCTTTAACTTGACGCCCATAATAAAATTTTTTATCTTTGACCGATCACTAAATGATTAAAAAATGGCAAATTAATTCAGAGCGTTTCCATACCAGGAAATCGCCCATTCCCAAAATGGAATGACATGTATAATCTTACGTTCTTTCTCAATTTTCTCACGTTCGTTTCGCGTTATTAAAAACGATTCTAAAACATTGAGTTCATCCATTGCCTGCCAGAGGGCGCGCAATTCTCTGTTTCGGGTGATTGATTCCTGAATCGAATCACAGACCTGAAATAAGCTAAGAATTTCTTCCTTGTTTAGAACAATGAAATCTATTTCATAATTTTGAGCTGTTCTGTAATAGTAAATCTTTTCTTTGCTAAATTTCCGGCGCAGATGATTGTACATCATCGTCTCCAACAAGCGGCCAGCGTTGTACGAACGTGAAGTGGACACAGCTGTGACAAGTCCATGATCAACTGCGTACACTTTTCGATAATTCACTTGTTGCTTTCTAATTGAATCTGAAAAGATCGATACAGTTGTAAAATAAAATGCTTCTTCCAAATACGACAAATAGCTATGGATTGTATCTTTAGAACAATTATATCCTTGCGAACGCGCATCCTGATGAAACTTGTTTACACTTAACGGCTGCGCATTGTTTGCGAAGAGAAATTTTAAAAAATATTTTGTCAAACTATGTTTTCGAATATCGTGACGTTCGATTAAATCCCTATATAACATGACTTGCATATAGTCCTGAAGAACACGCAGCCGCATGGGCTCTGAATACTCAAGTATTTCCGGAAAGCCGCCTATGTGCAAAAACGACTCAAATGCATGAACAATTTGAGAACGGTTCTTTGATGATGGCACCGATGTCGATTTTATATCTAAAAAATCGAGATATTCTACAAAATGAAAAGGTGAAATTTCATACGAAAGCGTTCTTCCACGCAACGATGTCGCAATTTCCTGACTTAGCAGTTTAGCCGATGAGCCAGTAATTGTCACTTCAATCGATTCGGAATCAATGATTCTTCTGACAAAATTTTCCCATTGCGGCACATTCTGAATTTCATCCAGGAAGAGATATACGATTTCATCCTTTAACGCAGGATACATTTCATAGTAAGCGTCCAAAATTGAACTTAAGTCATGTACATTTAACGGAATCAGACGTTCGTCTTCAAAATTTATTAATAATGTGCGTTCTTTTGAAATATCTTGTTGCATTAATTCTAAAATCTGTTGATAACACGTATATGTCTTGCCGGTTCGCCGGGCGCCAATTATACTACGCGCTTTCCGGGGCGGACAGGTTAAGTCGATGCGACGTTTTGTCAGGCTCGGAAGTTTTCGTGAATGAAAATCAGAAATGATCTCTTTTATAATGCTGGTATCCAATATATTTTATCCTATTCTATTAGGACAAATATAGCATAAATTATCCTAATATACAAGGACAATTTTGTATAAACATTTAATCGCTGCATTAAAGTAAATATGGTGTCCAAATGTTCAAAAATCACATTACCATCGCCATTAGAAATATTCTGAAATACAAAACTTATTCGCTCATCAACATCCTTGGCCTGACAATCGGTTTGGTCTGTACTATTCTCATCCTTTTGTGGGTGCAGGATGAACTGAGCATGGACGGATATCATGAGAAGAAAGACGATATTTACCATGCCTATTTAAAATCGTATCAGGATGGAAATATCGGGTATCAATCCACAACATCACCTGCGATTGCCACTATTTTAACGGAAGAATATCCCGAGATCATCAACGCCGTGCGCATGGGGCGAGTCAAGGAAGTCGTTTTAAAGACTGGCGAGACTCGAATTCTGGAAGGACTGGGAGGCGCCGCCGATCCGAGCATATTTGATATTTTTACGTTCCCGATAATCGCTGGCGATCCCAAAACAGCATTGAATGATCCATTATCGATTGTACTCACCGAATCTATGGCCAAAAAATATTTTGGCAAAGAAAATCCGATTGGCAAAACGCTGCGGATGGACGATACCTGGGATTTGATTGTCACAGGCGTGCTGCATGATCTGCCGCCCAATACCTATCAGCAATTTGATTTTCTCGTTCCGTTTTCGTTTCTAAAGGAAATGGGAGAAGACATTGTGGGCAGTCCATTTTTCCCCTGCCGTTATCTGACATTTGTTGAATTGGCAGATAATGCGAACACTGTTCAACTGCGTGAAAAAATCGAGAAGCGAATGTTTTCCGAAGGTAAAATGATTTCGTTCACCATCGATCTGATTCCCTTTACGGAATCGTATCTGCTCGATTCCGGCGGGCGGACAAAAATTGCTATTTTAGCGGCGTTGGCGTTCGTTATTCTGGGGATCGCGTGCGTCAATTTCATGAATCTTGCCACCGCGCGTTCTGTGAGCCGCAGGAAAGAAATCGGCATTCGCAAAGTCACCGGCGCATCTCGTGGGCAACTGGCCCGGCAATTCCTGAGTGAGAGCACATTCCTGGCATTCATCGCCGCTATTTTAGCAATTATCATCGTACGCATTTTGCTTGCCAGTTTCAACGCAATGACCGGCAAATCCATATCGCTTCATCCGGGCGAGCCGATTTTTATTTTCAGCCTGGTGGGTCTAATTTTATTCACTGGCTTAATCGCGGGAATATATCCGGCGTTGTACTTATCCGGATTCAACCCAATCGGCATTTTCCGCAACGCATCATTGGGTTCAAAAAAATCCGTATTACGGCGCGCGCTCATCGTCACGCAATTTGCGCTGTCGATTGGCTTCATGATCAGCGCGTTTGTGATGAACCGGCAGATCAATTTTATGCGTCACTTCAATCTCGGCGTCAATCAGAACAATGTCGCATATATGTATCTTGATGGCGACGTTCGAAACAAATCGGAAATTATCAAACGCGAATTACTGGAAGATCCCAACATTGAATTCGTGACCACATCATCCAAACTGCCGATAGATATGACGGTTGGCTCTTACTATCGCTGGGGCAAGGATGATAACGTCGGCCGGCGCATATTACAGACCGATGTCAGTTACGATTACGTCGACCTGTTTGATCTGCAAATGGTTGCGGGCCGCTTCTACTCCGAGGCGTTTCCCAACGATGCCGGCAATTCGATCATCGTGAACGAAGCGGCGATTCGCGCGGTCGGATTGGAAGATCCGGTCAGCAAGCCATTTTTCTTTGCCGGAAAATATTATACGCTCATCGGCGTTTTCAAAGATTTTCATCATAACCGCATTCTGCGGCAACCGCCGGAGCCATTGGCGTTCTGGCTAAAACCGGAGGGAAATCAGTACATGTTCGCCAAAATTGCGCCGCATATTAGTGATATTCACGCCGTATCGGCAGCATTCCAACACATTCAGGATGTCTGCAACCGCTTCAGCCCGGAACGGCCATTGCGTTATCAATATCTGAGCGACTACTCCTACCGCTATGAAAACACGATTGTGTTGATCAAAAAAATTGTGCTGCTATCGACTATCTTCGCGATTTTCGTGTCGTGTCTTGGTTTGTTCGGACTATCACTATTTGTCAGCGAGCAGAAGACAAAGGAGATTGGTGTTCGAAAAGTTTTGGGCGCTTCGGTTGCCGGCATTGTGGGTATGTTGTCCAAAGAATTTACGCGCTGGGTGATTTACGCAAATCTAATCGCCTGGCCAATCGCCTGGTTTGCAATGAATAAATGGCTGCAAAATTACGCGTACCGCGTATCGATCTCGTGGGAGATTTTTATATTCACCGCGATTATTTCGTTGGGCATTGCCGTTGTCACTGTGGCAAGTCAGGCGATAAAATCAGCATTGGCGAATCCGATTGAGTCACTCAGGTATGAGTGACAAAATCCGTCCAACTTTCTGGCGGATTGAGAGTTTGCGGAATGAGTAACTCGATCCCGGTTTATTTTATCGGGACTAAGTGGCTAGGGTATGTATGACAACATTAAACGGACTTTCAAAGCGGATTACAGGATAATATTAATGCAAGTGACATGATTATTATGATTCCTGGGGCAAACAAAGAAATAGAGATGTTTTTATAATGACCATTTTTCGAACATAAGATCCGTTCGTAGTTCTGCAATTGAATCAAATATTTTATCTTTACACATCAGAATTGCGGATAAATTAGATGTAGTATTTAAACATCAGATTGTAGTTTCGGATATTCGCTCAATCCAATTTATTTTGTCGAAATCTTTATCAAAGCTGGCAATATAAGTGATGCTATGTTGACGGGCGATCAGCGCAATTAAACAATCATGAAAGTTTAAAATTCCATTATGTTCTTTCATTAACAAAATAATGCCATCATAATAATTTTTAGCTTGTGTCAAAATCCACGAAATATTTTGTTCCGGGATTAATGCATTCAAATGATCTACCAGATTGGAAAACTCGTTACTGCGTTGTTTCTCTTCCAATCGCCTTGCAAGCACACTGATCGTTTCGATAATGACGCAATCAAAGTATATGATGTTAAAATCCTTAGATTTTAAACTGTTAAAAATTTGAAATGCTTTATCATTCCATTTATCATTGCTGTCCATGAGTCCAAGAAGAAAATTTGAGTCAATAATCACACTACTCATAAAGTTTCTCCGTATCCTGAAGAGCATCACCACCAATGGAGATAATATCGTTGAGAGACTCCAAAGATTGCATTCGATTTAATTTTATTAGCGAAGAATGCTTATCTTTAATTTCATTCAGTACATTTTCAATTTCATCGTATGGAAGTTGTTGCAGAAATTCATAAAGTGCTTTTTTGGGTATTTTTAATGTTACGTCATTCATCTTTTCACCTATAACAAGTTGATTAACACAAACTGTTCTTTATGAACGTGTGAATGTAAAAGAAATATACTCAATCAATATAATAAAATCAAGCCGAAATAATTCTCAGATATGGAGTACATAATGCTCACCACCTACATTAAAATCATTATACGAAACGTTGCCAAATACAAGTTGCACTCATTTATAAATATCGTCGGCCTAGCCATTGGCATGGCCAGCGCCATTCTCATTTTTTTATGGATTCAGGATGAACTGAGTTACGACCAATTCCATAAAAATAAAAATGAATTGTACCGGGTAGTCCGCACCAATGAAACCCAAACTTATTTCACCTATAATCTTCCCGGGGCATTAGCCAGCACGTTAAAGACCGACTATCCTGAAATCACTAACGCAACAAACTATTGCGATTTGCATGATATAAAACTATCAAATGGTGAACATGGCTTTTATTCAGCGCTGCGATTTGTCGATCCCGCATTTTTTGAAATGTTCACGTTTCCGTTAAAATCAGGTGAATTTTTTACAATGTCAAGTAATCCAAATTCAATTGTAATTACGGAAAATCTCGCACGAAAACTGTTCGGCAACGAGAATGCCATCGGCAAAGCAATCTCGATGGACGATAGTCAGGAACTATCAGTCATTGGCGTGCTGGAAAACATTCCCGCCAATTCACACATCGAATTCGATGGACTGCTTCCTATGACAATGGCGCCAGAAGATGCCTTGGTTTGGACAAATAATTGGCCATATACGTATATCCAGCTACAAAAAAATGTCCACCCTGAACTGGCGACTGAAAAAATCCGCGCAGTCCTGCAACAACATAAACAAAATTCACACGAAGTGTTATTTTTGCAGCCTTTGTCAGAAACTTATCTTCACAGCTTTCATAATTTATCAGGCAGAAGCCGAATCATATACATTTACATTTTTGGCGCATTGGCAATTGTTGTGTTATTCACAGCATGCATTAATTTCATCAATTTGTTCACCGCCTACTCCGAACGCCGCGCCAAAGAAATCGGCATCAAAAAAGTTGTTGGCTCGTCGCGCAAACAACTGATCGCGCAATTCCTGAACGAAGCAATTGTGTTTGTCCTCATCGCGTTGCTCGTGGCCCTCATTTTTGTCCAACTCACGCTGCCGCATTTTAATACGCTGACGGACAAGCAATTAGGCATGACATTATCGTTTAGAACATTGCTTATGCTCATTGGCATCACAATCGTCACCGGCTTAACCGCTGGTTTCTACCCGGCGCTTGTCATGTCCGCACAACGACCGATTTCCGTGTTGCACAGCCGGGCAAAAAAGTCATTCAAGCAGTCATATTTGCGGAAAACATTGATTGTCATTCAATTTGTATTTTCTGTTTTTCTGATTGTTTCTGTGCTGGTCATCACCCATCAAATGAATTATTTGCAGAACAGAGATTTGGGATTTAATAAAGAACACATACTCGTGCTAAAAATGCGCGGGAAAATCGATTCCAATTCGAATATGCTGCGCAATGAATTGTTGAAAAATCCACATATCCTGAAGGTTGCTACAAGCGTGAATCCAATGGAACGGCGACGCTCAGACGGGATGTTGCAGTACGGCGCGGACAGACAAATAAATATAGGGTTCAATTTTGTGGATTGTGATTTTCAGGAAACGATGGAGATAGAAATGGCATACGGCCACTTTTTCTCCGAAAAATTTCAATCTGATCTGAAAAACGGCGCTGTCATCAACGAAGCAGCCATGCGCGCATTGGAACTTGACGATCCGATTGGCAAAACCGTGATCCGTCATCTCAACAGCGCACAGACTGATGAATACACTATTATTGGCGTTACCAAGGATTTTAATTCCGAGTCACTGCATCGCGAAATTCGCCCGCTTATGCTTGTATACAGCCGCAGCGGAAATTTCATGTATGTCCGCATCGGACCAGACAACATACCGCAAACCATACGATATATCGAACGCACAATCACCAATCTCATCCCGGATGAACCTTTCAGTTATCAGTTTCTCGATGATACGATTGATTCGCTTTACAGGTCAGAACAGGTAATGAGCAAGTTGACTCTTTATATCACATTTTTGGCAATATTTGTTTCCGGTCTGGGTTTGCTGGGATTGGTTGCGTTCACAACGATTCAGCGAAAAAAGGAAATTGGCATCCGCAAGGCGTTAGGCGCCTCAGTCGGAAGTATTATTGGTATGCTAACAAAAGACCTGGTCAAATGGGTGGTCATGGCTAATATCATCGCCTGGCCGTTGGCGTATTACTCGCTCAACCAGTGGCTGCAAAATTTCGCATTCCGAATTAATATGAGTTTGTGGATGTTTGTTTTGGCAGGATTATCGGCTTTGATGATCGCATTTTTCACGATTGGCTGGCAAACAGTGCGGGCGGCGCTGGCCAATCCGATTGAAAGTTTACACTATGAATGATTTCAGTGAACAGTAATCAGTGATCAATTTAGCAGACGCTTGTTTATGAATTTTTAAAATCTACCACTTCAGTACGGGAATGATTTAGACACAGGTTATTATAATTTTTGAAACGTTTTATTATTTTTCTTTTCGAATGCGAATCTTGTTACGATCGATAATAACGATATGACCAGTAATATCATGTTCTTTCAACCTTCGAATATTTTGAAGAAATACTTCTGTTGCGTGATTTACAGTTAACCCGTAAAGTTTCGTCACAATAATACCGTAATGTTCGCCCGGAGGATAAAGTAAAATATCACAAAAATCCTTATCCATCGTGAGAATAACACGCTTCATTTTTCGTGCCAGTTTGTATATTTCATCATCCGGTAAATGGTCGAGATTTTGTTCTTTTATATCATAAACATCATGGCCTAACGCGCGAAGACCTTTGACCATGGGGATAAAAATATTCGCATCTGAAATAAATAGCATATCAGGCAGCCTCTGAATCCATAATCACTTCTTCTCTGGCAATTTTGGCTGCGTATTGTATGCATTTTAAAATATCAGATTCTGAAATCTGCGAATATGCATCTAAAATATTTGCATGTGTTTCTCCCGCTGCGAGAAGATCAAGGATGATGTGCACAGGGATTCGTGTTCCTTCGATGTGCGCTTTTCCATGACATATTGAAGGATCAGTTAGAATTCGTTTCATCGAAATCTCCAGTTCGTGGCTTAAACCAATATAAAACTATTTATCATGTTTTGCAAGATTAAAAAAGGTTATAATCATGTTACTCAATTATCTAAAAATCACCTTTCGCAATCTCATTAAATATCGCGGATATGCTTTTATCAACATCGCCGGTCTGGCGATTGGCATGGCATGCAGCTTTCTCATTTTACTTTGGGCAATAGATGAAGTGAGTTTTGATCGCTTTCATGAAAATAGAAATGACATTTATCGCATTATCACTGAAACCAATACAGGTGACAACCAGACTGCATCATCCAATTCACCCAACGCATTAGGACCGGCGTTACACGACCAATATCCCGAAGTCACGACGATGGCGCGCTACATGGGCGGATTTTCCGGCTGGCTGATTCAGCGCGGCGACAAATCGTTCACCAACGACCGCTGGGCGGCTGTGGATCCATCATTTTTTCAAATGTTTTCATTTCCCTTTTTACAGGGCAATCCCCTAACCGCGCTAAATGAAAAACTCTCGGTTGTCATTTCCGACAAGATGGCTCAAAAATATTTTGGCGACGAAAACGCCATTGGTCACATCTTGAAAAAAGATGATGTCGATTTGACTATTACCGGCATAATTCACGTTCCGGAAAATTCTCATCTGCAATTCGACTATGCCTTCCCGATTGAAAATATGCGGCAGTGGTTTTATCAGGATCTGGAAAGCTGGCAAGCGGTCCGGGCGGCAGCAGCCAATCCGGTCGAAGCATTGCGATATGAATAACTCGCAACGCGAAGATTCCGATACTTTATATCCGGATAGAAAGTTAACTAAATGAATCCATAGAATCGAGAACTTCATATCAGAAAATTGCACTCCATTCTGGTCAATATGCAAAGGATAACACAATGACTCGCATCGTGTCAATACTTATAGTTTTTATATTCATCAGCCATTTATTATTTGTTAATTGTGGGAAACGTTCGTTTACCTTCCCAGAGCCTTCGCTTGAACTGAATGAAGGGGCGTTAACTATTGTTACCGAAAAAATGATTTATGCAAATACAGAATATTCTGTTGATCTGGGAACACTAACCGTTCGGGAAAACCGCAATGGGAACAACTCCCGATTTATCCATCTTCCATTAATACGTGTCCGAACCAACGCCGAAAAGCCACTCGAACCCGTTTTTCGGCTTACCGGCGGCCCGGGTATGAGTAATATGGAACACGTGGGGATGTTATGGTATCTTATGCCACATCACGATATCATACTACTCGGGTATCGAGGAGTGGATGGCTCATCGATTCTCTCATGCCCGGAACTAAAAAAAGCAGTAAAGGGCAGGGGAGATATCTTTAGTGAAAAATCCCTGAGGGCAATAAGCAAAGCCTGGCAAGAAAGCGCGCAGCGTTTACGAGAAGAAGGTGTGGATATTGATTGTTACACCATAATCGATGTCATTAAAGATCTCGAAACAGCCAGACAAGCGTTCGGTTATGAGAAGATAAATCTTAAAAGCGCCAGTTATGGAACGCGGGTCGCTTACTTGTATGGGCTAATTCATCCGGAACGAATTCATCGAAGCGCCATGATATCCATTAATCCTCCCGGCCGTTTCGTGTGGGAGCGCGATGTGTTAGATGAACAGCTTCGGGATTATTCAAAGCTTTGGGCCAATGATCCTGATGCGAGCGCCAGGTCAAACGATCTTTATTCAGATATGATGAACGTATTAAAAAGGATGCCGGACCATTGGCTGTTTTTGCCAATCGATGAAGGAAAAGTTCGATCCGTCGCGTTTTGCCTGCTTTTTGATAATGCCGCAATGCCGCTTGTTTTTGACGCGTTCATTGCCGCGCGGGATGGCGATTATAGCGGACTTGCTTTGATGTCCCTGGCTTACGATTTTGTTCTGCCAGAGATGTTTACCTGGGGAGAATTGGCATGCAAAGCGGTGAGCGCCGACTATGATTCAATCCGCGATTATATTGCAGACATGGCGCCAACGGAACAATATCCGATGGGATCGCCAATGAGCCAACTTCTCTGGAGTCCTATGAACTACGGCGGTTGGCCCGTCAAATCGATTCCGAAACAATACCGCACACTTCAGGACTCGGATGTCGAAACCCTGCTTTTAAGCGGAAGCATCGATGTTGGCACACCCACTCGTTACGCAGTGCAGGACCTTCTACCGCATCTTAAAAATGGCCGCCATTTCATTTTAGCTGAACGCGGCCACATGAATATTCAATGGCCCAATCCCGAAGCCTGTCAGCGGTTGATTTCCAGTTTTTATGAAACCGGCGTGGCAGACCAATCGCTAAACAAAACCATTCCGATGAATTTCACTGTTGCTCATGGATTTCCATTTATGGCAAAACTTGGCCTGGGCATCATTGCGCTCATCATTGCAATCATAATTGGAACTAGCTATTTAGTAATTCGAAGAGTGCAAAAAAAACATAATACACATCGTCATAATCAAATCATGGAGTGAAATATTAGGGATGACGGTCACATGTTAAAACGCAACTCTCTCATAATCATTGATCACTGAGTAAATCACGGTTCATTGTTTACTGCTCATTGATCATTGTAACGTTGGAGAAATTCATGTTTAAAAATTATCTGAAAATTGCCTATCGCTTTATCTTGAAACAAAAAAGTTATGCGCTGATCAATATTGCCGGATTATCGATTGGACTGGCGTGCAGCATGATCATAATTTTATACATTTCAACAGAACTGGGCTACGATACATTTCACACAAATGCGCCCCGCATCATACGGATCGCATCGAACCTGACGCTTGGCGGCACAACCACGCCGATTGCAACGACGAATTACCCGCCGGCAATTGCCATGCGCAATGATTTACCGGAGGTGATCGATGCCACGCGATTTCGCACGATGCGAAAGCTGACTGTGAAATATCAGGACAAATTGTTTGTCGAAGAAAAAGGGTATTTTGCTGACGCGTCTGTTTTCGATGTGTTCACGTTTCCCATGGTTCAGGGCGCTCCTAAAACAGCGCTGGCATCGCCATTTTCAATAGTGCTGACGGAATCGTTGAAGCGCAAATACTTCGGCGATAGTAATCCAATCGGGCAAATTTTAAAAATTAACGGGCAGTACAACTATACGGTGACAGGCGTCATGCGCGACCTGCCATCCAATTCGCATATTCAATTTGATATGCTGGCCTCGTTTCAAACACTGTCTTCACTCAATCAGGATATCGAATCCTGGCTGACCGGCTTCAGCAATTATTCGTATATTTTAGTCACCGGTGACGCGAACATTCGTGAACTGGAACAAAAACTTCCGGCTATGGTGAAGCAGTACATCGGCGATGATTTTGCCAAAGCTGGCGTGGCCGTGGAATATTTTCTTCAGCCCATGACTGACATTCATTTGCATTCGCATTTGCGCCACGAAATGTCGGAAAACAGCGATATTTTGTATGTCTATGTGTTCAGCGCGATTGGCGCGTTAATTCTGTTCATCGCCTGCATCAACTTCATGAATTTGGCAACGGCTCGTTCTGCAAAACGGGCGCGCGAAATTGGTTTGCGGAAAGTGATTGGCGGAAATCGTCAGCAGCTCGTGATGCAATTTTTCGGCGAATCACTGCTATACAGCGTGGTCTCATTCATTATCGCGCTGGCCGTTGTTTTCATAACGCTTCCTTTCTTCGCATCCATTGCCGATCGTGATCTGCATACACAATTTTTGAATTCACCCTGGTTGATTTCCGGTTTTCTGGGACTGGCATGTGTGGCAGGAATCATTGCTGGCAGTTACCCGGCGCTGTACCTTTCCAGTTTCCAGCCGATTGATGTGCTAAAGAATAAACTTAATGTGAATACATCCAACGCGCGTTTCCGGCAGGCGCTCGTTGTTATTCAGTTCGTTATTTCAATTTCATTGATTGTTGGCACAGTGGTAATTATCCGCCAACTTCAGTACATAAAAAATAAATCGCTCGGTTTTGACAAACAACAAGTCGTCGCGCTTCCGTTAATCGACCAAAATGCGAAACAATCGATTCCTACACTAAAGGCAGAACTGCGCAACATCCCCACCGTAGTGAATGTTGCCGCCTCATCGCATTATCCCGGCCAGGAATCGAGTGGCGGCTCATTCGCGCCGGAAGGTTTGCCCGAAGGCCAGACCATGATGATGAATTTCATGAGCATCGATCCGGATCTGCTGCCGACGCTCGACATCCAATTTTCCGAGGGACGCAATTTCTCCGAGCAAATGACGTCGGACAAGGAGAACTCAATTCTCATAAACGAAGCGACTGCCAGGGAATTGGGTTGGACACAGCCGTTGGGCAAACGTATCGGTTCCGGCGATGGTCAGGATTATAAAAAAATTGTGGGCGTGGTTAAAGATTTTCATTATCGATCCGCGCGCCAAATCATTGAGCCGCTTTACATCGGCTACGATCCAACATTCTTACGTTCAATTATGGTTAAAATTCAGCCGGGTAACATTCCTGCCACGTTAGCTGACATTAAGCGCGTCTGGCAAGCATCTGATCCCAATCGTGCGTTTGACTACTTTTTCCTTGATGAATCGTTTGATCAGCAATATCGTACCGACGAAAAGCTGCGCGCCATTTTTTCATATTTCACCGCGCTGGCGATTTTTATCGCCTGCCTAGGACTGCTCGGATTAGCATCATTCATGGCGGAGCAGCGCACTAAGGAAATTGGTATTCGCAAAATTTTGGGCGCGTCGGTGTCCGGCGTGGTTGTGATGCTTTCCAAAGAAATTGCCATGTGGGTTGCTGTTGCTTCGCTGATAGCCGCTCCCGTTTCATGGATTGCAATGAATCACTGGTTGCGCCAGTTTGCCTACCGCATCAACATGAATCCGGGGACATTTTTACTGGCGGGCATTGTTGCATTGATCATTGCGCTTGCGACTATAATCTGGCAGGCGATTCGTGCAGCCACGGCCAATCCGGTTGATGCGCTTCGTTATGAATAATTTCATTAATCAGTGAACAAATAAAAAGACAACTTTTCATTTATCGATAAGCAATTTTTTATGCATTGTTTATAGATCATTGGATTGCATGGAGGAAATGTGATTAGCAATAAAATTCTGAAAATGCGTCTCACAAAATATATCTGTATAGTGGCAATTATCTTCACCTCGCTTCCGTTCAATAATTGTCCGGTCCGGGCGACGGATAAATTACATATCATTGAAAACGTGCGTATATTTGATGGCGAGCAAGTTATCCCCAAGGGCGCTGTCCTTTTTGGAGAGGGCAAAATCATCGCTGTTGGGACTGATGTCGACATTCCGAACGAAACAGAGCGAATCGACGGCGCAGGCAAAACGCTGCTGCCGGGCCTGATCGACGCGCATGTTCATGTTGCTGATGAGCAGGATTTAAAACAATCGCTCATTTTTGGCGTCACGTCAGTTGTCGATATGGGGATGGAAATTGAAGTGATGACACGAATTAAGACTGAAGAATCTACGGGACATGCGGCTGATATGGCGCGTCTGATGTCGGCTGGCACATTGGTGACTGCGCCGGAAGGGCATGGTACGGAATATTTTTCATACATTCCAACAATCTCCACGCCGGATGAAGCGCGGGCATTTATTAACGCCCGTATTGCCGAAGGATCCGATTTTATCAAAATTATTGTCGATGATGGGCATACTTATGGAATAGACTGGCCCACATTGAATATGCCGACGATATCCGGCATCATTCAGGCAGCTCATCAAAATAAAAAACTCACCGTCGTGCACATTGCGACGTTAGCCGACGCCCGCCGCGTGATAGAGGCCGGCGCCGATGGTTTGGCGCACATTTTCTCCGACGACGCGTATGATCCTGAATTTGGGAACTTCGTTGCACAGCATCACGCGTTTGTCATTCCCACACTCACCGTGCTCGAAAGTTTAAGCGGCGCATTTGATCCCGACGCCCTATTAAACGATCCCAACATGTCGCCCTTGCTCAATGCAGACGACAAAGACCGGCTGCAACTTCGTTTTCCAACAGCGACAGGGCGCGCCGCTTTTAACGCCGCGAAACACGCTGTGCGTCAATTACGTGACGCGGGCGTTCCCATTCTCGCCGGCACAGACGCATCAAATCCGGGAACAGCGCACGGCGCCAGTTTACACCGTGAACTGGAATTGCTGGTTCAGGCTGGCTTGACACCAATTGAAGCGCTCGCATCCGCTACTTCTATTCCTGCGAATATATTTCATCTCACTGAACAGCGTCGAATTCAACCGGGAAATCATGCCGATCTGCTGCTTGTCAGCGGCGATCCGACAAATGACATTCTGGCGACCCGAAATATAATAGCAATCTGGAAAGATGGTGTTAAAATAGATCGTGAAGCATACCGCAAACGCGCTTTTTCATCAAATCAAAATAGCAAGAATTTATCAATTGCCAATGCACTGCAAAAAAAAATGAATACAACGGATGCAAACAAATCGTCTAGCCTAAGCGATTCGTCAGGTGATCTACAACAGGCAATTCAATTTTACAATCAAAAACAGTATGCTGCTGCCCGGACAACACTTGAAGACCGGATAAAAATTCAACCGACTGATCATATCGCGCTGTTTTATCTGGGACGAATCGATCTCGATGAAGGCAAAATTGATGACGCAATCCAGCAACTTGAACAAGCGATAGCGTTTGATGAACAAAACGCCGACTATCATTACTGGTTAGCTATCGCATCGAAGAAAAAAATGGATCGCGTTTCCGTAATCAAAAAATTGGGGCTGGCAAAGAAAATGCGCTCGGAACTGGAAACAGCCATCGCCTGCAATCCTGATCATCTGGACGCCCGGCTCAACTTGTGCGGGTTTTACCTGGTCGTGCCCGGATTCATTGGTGGCGATAAAATTAAAGCGAAAGAGCAGGCCGAAGAACTGCTGAAACGCGATGCTTTCAAAGGCAACCTGATGATGGGCGAATATTATCGCACAGAAAAAATGTTCGATGAAGCCCACACGTCCTATTTAGCCGCTTTGAAAGATGTGCGAGCGCACGCAGAGAAACAATCGGAAATCTGGCGAATTCAGGTGGCGCTGAATGATCTGGGGCGCGATCTCCTCAATGCCGGAGATACGGCCAATGCCATTAAAGTTCTTCAACAGAGCGCGGATGAATTTCCGGAATCATTTACCGCCTGGCATTACCTGGCGTTTGCCTGGCAAAAAAATGGGAATATTGACGCAGCCGTTAGCGTATGTCAAAAGGCGTTGGAATTGAATCCACAAAAAGAAAACTGGCAGCGCCGCATGTACAACGAAATGACAGCACTCATGGCACAACTTAAGGAAAAATAAAAATGATTGTCAATTACTTCAAAATACTGTTACGAACCATGCGCAAACATTTGAATTATAGCCTAATTAATTTGTTTGGACTGACGGTCGGAATGGCCACTTGTATTCTGATTTTATTATTTGTGCGTTACGAACAGAACTGGAATACCAGCTATCCCGATGCCGACCGCATTTACCGGGTGCAGCAAATTGTGCAATTCAAGAATGATACCGACATTGCAACGCAAACAGGCTATGCCCTCGCCCATGAGCTGAAGGCGAATTTTCCTGAATTTGAGGAAACAGCAACAATAAATGAAATTCATGGGGAATATCTTTCTTCAACGGATGAATTGACATTTCAGGAGCGCAAGGGATATTATGCGGAAAACTCCATTTTTACGATTTTTTCGTCCCGGTTTCTTGAAGGCAATGCAAGCGATGCGCTCACCGATCCATTCTCTGTTGTTCTGACAAAAGAACTGGCCCAAAAATATTTCCCGAATGAGTCAGCGGTTGGAAAATTTATCAAAGCGTCAAAAAATAAATTATTGGAAGTCACCGGCGTCGTTGAAGACTTACCGTTTAATGTCGATATTCGCCCTGAATATTTTGTATCTCTTGGCACAGTAGAACATGTGACAACGTGGAAAGAATACAATGATTTATCAAATATCACGGTTGCTACAGTTCGCACAATTGTGCTGATAAAGCCACACACATCCGTTGGCGAGCTGAATGATAAAATTTGCAATTTTAATGATCGCTATGTGCCGGATAATTACAAAAAACTCTATCTGAAGCCAATCACAGAACTCCATATTGCTCCGGATGAAACAAGCGACTATAAAGTGGCGCTCGATTATATGGCGGGAATATCGTTATTTGTGCTGCTGTTGGCTTGCATCAATTTTATTAATTTAGCGACCGCCAATTCCAACTTGCGCAAAAAAGAAATCGGCATCCGTAAAGTGATTGGTGGCAATAAAAGCGCGATCTTCGGCCAATTTATCGGGGAATTTCTGTTTTACTCATTTATATCCATGATACTTGCGTTTCTTGTGGCAGAACTCACGCTGCCCTGCTTTAACAATATTGTGGAACGGCCGCTTGACATCAATTATGTGGCAGATTTTCATTTTATATTAATTCTCCTGGCGCTGTTCACCATCACCGGACTTGTTGCAGGCATATATCCGTCGCTCTATTTGTCTGCGTTTCAGCCAGCGCAAATTTTAAAGGACAACCTGGGCTCCCGCAAACAAACCAGCTCCAAAACATTCATCCGCAAGTTTCTCGTAGCGTTCCAATTCATCATTTCCGTGACGATTATTCTGTCAACGATTTATGTGAGCAAACAGGTGCGTTACATGAAAACCAAAGACCACGGATTTAACCGGAATGATTTAATTATGTGCCGCGTTTCCGGTAACAATGTTGGCGGAGATTTCGAAACGTTAAAATCCAGGTTGCTTCAGAATCCGGCCGTAACGTCCGCATCCTACTCCATCAATGCGCCGTTTCATGGCAATTGGGGACGCGAGATTAATTGGGAAGGCTGCGCGCCCGATGACAAAATGGGCGTCAGCTACAATCTGGTCAGTTACGATTTCATCAATACATTTCAAATTAACATTGTGAAGGGCCGGGATTTTTCACCTGCCCACGCGACAGATAAAAATGCATGTATTATCAATGAAGAAGCGTGCCGGCAATTGGGCTGGGACGATCCAATCGGAAAAAAACTCGATAATAACAAATACACAGTTATCGGTGTGGCGAAAGATTTTCACATTTATGGCGTGCACAGCAAAATACCCGCCTACATGATGATGCTGAAAACCGATGACATGCGGCATGGTGATGTTTTTGCCGTTCGGGTTCAACCAGGCAGCGGCCAGGCCACGCGCGAAGCAGTAACTCAGACATTCCGCTCCAGTTTCCCGGACGCCATTGTTGACGCCTATTATTTCAATCAACGCAGAGAATATGGCGGCAAAGATGTGTGGGAATTATTGGAGCAAATATTTTTCGCTTTCTCGATTATCGCGATTGCTATAGCCGCCAATGGATTGTACGGACTCATTTCGTTTGCCGTGCAGCGGCGTATCAAAGAAATTGGCATTCGCAAAGTGTTGGGCGCCAGGGCGTCTCAATTGTATTATTTAATCTCGAAGGAATTTCTAGGATTGTTGCTATTGTCCGTATTCATTTCATGTCCGCTTGGCTACGTTATTTCCATCACCACGCCCGGCGCCTATAAATATCATTTAATCCCGATGGATTACATAGTCAGCATCGGGCTTATGCTTTTAACTGCGCTGTTTGCCACGATGTACCATACCACGCAAGCGGTGTTGAGCAATCCGGCGGACACGTTGAAGTATGAGTAAGTAATGTGAAATTGGAAGTTATCACCAAATTCTTAAGATGTCATACTTATCTAATATTTCGTCTTTGCTGATAAAATGGATATTTTCAGTTTTGATTTGGGCGACCAATAATCGGTCAAATGGATCACGATGATGAAATGGCAACTTTGCAAGTTCAATAAAATGCCGCGGGATTACAGGAAGGATTTCAAATCCATTTTGAGTTAAAAGATCAATAATGGTTTCGATATCATGGGAGATTTCCAGCTTATTCAAACTTAGTTTGACAGTTATCTCCCATAATGATATAACGCTCAATAAGATTATACCTGAATTTCTAATTTGAATTTATCAAATTCGCATGGTCGGGTTGCATTCAAGTCCCTTTGGAATAAATGGATCGTCATCTGGGAAGTGAAAACTGGTTTAATTAGAATCATCCGGACTACCAATAAAACATCTGAAATAAAAAGATACGTTTTAGAAATTTAGGTAGTATTTGAATCATCTTCAATAAGAGCTTTTGTTGAGCTACTTAATTTGGGATCATTCTCGACAAACCAAATGAATGTATGGGTATCCAATAGCAATTTCATTCCATGTATTCCTTGAAATCAGCTAATGGTTCATCAAAATCGTCTTTCATTTTGAATGTGCCCTTCATACATCCAGCTTTGGGATGCTTTTTTAATTTGTCTGCATCATTTTTGAAAAGCAGATAGTCGAGATAGTTCTGCATCTCTTGCTGAATTGATTTTGGAATTGATAATATTTTTGATTGAAATATCGTGTCATCCATCTTTGAATCCTGAATTTTATAAAGTTTGGATTTTATGACTCACAACAAATATAATCAAAGAATCAAGTAAAATCAACCGGAATAAAAGAAGCATTTAGACTATGCAATAGCTACCAAATAGTATCCGGATAAAAATCGCGAATAATTTTATCTTTTGTAATTATTTTTAGTTTCTTCATCATCGCTGTCGCTACAATTGTTCGATCGGTTGGATCTTTGTGTTCCCAATTCAATCCGAGATTTCTGATCCAAATATGTTCGTCAACTGACACAATTGAAATTGATTGCAAGCTTTTCACACGATTGACATATGCGGCAATATCTTCATTTATGTTGAGGAGTCCTTTTTTAATCTTAATTCCGATTTCCCAAATTGTAATTGAAGAAATGAAAGCGCCATGTTCATCAATTTTGGCGCATGCCTGTTCAGCCCTTTTTGATAACGAGTTCGGGTCTAATGTCCACCAGAGTAATGTGCAAGTATCTAAGACATACATTTATAAATCCCATTCTTCAGTTTCAGGATTCATAATGGAATCATCGATTTTCACTTTGCCGCGCAGATCACCGAACACATCTTCAACAGATTTGTTCTTTCGAATTGGCACAACTTTTAAGGTTGGGATTTTATTGTTCGTCACAATCAATTCTTCACCTGTTTGTTCGACTTGTCGAAAATATTCCAGCATTTTGGCTTTAAGTTCACTTTTTGAAACAGTTATCATAATTAAATCCTTTTTAAGAAAACCATAGTCATGACATGGTCATAATGTACATTATTTTATTCAAGAAGTCAATCGTTTTATTTATTTGCATTTTTGCTACTATACAAACACCGAATTGGTTTCCGGATTTGACCATATTTTCCCTTCCTTTTTTAAGGAAGGTAAGGGAAGGTTTGATAAAGGAAAATCCGAAAACCAATTCGTTAAAAGTATATTTTCACATCTATCGCGAAATACTCACGAGTATTTTCAGATGGATATTAAATCACTCGTATCTATCAATTCAGAAATATGCAAGTATTAAAATGTCCACTGTTCACTGCTAACTGATCACTGGAGAGCCCATGTTTAAAAACTATCTCAAAACCGCTTATCGTTACCTGATCAAAACAAAAGTCTTCTCACTTATCAACGTACTCGGCCTGGCGATCGGGATGACCGCCTGCCTGTTGATTCTCCATTACGTAAAATACGAAAAGAGCTACGACACGTTCTATCAGAATAGCGACCGGATTTATCGATTGCGCTATGAACGCACCAGTTCAGACGGATCGGCGGTTCGCTTTGCATCATGCACACCACCGGCTGGCGCTTTGATTCGCGACAATTATCCGGAGATTGAAAAAGTCGGACGGATTTTCCGCTACCGGGCCAGCGTGTCCTATGAAGATAATAAATTTCTGGAGGACCGGCTCTACTTCGCAGACGATGGCTTTCTCGAGATTTTTGATATTCAATTTCTCAGTGGCAATCCACTCGTTGACATTCGCGATCCGAACAATGCGTTTGTGTCACAATCAACGGCTCGAAAATATTTTGGCGCTGAGAATCCCGTTGGCAAGACGCTAAGCATTGATAAGCAGCACGATTTCCGGATTACCGGCGTGTTTAAAGACATTCCGGAAAATTCGCATTTGAAATTTGATATTCTGGCCTCCTATGAAAAATGCATCCTGATGTATGGCGATGATTACCACAAAGCATGGGGGCACACCGGCGTCTACACCTATGTGCGAATCAAACCAGGCGCGGATATCGCTGCGTTCGAACGGAAGATGGTGGAGTTGGCCGAACGCGAATGCCCGTGGCTGGCTGAGTATAAAATGACAATCGAATTGAAGATGCAGCCATTGCTCGACATCCATCTCACATCCCACTTTATGCAGGAATACGAGACCAATGGCAACCGCGATTCTGTTAATTTTCTTTCGATCGTGGTGATTTTCATTATTGTGATGGCCTGGGTGAATTATGTAAATCTGTCCACCGCCCGCTCGCTTAACCGCGCGAAAGAAGTGGGCTTGCGCAAAGTCGTTGGCGCATCTCGCCGGCAATTGATAATGCAATTTTTCATGGAAACGATTTTGTTGAACATAGTCGCGCTGATTATTGCTTTGGGATTGCTGAAAATTTCGCTGCCATTATTCAATCACATAACTGGAATTCCTGCTACGTTTGCAATCTGGAATCAACCCTGGTTCTGGCAATCGCTGGCAATCTTGTTCGCTGTGGGGATTGTGCTTTCAGGACTGTATCCGGTGGCTGCAATGTCATCATTCGAGCCGACGAAAGTATTAAAAGGCAAGCTCGGAAATTCAACCAGCGGCATTAGTTTGCGCAAAGGTCTGGTGGTGTTCCAGTTTGTGATGGCATTAATTCTCATCACCGCCACGCTCACTGTGTATAAGCAAATTTCATTCATGCGGCATCAGGACGTGGGATTTGACATGGAACAGATGCTGGTCGTGAAAGCGCCGCGTGTTCGTGATGGCGATACCTATCCGGGACGGTTTCAGTCATTCAAAGAGACGCTGTTGAAGAATGCGCACGTCGCCAGCATATCGCATGTGACTGAGGTTCCCGGCCGCCAGCTCTACTGGGATGCCGGCGGTATTCAGAAATTCGGCGAGGACGAAAGTCTGGGCAAAAATTACCAGATCATGGGCGTCGATTATGATTTTGCTGATGTATTCGATCTCGATTTTGTGGCAGGCCGAAATTTCTCCAAAGAATTCCCCACCGATCAGGATGCACTTGTTCTCAATGAAACCGCTGTCAACTGGATGGGTTGGGAATCGCCGGAAGCCGCTGTGGGTGAAAAAGTGCAGTATTGGGATCAGGTGTACACAATCATTGGCGTGTTGCAAGACTATCATCAACAATCATTGAAGGAAGCGTTTGAGCCGACAATATTCCGATTTATGCCGCATGGCCGCGGTGTGCGTGGGATGATTGCTGTGAAAGTAAACACCGCCGACATTCGCGAAACCATGCAGCTTGTGCGAAACGAATACGACGCGTTTTTCCCGGGCAATCCGTTCGATTATTTTTTCCTCGATGACTATTTCAACCAACAATACCAGGCCGATGAACTGTTCGGCAAGGTGTTCGGCCTGTTTGCCGGACTGGCTATTTTCATCACCGCGCTCGGCATTTTTGGATTATCGTCTTACAGCGCTGTGCAACGCACCAAAGAAATCGGCATCCGTAAAACATTGGGCGCCAGCGTATCGCGCATTCTTGTGCTGTTGACAAAAGACACACTGATTCTGCTGGGCTTCTCATTTATCATCACGCTGCCGTTGCTATTTTACGGTTTAAACAATTGGCTGAATGGATTTGCCAATCGGATGTCGCTTAATGGCTGGTTATTTTTTGTTCCATTGGTGTTGGTGGCAGGGATCACATTGTTGACAGTGAGTTATCAAACCATCAAATCGGCGCTGGCCAATCCGATTGATGCGATAAAATATGAATGATTTTAAAGGCTGAAAGTTTATCGGAGTTATTTTTTCTGCATTACACGAATCGAGTTATTCGTGGCTAATTGAATCATTTGTTTATCAAGCGTAAGCAGATATCCACTATGGCGGCGGGTAAGCACAAGATACATGATATCATAGACAGGATGGCTTGTGGCGCACGCAAATGAGAGCGCTTCCTGATACAGATTTTTCGCATGAATGAAATCGTCAATCAATTTCAACGAAGCGCTCAAGGATTCTTCACAAATCTCCAAAGGAAGATTTTCAAATCGATTGTATTTCCAAAATACATTTGTGACTTCAGAGATGAACAAATCCGGAGCAATGACCCATTCTGCGTCGGATAAAATTTCTGAATAATATGTCGCCTGCGCTTTATCTAACACAATTTCAACGGCGACACTGGGATCAACGACACATATCATCAGTCACGATCCTCCCGCAATAATTTAACAGGATCGCTCAATTGATACTGCCCTAATTCGTGTGCATTTTGTTTTATTTGCATTAAAATTTTTCGCCGGCGTTTTATCGGTTGTAAAGGGACATTTAATCCCTTCGCCAACGTGATAATGGCCTGTTGTGACAGCGTTCGATGCTCCAATTCAGCCTCTTGCTTCAATTTCTGATAAATCTCGGCTGGCAATTCTCTTACTTGTAGTGATGGCATGGTTAAACTCCATTCAAAATTAATAACATGCAATTCTCATCAATCCGCATGCTATCTCCAAAATAAAATTTATTATATTTAAAAGCAAGCAGTTTCTCATACATCCGCTTTAATTGGCTCAACAGAATTTATTACTTGTCGAGCCATTACTCTAACATATTCTCACCTGGAATGAAAATAGTTAAATCTTACTATTCTTTTTAACATGACGTTTATCAATACGTTCTCCATAAATTAGCTACATATTTCACTGTTCGCCTACGTACACAAGCTGTAATGCAAACGGATACTTTGCAGTCCCCAATTTGAGAAAAACATCCCTATCTCTTTAATTTTCAGCGTTGGCATAGATATTGTAATCTTCATACTGAATAAATCCATATTTTATAAATTCATATTATCGTTAACCTAAGTTTAATTTTTTATGATTACATTTCAGTGTTCATTTTTCACTGATAAGGGTATCTCGCATGAAACGATTGCTCTTATTTTCCATTGTCATTCTTCTTACTCATTGCGCTGCCATGAACTCGAGTCGAAGTCCGGCGGACGCGCAATTTAAAAAGCAACTTGAACAATTTCAACTCAATCAAAAAATCCCGGTATCTGAATTAACGGAGGATATCGATTTCGCGATTTCGACAATTGAAGAGGTTCACCCCAACGCCTATTTCGCAATTGATAAAGATCTGTTTTATCAAAAAGCCGATTCTGTGAAAGCGGCGCTGTTCCCAATGACACGACTTGAATTCGCCTTTGTGTTAAAGCCACTTTTAAGCCGACAAAGAGCGTCGGCTTAAAGCAATGATGAGCTGATGTTGACATAAGTAAATAAAACGAAACTGCGTTCACATCTAGTTAAATTAAGCTAACGACAGCGCAATTTAAAAT
>JAFGDW010000344.1 GCA_016931935.1 Candidatus Zhuqueibacterota bacterium | reverse complement strand
TCTTATATGTTTATCCTACTTAAATATAAGAAATTATATTGGAAAATCCTCACTCTTTTTTCAAAATTTATGAATAATTCAGGTTAGGTACCGCAAGCGGACGGAAACAATTTAAGGATATGTTGCTCAACACGATTGAATATGGGGCTGAAGGTGTTCTATCACTTGTCCAGACGTTTGCAGACTCTGGCAAGGATGAACTGCTCGATCAGGAAGAACTGGATGCTTTATTTGGTAATATTAACAAATTAGCTGATAATCTGATGATTATAGGTGATGGAATTGATAACGATGGGAACAGTGGCGCAGATGAAGAAATTCTAAATGGAATAGATGATGATAATGATGGTCTAATCGATGAAGATATCAAGTTTTAAAGGAGGCATTATGAAGCATTTTATATATATCACACTTTGCGTTATCCTTGTCGGCATAATGATCTATCCGGTAAATGCCCAGAATGCAAAACCTGTTTTCTTAAATGATGTACGCAGCACAGGAATGGGGGGTGCAGGTGTCGCTTCCGCCCGTGGCAATTTCTGTTTTGTCTACAATCCCGCATTACTCACTGAAGAATCGTTCCGCTTGACAATTCCGGGCGTCCAAATTGAACTTGGTGATAATTTCATGGAAATTGTTAGCTACATCAACGACAACAACGATAATTTTGAAAAACTCAATGATGAAACCACACCAATCGATGAGCAGGATGAAATTATGCACAACCTGCGTAAAGATGCCGCCAAATTGGATAATATCTGGTATCGTACCAAAGTGACGCCAGATGTCGGTCTGATTGTTGGCAATTTGGCAATTGGTTTTTACAGCAACATTTCACTCAGCACCAAACTGGACGTCGGCGTATTAGCCCCAAAAGTTAAATTGACGGCAATTAATGATATGGTCGTTTCCGCGGCGTATGCATTTCATTTGAACGAACAACTCTCACTCGGCGTCGGCGCCAAATTTATTAGTCGGGCCGAATCACCCGTCATAAAAATCCAGATGGAAGAATCCAGTGGACTGGATCAGCAGATACAAGACGGTTTGGATGAAATGCAGGATGCAAAAGGTGGTTTTGGCTTAGACATAGGTGCTCTGTACAAAATGAATGAGCGTTTGTATCTTGCCGGTGTTGCTCAGGACTTAATAGGAAAAATCGATGACAAGTCTATCCCAATGAATGTTAAATTTGGCGCTATGTACAAATTGACCAATCGGCTAATGCTAGCTGCCGATCTAGAAGATTTTTTCAACCAGGATGGCGATAACTTGTTCAACAAAATGTACCTTGGTGCGGAATTCGCTCTGCCAATTATCAGTCTACGTGGCGGATTTTCCCAGGGATATCCGGCATTTGGCGCGGGAATCAATTTGAAAGTCATTAATATTGCTTACACACTTTACACAAGAGAATTAACTGGTTCCCCCGGCTTGAACGGCGAAACCTATCATATGGTCGGACTCAATTTTGGGTGGTAAACAATCTGAAGTCGATAGAAGCTGATACACACACATAAGCCTGTTGAAATATTGTTTAGCAGGCTTTTCTTTTCGAAAGAAATAAAACTGCGGTACTTAACGGAAATCTACATGCCTTGCACTTTGAAAGTGCGAGGCACGTTTCACTTAAACACTCGCTTGCTTCGATTCACCCACCAGTACAATCACAACTCCGACAAGAATTATACTAGCACCGATGGCTTGCATTGTACTGAATCGCTCTGCAAGTATCAGAAACGCCAAAAACGAGGCCAGAATCGGTTCAGCTAAAATGATGATCGACACGGTTGTCGCTGAAAAGATTTTTAACGACCAGTTAATCACAGTATGGCCGATAATTTGAGGGAATACCGCGATTGCAATAAACAGCAAATATGTGGCGGATGAATATCCAATCAGCGAATTACCACTGCCTATAGCCATCATGAGCAGCAACACTGCTGCGATTAAATAAACGATTGTGACATATCTAAACGTATCGATATGTGCGCGCAAACGCCGGCCAGCAAGCATATAGCCAGCAGCCCCGATTGCGCCTCCGATCGCCAGCAGATTGCCCAGCAATGAATTTTTGTCGCCAGTAAAACCATCGATATTAATGAGCACACTACCGATAAGTGTAATGATAATTCCCACAACCATCATCAAATTCGGCTTCTCACGCAGAAAAACCGCACTTCCGATCGCCACAAACATTGGTGCGCTTTGCACCAGAACGACGGAACTGGCAACGGAGGTGTATTTCAATGATGTAATCCAGGTAGCGAAATGCAGCGTTAAAAACAGGCCGGAAATTACAGCAATCTTTTTCTGTGCCGGTTGCAGGTACGACCAGATTGGACCAACCTTAATGCGGGTAAAAATCACATAAAATGTTGAGGCAATTGTCAAACGCCAGGCGGCAATAACGAGTGATGGGGCATCACACATTTTGATAAATATCGATGCGACTGAGACGGATAGCAGGCCAAGCGTTAGCATCAGGACAATTGTCAGTGGGCGTGGATTCGCGTTCATAAAGTTGGCATTTCAATTCAATGGGAAGCGATTTGCGCTGCGTGCTGTTGCAGTAATGTCCAGGCCAACGCCACATCATCCCACGTTGTTTTTAGATTTCCAATAGCCAACCGAATGCCAAACGAGCCGCGCAATTTGGTATGGGACATAAACACTTGACCGGCCGCATTAACAGCATTCAGAAGTTGCTCGTTTAATGAATTTAATTTATCGACATCCTGTATTCCCACCGGCTTCCAGCGCAATACCAGCGTACTGAAAGGATGCGGCGCCAGCAATTCAAATTGAGGATGCGCTTCGATCTGACTGGCTAATTTATCGGCGAAGCCAATATGCTCCTGAATCACGTTCTGAATTTTTCTTTGCCCGAGCGCACGGATGACCATCCATAATTTTAAGGCACGGAACCTTCTGCCCAACGCAACGCCATAATCCATATAATTTTTAACTGTATCCGCTTCAGCGGTCTTCAGGTATTCCGGAGTCAAACTAAACGCTTGTTTCAGAATATCCGGACGACGGCAATACAACACGCTGCAATCCACTTGAGTAAACAGCCACTTGTGAGGATTTACAACGATGCTATCGGCCTGATCCCACGCATCAAACAATACTCGAATATCAGGAAGTACGGCTGCGCTGCCACCATATGCTGCGTCGATGTGCAACCATGCGCCGGCATCTCGACAGATATTGACAATCTGCTTAATCGGATCGATGCTGGTCGTCGAGGTTGTGCCGATCGTTGCCACAACGCACACTGGCTTATCACCACGGCGAATGTCGTTGGAAATCGCCTCGTACAGGCTATCGACACGCATGCGAAATGAGTCATCCGTACGTATTTTCCGCACGCTTTCCTGACCAAATCCCAGTACAATCGCCGCTTTTTCAATCGATGAGTGAGACTCCTCGGAAATATACACACGCAATGGAGGAATATCAGTACGCGCTGCCATGCCCTGTTTACGAATATCAAGTCCCGCAGCTTCCCGTGCGGCGGCCATTGCGCACAAACTACTGACAGAAGCCGTATCGTTGATGATTCCCTCAAATTCCGCCGGCAGCCCAATCATTGTGCGCAGCCATTCCAGCACCCGTTCTTCCAATTCGGTAGCAGCAGGTGATGTCTTCCATAGCATTGCATTCACATTCAATGCGTTGGACAACATTTCACCAATCAATCCGGGGAGAGAACCGGTAATCGAAAAGTAGGCAAAAAAACGAGGGTGATTCCAGTGTGTAATCCCCGGCATAATGATGTTTTGGAAATCCGCTAATATTTGATCAAACGATTCCCCATCGGATGGCGGCTCAGTTGGCAACAACGATTTAATCGCACCCGGCGGCGTTTGGGCGAGCACCGGGTACGCATTCATATCAGAAACATATCGAACAATCCAGTCGATTGCCGATCGAGCGTATTTTTGAAATTCATCCGGAGCAAGATCGTGATGGGTGGGATTATTGCGTTCGTCCATCATGTTTTCCTGTTAAATATTGGATTTTAAATTTCTTTCTAAACCTGAAATGAAAGTTATTTCGTTTTGTATTAATCGTTTAATTAAGTCTGGTTTACCCTTGCGAAGGTTTTGGATAATCCAATATATTGACTAAAAACCGATTTTAAAAATCAATATATAGTATCTTACTATTTCCACAATCTTCTCTCATGGGTGATTTATCAACAGAGTCATTTATTAGCTCGACAAAAATACCTATAAAATACAAGAATAATTAGTTCACACAAGATGAACACATGACAAATTATCCGTGTAAAATCCGTGATTATCCGTGGCTCAAATTAGAACGTTATATTTCAATCACTATTTAATTCAATCCGTTTTGCAATTGCTTTAATATCCGCATCCACGGCTTCCGGCAGTTTCATACGATCGGTAACTACTGCGGGATTTTTCAAGCCCGTACCTGTTAAAAGCAATACTGTTTTCGAATCCGGATCGATATCTGATTTCACAGCGAGAAATCCTGCCAAGGAACATGCTGCCGCTGGTTCGACAAATAGGCCGGTTTGTTTGGCAAGTATCTCCTGAGCTTCCAGGATCGCTTCATCTGTTACTGGCACGCCAAAACCACACGATTTATGAATATCCTTCACCGCCATCACACCATTTCGGGCTGTACGGACACAAAGTGAATCAGCAATCGTTTCGGCATGGTCCAGCGGTTCCAGCGAATTTGTTGTTAACGCACGAATCAATGCATTACTTTTTTCCGGTTGAACGGCGATAAGCCGAGGCATCGCTTCAATCAAGTCGAGTTGAAATAGATCGTAAAATCCCTTATAAATACCAGACAATATTGCTCCGTCACCGGTAGGAATAAAAATGTTATCCGGCGCCTGATCATCAAGCTGCTGGTACATTTCAATCGCCACCGTTTTCTTCCCTTCCATTGTAAACGGATTGTATCCGGCGTTTCGATTCACCCATCCATATTTTTGTGATAACTGCATGGAAAGTTCGTAGGCTTTGTCGTAGTCTCCGCGAATGGGAATAACGGTTGCGCCATACATCATACACTGAACAAGTTTAACGACCGGAGTTTGCTCCGGTACCAGTACCGTGCATTTCATACCGGTTGCTGCCGCCAGCCCCGCCATGGATGAAGCTGAATTTCCTGTTGACGCCACGATGATGTGATTCTTGCCGATCTTGCGCGCCATACCGGCAACTAAAAACGATGCCCGATCCTTCAATGAGCCGCTGGGATTCATCGAATCATCTTTCAAATACAGATTGGGATAGCCGAGATACGCTCGCAATCGCTCGGGGGCAATCAAAGGAGTCCCACCCACCGAATAATCAGGCAATAGCTCCGGCTCTACAGGCAGCCAGTCCTGAGGCCAGAAATCGTAACGATCGATTGACTCCGCCAGTTCACTGTATGCCAACATAATGCGCAATGCCCCCCGGATCGGGCCGGACGGCTTCTGCGACAGTGCACAAACCGGACAGGTGTAAAATAATTCACCTTCCGGGGAATAGCGGCGACCGCATTCCACGCAATGATACTCGAAATTCATACTTCACCAACAAGTTTATGATTAGACAGGTTTATTTGTTCAGGATTGTGTTTTTAAAGAAGAATGCTTTATCTTATGTGACCTTTAATTGCAAATGATGTGACCGGTGATCTGTAATCGGTTATCGGTGCGCCTGATAACTGATAACCGATTACTAACCACGTTTCCATACAAATAAATAATACTTTTAATTTTTATAATCTCAACTTGGTAAACCAGTGCCGGCGAATCATCGGCCCGCCATTGTTAATGCTAATACCGCCTTTAAAACATGCAGCCGATTTTCCGCCTGATCAATCACTTTAGACGACGGGCCATCCAGCACTTCAGAATCCACGCCGCGATCACGTTCGAATGGCAGAGGGTGTAACACCCGGGCGTCAAAGTCGGATAAGCAGACGCGGTTCTGATCCAACTTCCATGCTGTGTAACGCTCATTGTGTGCTTTTAAAATCTGTAACTGGGTTTCATCTCCTGTGTAATTTTCGATGTGAGCGCAGCCCCCCCAATGGACGGGGTAGATAATTTGCGCGCCTTCCAACGCTTCTTCCATCGTTTCGCAGCGTTTGACCTTTCCGCCACTCAATTGACAATGGTTCTTCGCCTGATGCACAACAGATCGCAGCAGAGGGAATTCCGGCGGATTTGCCAGCGAAACATCGACACCCATTCGCGTCACAAGCTGCAATAACGAATGCGGAATTCCTAAAGCTCGGCTGGCATTATTGCCGTAGACCCAAACAAGCGCCAGTTTAAGTCCTTTTAATTGTGACCCATAAATTTCCCGAATCATCATCAGATCAGCCATGGCCTGAACCGGTGCATATTGATCGCTCATACCACCAATCACCGGCACTGTTGCATGCTCACTAATGGCTGACAGTGTTTCATGACCAATACCAAATTGATCGTGGCAGCATACCAGGCTGTCGCCAAGACGAGAAAGAACCAGGCCAATATCATGAGCGTTTTTAGAAAATTCATGCTGAAGCATCGCAGCCGGAACCGATGCTACATGAGCGCCCAATTGCGATGCGGCCAACGTGAGCAAATGTTCGAATCCCCACGCTTCCTGATATGATAAAAATTGAATCGTCTGCCCGGCGAGTACATTATTGATGTCATTCGTCGCCCAGCATCGTTTTAACTCATGTGCATATGTCAAAACTGTTGCAATGGAATCACTATCCCAGGCTTCCCACGTCAACAGGTGTTTTCCACGAAATCCGCTAGTCCGCATATTCCTCGCTCCTGTTCTTTCGCGTTAAAGACCATCACATCAATCAACAGCGATGCGCGAATGAAGAACTGAATCTCGCCTTCTATTCATCACACAAACCATCGCGAACCAGCTTTTGTTGATGCAATATACGCATTCTATTTGAAAATGTCAATCTGTTAAAATAGTAATTTTTGCAAAAACCGGGTGATAGCTAACTGCGTAAAAATTACGTTGCTATTGTTACGGTTCTGTTGATGTTATCGGCCGGATTAGTTAAATTATTTAATAACAGGTATGATCTGAAAAATTTTTGTGACTATTCAGGTATGATCCCAAAACTTGGTTGGATCATTCACGTTTGTGTTTGGCGACGCGAGCAAACGCGTCAATTATCTTATCAATCACGACG
>JAFGDW010000343.1 GCA_016931935.1 Candidatus Zhuqueibacterota bacterium | reverse complement strand
TCTTATATGTTTATCCTACTTAAATATAAGAAATTATATTGGAAAATCCTCACTCTTTTTTCAAAATTTATGAATAATTCAGGTTATGAATAGTTATGTT
This sequence comes from Candidatus Zhuqueibacterota bacterium, assembly GCA_016931935.1. GTDB lineage: Bacteria > Zhuqueibacterota > Zhuqueibacteria > Thermofontimicrobiales > Thiofontviventaceae > Thiofontivivens. Next base: position 20,387 of record JAFGDW010000343.1, on the reverse strand, counting down.
TGCTTAATTAATAAAAAATCGAAGCTTAGCGATGCTTAATACACAGGTATTGGTTCTAAATCAAAACTATGAACCGATGACAGTTACTGATGTAAAAAAAGCAGTCGTTCTCATCTATCTGGGTAAAGCTGAAATTATTGAGAGAAACGATGGCTTGCTTGTACGTTCTGTCAGCGTAACCTTTCCATTACCAAGCATCGTTCGATTAATGCATTATAAACGGGTCCCGCGAAAGCGGATTATTCTGACTCGAAAGAATATCATCAAGCGTGATGGTTATCAGTGTCAATATTGTAGTACTAAAACCGGTCCGTTTACAATCGATCATATAATTCCCAAACGATCCGGAGGGGAGGACTCCTGGGAGAATTTAGTATGTGCATGCATCGAATGCAATAACAAAAAACGGGATCGCACACCGGAAGAAGCAGGTATGACATTGTTGCGCAAGCCGAAGAAACCGAGTCATTTGTATTTTATACGTTATTTTGTCAGCACAATCGATCATCGCTGGAAGCCATACTTATTTATGAATTAATCCATAGATGGTTTAAAGTACATGATTGCTGATGGGTGCTTGAATGCGAATTATTTGAACATATAATTTGAACCTCAGCACCGGAGTTTATCAATCTCGAGGATATGCATGAAGAAACGAATTCTTAGTGGTATGCGACCTACTGGACGGCTGCATCTTGGTAATTACGTTGGGGCACTGGAAAACTGGGTGAAGTTGCAAGGTGAATATGATAATTTTCATTTAATAGCAGATTGGCATATGCTTACAACAAATTTGGATACATCAGGAATACAGCAAAATACGCGAGATATGGTAATTGATTGGATTGCTGCTGGAATTGATCCTGAGGAAAGTCCGATATTTGTGCAATCAAAAATTAAAGAACATGCGGAACTGTTCCTGATTTTTTCAATGCTTGTTACGGTTCCGAGACTGGAACGCAATCCGACTGTTAAGGAACAAGCGCGTGATCTTGGCGTTGAAGCGAATATGATTTTCGGCCATTTGGGATATCCTGTGCTGCAGGCGGCTGATATTCTCTTGTACAATGCACATCTGGTACCGGTTGGAGAAGATCAGTTGCCGCACGTTGAATTAACACGGGAGGTCGCCCGAAAATTTAATTCGACCTATGATAATGTTTTTATTGTTCCAAAAGGAAAAGTGACAGAGTTTAGCCGGTTACCGGGACTTGATGGAAATAAAATGAGCAAATCACTGGGGAATACAATTTTACTCTCTGACTCATCTGATGAAATTCAACAAAAGGTAATGCGTGCCATTACTGATCCTCAAAAAATCCGGCGAGGTGATCCGGGGCGCCCTGAAGTGTGCAATGTATTTACGTACCATCGTAAATTTAATTCTGCAGAAACGGAGACGATCGAAGCGGATTGCAAATCAGGCGCACTTGGATGTGTGGATTGCAAGCGGAATATGGCAGCCAAATTAGCGCCACAACTGGAAGTATTCAGGGAAAAACGTAGTTATTTTAGTCAGCATCCGGGTGAGATTGATGATATTATTGCTGACGGAACAGAGCGTGCACGCAAAGTCGCACAGCAAACAATGGCTGCTGTATATACAGCCATGAACATGGGATAAAGCTGTATGGCGTATCGCGTACGATTGGAAAATTTTGAAGGCCCGCTTGATTTATTACTTTTTTTAATAAAGAAAAATGAAGTCGATATTTATGATATTCCAATAGCCGAAATTACACGACAGTTTTTGGAGTACATTGACATAATAACAATACTTGATCTGGAAGTTGCCGGTGATTTCCTTGTTATCGCATCTACGCTCATTCGAATTAAAGTTCAGATGCTCCTGCCAAAACCTCAACTGGATGATGATGAAGAACAGGTGATTGACCCCCGTCTGGAATTAGTTACAAAACTCCTTGAATACAAGCGGTTTAAAGAAGTAGCACATAAGCTACATGAAATCGAAGATAATCAGCTCGAAATTTATGGGCGAAGTTACTTTGATTATTCTGAATTCGAAGAAGACGACGAGATTGTAATTGGCGATGCTAATGTTAGTTTATTCTCATTGATCCATGCGTTCAAGCAGATTATTCAACATGTTCCCAAAGTGACGGTTCATGAAATAAAAAATGTTGAAATCAGCACACAGGAACAATCGGAATATATTCTTAAAATACTACAACATAGCGCACAAATTTCTTTTGTCGATTTAATATCCCGGTTTACAGACCGGATCATAATGGTTGTAACTTTCATCGCCGTGCTTGATTTGATTCGCCAGGAATTGATAATTGTAAACCAGGCGGTTCCATTTGGAGAAATATGGATACGGAGAAAGTGATCGATTATACTTACATAAAACAAATTATTGAGGCGATTATTTTTGCCTCCGATACTCCTTTAACTCAAAATAAAATCCTTGGTATTATTGAAGATATTAAGGCAGATGACGTACTTAAAGCCATTGACCAATTAAATGCCGATTATGAAAGCACCGGCCGTACATTCCGGATTAGTAAAATTGGCGGTGGGTACCAATTAGTGACACTGGCTGAGTTTTCACGGTACATAAAAAAAATGTACAGGGGGAAGGCAAAACCGCGTCTATCACAGGCGGCGTTGGAGGCGTTGGCAATCGTGGCTTTCAAGCAACCGATCTCCCGTCCGGATATTGATCAGATACGTGGTGTTAACTCCGATGGAGTCGTAAAGACATTGCTGGAACGTAATTTGGTCACTATTGCCGGTCGAGCAGAAGGCGCAGGGAGACCTCTTTTATACGGAACAACGGCAGAATTTCTACGGTACTTCGGCGTGAATGAAATTACGGATCTTCCCAAACCGAAAGAAATTGATGAATTGTTAAGTAGTGGTCAGGAAGAACTGCCGCTACAAATTGAAGTGGCTGAAGAAGAAGAAGTTGAAACAGTCGATGATCAGGCTGAATAAATATCTTGCACAATGTGGCGTCGGCTCACGCCGGTCATGCGATCAGATAATTGCGGACGGCAGGGTAAGTGTTAATGGCAAAACTATCTCAATACTCGGTATCAGTATTGATGAAACTCTGGATTCGGTTACCGTTGATAATAAACCAGTTGCGATAGAAAAGCGACTGGTATACATCCTGCTTAACAAACCAAGAGGATTTGTTACAACCGCAAGCGATGAAAAGAAACGCAAAACAGTATTGGACCTGATCCAGCAGAAAGAGCGTTTGTTTCCAGTCGGACGGCTGGATATCGATACCGAAGGATTACTATTACTGACGAACGATGGTGATTTAAGCTTCCGGCTGACTCACCCAAGTTATCAAATAACAAAAAAGTATTTTGTAAAAGTAAATCGCTCGTTAAAACCAACTGATGTTGAAAAACTGGAAAGCGGCGTCATGCTCGATGATGGACGCACCGCACCCAGTAAAGTTATGCTCGATCGCTATGATAAAGCGAATAAATCGCTGTACATAACAATTCACGAAGGTCGGAATCGGCAAATTCGCCGAATGCTCGAAACGTTGCAATACCGTGTCATTTTTCTGAAACGTGTGCAATTTGCCAATTTAACATTAAAGGATGTCCGGCGCGGTGAATGGAGAATTTTAACGGAACAAGAAATAAAAACAATTAAACAACTAGTAAACCTTTAACCCTTAACCAAACAACTCGAGACAGGAGGATTGTCACTAATGTCCGAACAAGAAAAAGAAATGCAACCTGTTGCGGAAGAAATTTTGACTTCCGAACAGCCCCAAAATCCGAATAAAGGAGGTGATGAAAAATTCGTTAAACTCGAAGATCTGAAAGATGATTTTGAGTATACCGCCGATGAATATGATGAAATGGTGAAACTTTACGAAGGTACACTCACGGACTTTGTTGAAGGAGAAGTGATTGTAGGTAAAGTGCTCGCCATTAACGATAAAGAAGTTGCGATCGATATCGGCTTCAAATCGGAAGGCACAGTACCAATTGATGAATTTCCCAACCTGAGTGAACTGAAGATTGGGGATGACATCGAAGTTTTGCTGGACAATATTGAAGACAAAGAAGGCCAGCTTGTACTTTCGAAAAAGAAAGCCGACTTTATGCATACCTGGGATAAAGTCGTCAAAGCACATGAAAACGGCGATGTAATGCAAGGCAAATGTGTGCGTCGTATTAAGGGTGGTATTGTCGTGGATCTAATGGGAATTGATGCTTTCCTCCCGGGATCGCAAATAGATGTGAAACCAATCCGTGATTTTGATGCGTTTATTGGCAAAATGATGGATTTTAAAGTTGTCAAAGTAAATAATCTTCGTAAAAATATTGTTGTATCGCACCGCGTACTGGTCGAAGCCGAATTGGTTGAACAACGGCAGAAGATACTGGAAGAATTGGCCAAAGGTCAGGTGCTCGAAGGCACAGTTAAAAATATTACTGATTTCGGTGTGTTCATTGATCTCGGTGGCGCAGATGGCTTGTTGCACATCAACGATCTGTCGTGGGGTCGCGTATCACATCCTTCGGAGATTGTTTCGCTGGATGAGAAAATCAAAGTCATGGTGCTCGATTTCAATGAAGCGAAAGATCGTATATCACTCGGTCTGAAACAATTGCAACCACACCCGTGGGCAAATGTTGCCGATAAATATCCTATCGGCGCTGTGGTCAAAGGCAAGGTAGTGAATATCTCTGATTACGGTGCTTTTGTCGAATTGGAAAAAGGCGTCGAGGGATTAATTCATATTTCTGAAATGTCCTGGACGCAACACATTAAACATCCGTCCAAGATTCTGGCCGTTGGCGAAACTGTTGAAACAAAAATTCTCAGCATCGACACCGAAGAGAAAAAGATTTCCCTTGGACTGAAACAACTGGAACCGGATCCATGGGACATGCTGGAAGTAAAATACCCTGTTGGTTCACGTCATACCGGCAAAGTTCGCAACCTGACCAATTTTGGCGCGTTTGTGGAACTTGAAGAAGGTATCGATGGTTTGGTTCACATTTCCGATCTTTCCTGGACCAAGAAAATTCGTCATCCGGGTGAAGTCGTGAAAAAAGGTGCTACAATTGACGTAGTCGTGCTGGATGTGGATCGTGAAAATCGTCGTATCTCGTTGGGTTACAAACAAACCAGCGATAATCCCTGGGATACATTTGCCGGTCAATATGCCGTTGGCACGGTTGTAACAGGGAAAATCATCCGGCTGATCGAAAAGGGTGTTATCACTGAAATTAATGATGAAGTCGATGGTTTTGTACCACTATCTCATTTGGCACAGAAAGTGACCCGTCCTTCTGATGCGTATAAAGTAGGTGATGATCTGGAACTTTGTGTTATCGAATTCAATAAAGAAAACAAAAAGATCGTCTGTTCTGAAAAAGTTGAACATGCGCAATCATTGATTCAACAAAAAGAAAGTGGAGTTGCCACTGAACCGCTTGTTAGCGAAGAAGATCTCGATGTTGATTTTGAAGAAGAAGTAGACACAAAGAAAAAATCAAAAGCTGCGGATAAGGCTGCCAAAGCTGAGCCTGTTGCTGCTGAACCTGTAGAAATTGCACAACCGGAAGCGGCTGAAGCTCCGGCAGAAGTTGAAGCACCCATTGCTGAAGCGCCCGCTGCTGAGCAAGAAGCTGAAACTCCGGTTGAAGTCGAAGCAGCTGAAGCTGAAGAAGCCCCGGCAACTGAAGATAAACCAAAAAAAGAAGCTAAAAAAACGACAAAAACTACAGCCAAGAAAAAAACGACCAAAACAAAAAAGGCTGATGATGCTGTCGCCGATGAAGAAAAAGCAGATGCGAAAGCAGAAGATGAAACTGAAGAAACCGCAGAATAAAAAGCTGATGGTTTACTCTACAGTTTCTGAAATATAGTCGTATTGTTATGAAGAAAAGAGTTGGATCTGATGGTTCAACTCTTTTTTATAATGTGCAAGCGGATTTAATTGTTTGGCAATACTATGCTTGCGGATTTATATGGCAATTTATTACTTCAGTTAGATAGAAATGAAACGAGTATCATTTTTTACACTTGGTTGTAAATTAAATCAATCTGAAACTGCCTCGCTTGCTGATGGATTTCGACGTCGCGGTTACACGATTGTACCGTTTGGTGAACGTAGCGATATTAGTGTTATTAACACCTGTACGGTAACTGCAAAATCGGACTATCGCTGCCGCCAAAATATTCGTAAGGCAATTAAGCAATCTCCGGATGCAGTGATTGCCGTGGTCGGTTGTTACGCCCAGACCGATGCAAATGCAATTCTGGAAATTCCTGGAGTTGATATTGTTTTAGGTAGCGATCGAAAGTTTGAGATTTTCGATTATTTGGATAGCGATAAGCTAATTTATCTTCACGGAGAAAATCAGGATTATGTGATAAGCGATGCGGGAACAATGGATAACCAAACCCGTGCATTTCTGAAAATTCAGGATGGTTGTGATAGTTATTGCAGTTATTGTATTGTCCCGTATGCCCGAGGGAAAAGTCGCAGTGCTGAGAGTTCGGGGATTATTCAGCAGGTAAATAATTTGGTAGCTGAAAATTATCGGGAAATTGTATTGACAGGCGTTCATATCGGCAAATATGGAATGGATATTCCCGAACCTTCCTCATTAACACTATTATTGCGACGCATGCTTCATGAAACACAAATTGAGCGAATTCGCCTGAGTTCATTAGAGCCGACAGAAATTACCGCTGAATTGATAGCGCTTGTTGCAGAATCGGATCGAATTTGTAATCATTTTCATATCCCGTTGCAAAGTGGTGATAACGATGTTTTGCGTGCCATGAACAGACATTATACACGGGAACACTTTAGAGAAACAATGGTTTCAATAACAGAGCAAATCGCTCGTGCAGGAATAGGGACGGATGTAATCGTAGGTTTCCCGGGTGAAACAGATGAACAATTTAGCAATACTTACGCGTTAATCGATGAGTTGTCGTTTAGTTATTTGCATGTTTTTAGCTATTCACCTCGACCGGGAACAGTAGCTGCAGAACGGAAAGACTCGGTTCCGGATTCTGTTAAAAAGGAACGCAGCGCAGTATTAATAGAACTTGGAAAAACAAAAAAGGCGAGCTTTTATAAGAATGCAGCCGGACAAACTGCACCGGTATTGTATGAGACGAAGTCTGAAAAAAATCAATTGTGGATGTATGGATTTACGGATAATTATATTCGCATAAGATCGAAAAACAATCCACAATATTATAATAAAATAATCAACACCGTTTTATCAGAATACGATCCTCCGTATATTCACGGAGAGATTGAGATAGAAAAATGATTGCATGGTAATGTATGAACATTAGACCAGCAATCACTCACTGATTTACCGCTATTAATTTAAATTATTATTGACATTTAACAAAAAATTTAATATGATTTAGCAATGAGCACTTACTACATTGAGACGTTTGGCTGTCAGATGAATAAATACGATTCAGAGCTGGTAGCAACAATTTTAGATAAACATGGATACCAACCCGCGCGTTCTATTGATGAAAGTGATTTAATCCTTATCAACACATGCAGCGTACGTGATCATGCGGAACAACGCGTGAAAAATAAAATCGATGATCTCTACCGATTTAAAAAAAGGAAAAAAGGGCTGGTGGTAGGGATTCTCGGTTGTATGGCACAGCGCATGGGGCAAAGCCTGATCGATGAAAAACCTCTCGTCGATTTTGTGCTTGGCCCGGACTCGTATCGTAATCTTCCAGAATTGTTAGTGCAGTTGAACAATGGAGGTATCGATAAAACCGAATTCGAAAATCCGTACGATGATGATGAGACCTATGCGGATATCTATCCGACACGTTTCGGCGAAATTAATGCATGGGTTGCTATCATGCGCGGATGCAACAATTTTTGTTCGTACTGCATTGTTCCGTATCTACGAGGGCGGGAGCGTAGCCGATCGGCGCAAAATATAATTCATGAAGTTAAAGAGCTTGTGACCGATGGTTATCAGGAAGTGACGCTGTTGGGGCAGAATGTTAACTCATATCATGATGGTAAAACAGATTTTGCTGATCTCATCCGACGTGTCGCTGATGTTGATGGCGTGAAACGTGTGCGGTTTGCGACTTCACATCCCAAAGACATGTCTCTGAAACTGATAAAAGCGATCGGTGAACATCCTAATATTTGCAATTTTATTCATCTGCCGATTCAAAGCGGATCAAATGTCATCTTAAAGGCGATGAATCGTAAGTATACACGTGAGCATTATTTGGAACTGATCGAACATATCCGAACACATGTACCGAATCCTGCGTTGCAAACGGATATTATCGTTGGATTCCCGGGCGAAACCGATGTAGAATTTCAGGAAACGGTTGATCTATTTAATGAAGTAAAATTCGATGGTGCGTTTATTTTTAAATATTCACCTCGCAGTGGTACAGCAGCATTCAAACTAAAAGAGACAGTTTCTGAAGCTGAAAAGACCCGTCGGCTACAGGAATTGAACCGGATTCAGAAAAAAATTACTGTTGAGAAAAATCTTAAACTTGTTGGTACGGTTCAGGAAATTCTCGTTGAAGGGCGTAGCAAAAAACGCAAAAAACAACAATGGATGGGCCGGACCGATTCGAATAAAATTGTTGTTTTTAATAACACAGCAAAGATTAAAAAGGGTGAATTAATCTGTGTCAAAATAAATGAAGCCGAAGGACAAACGTTGTTTGGTGAACTACTGACATCCCCGGCAGAATTGTGAAGAATGTTTGTACGTATCAATCTTTATATAAATGACTGGTTGAAAATTATGATCAATTAGATTTATCACAGTGCGACGTCACTCACCGTGAAGATTGCTCTTCAGCCTGAGCGTAGTCGAAGGCGTTTCGTTCAACCTATCATTCATATAACTTTATATACGATGAATATATTTTTTGATTTCCCCCGCTCTGTTGTTACATTATTTTAGCTTAGGAGGCAAGCATGTGGATTCTAAGGTCGTTTGTTATGGTAGTGATGCTGCTCTTTTTAATTTATTTCGGAGCTGAAAATTCAACACAAACAGTGTATGTAAAATTCATCAAATGGCGGTCTCCTGAGATGCAGCTCTGGATGGTAATGTATATTTCTTTTGCTGTTGGTGTGCTTGTATGGTTTTTTACATCGGTATTTAAAGTCTGGCAATTAAAGAATGATATTCGAAAACTGAATAAAGAAAGTGTGGTTCTCAAGCGAGAATTGGACAATCTGCGGAATATCTCCATCGAAGAAGATGAATCTCAGGTTGGCGATTTACCTGAAGAAATAAAAATCAATTAGGGATAACTCCATGACTAATATCGTGATTATTACAAGTGGTATCATCATTCTGGTTTTTATAACCGTTATTTTCATGTTAATTAAAACACCGAAAAAGCGGAAAGATAGCGCTATCGATTATACAGCGGCGCTTAATTATCTGCTTGCCGGCGATAAACAAAAAGCGTATGATAAGTTAAAAGAAGCAGTGCGTCACGATACTAGTAATGTCGATGCGTATCTGAAAATTGGTGACTTGCTGCGTGATTCTGGCTACATTGAGCGGGCTATAAAAGTTCATAAAGGTTTGACAGTCCGGAATAATTTATCAACCTACGAACGGATCGAAATTCTTAAAAGTCTGGTAAAAGACTATCGGATTGGAAAGCGCTTTGATAAAGCGCTTGAGATATGCGGTCAACTTCAGGAAATAACCAGACAGGAACAATGGGTACAGGAATTAAAACTGGATGTTCTTGAAGAAAGAGATGACTGGGACAGCGCATTTGATGCTCGCAAGCAATTGTTACGTCAACAGGGAATAAACGATGATCCGTTACTTGCCCTTTATAAAGTTCAGGCAGGGCTTGCCTACGTAAAAGAAGAACGCGAGCATGATGCGCGCATTAAATACCGTGAAGCCATTAAAATTCATAATCAATGTGCACCGGCGTACCTATATTTGAGTGATTCATATATTCGGGAAGAACGTCTTTCCGATGCACTTGATGAATTAACCAAATTTCTGGAAGCCGTGCCTAAATTGGCATATCTGGCGTTTGATCGGGTTCAAAATATATTATTCGAAAAAGGCGACTTCGGTGAGGTGGAATCCATTTACCAGAAACTGCTACAACGTAATCCCGATATAGCCCACATTCGATTTGCGTTGGCTGATATATATGAACGGAAGGGTGAACTTCAGGCGGCAATTAATTTGTGCAAAAAGGAACTCGAACAGAATCCCGATTCTGAAATTGCCAAAAAATATCTGGTAAAATATTATGCACGTACCGGACAAAATGATGATGCGCTCGAAATTGCGTTATCATTATTCGAAGATTCGTTACAGTCAGCTGAATTATTTACCTGCAGGGTGTGCCAGAATACGGATGATCAACCGCACTGGCGATGCCCGAAATGTCAGGAATGGAACACCTATGTAAATTAGTGAGTTAATATGCGAAAATTATGTGTAATTACATGTGTTATAGTACTGCTTGTTGGCAGTGTTAATGCACAGGATCTTGAGCAAAAATTACTGCGCTTAATCGATCAAAATAATTTGGAACAGATTTATAATAATCTAACATTGATTAAGCAAAAATTCCCGGATCAACCCATCCCGTACTATGTTGAAGCATTTATCGAACGAGATGCGGATTATGCTTCCCAGCTTTACCGGGATTTTGTGGAACGGTTTCCTCAGAGCAATTATGCCGCATCAGCTCGATACAAGCTTGCTCAGTACAATTATGCTCGCAGTGAATTTCAGCAAGCCATCGATGAACTGGATAAATTACTGACGGTGCATCCGGCATCACCACTAGCAGATGCAGGCGCTTATTTAAAGATTCAATCACTTTTGGCACTCGATCGAAAGTTAGATGCGATAAATGAATATCAGAAATTTGTACAAATTCATCCGAATTCCGATTTTACGACTATATTAAAAAAGGATTTCGGAGGATCGGGCTCAAATCAAAGTGATTCAGGATTTTCTGCGGCGATTTCCTCAAGTGCGAATGCATTTACGATACAGGTGGGTGCATTTAGTAGTGAAGAAAATGCCCGATCATTAAAAGATAAAATTACAAGTCGCGGGTACCCGGCAGAAATTTCTACAAAAATTGTAGGACAGAATCTGTATTATGTAGTCTGGGTCGGTAATTTCGAATCCGATGAACAGGCGGAAGCATTTGGCGAGATTATAAAGCGGGAATTTCAAATTCTGATACGAATCGTTCAGAAATAAGGACGGTGACAATGCGGGTTAATTTTCAAAACGTGCTAAATGGAGGAATGAAACAACCCTGGCGCATTATTAATGTTATCCTGCATTTACCACAGATAATTCGTTTGCAATGGCGACTTCTAATTGATCGGCGTGTGGCGCTTCATCTTAAGATAATCCTGATTGCTGCAGTGATTTATGCTATTTCGCCGTTGGATTTATTGCCTGATTTTGCATTACCGGTTATTGGCTATGCAGATGATCTGCTTATTATGATAGCGGCGATGAAATATTTTCTACGTAATATTCCGCAACATATCCTCGATGAACATGTCCGGCAAATGGGTGGTGATGTTTCTAATTATAAATGAAATGTAAATTGAAATCCACCACATATATACATTAATTGCATCATTGTCAATTCTGCGGCGAGATGGGGGAGAAGTTGACGCTTTACGCCGCCATTCCATTTTTTGGAATCAAACTCTAATACAAACGTTCCAATTGGCCTCACATTTAACTCCAATCCACCAAACAAACCAACAATTGTATGTCCAACCGGGTGCTGTTTATCATGTTTTGGAACTCCCTGATGTTCATTAATTACATCCGAGCCATATCCAGTGTGAAGTAAAAGTTGTACCGTCGGATTTTGTACCACTGTTTTACTGGCAACAAGATACGACGTATTTAGCAGAATGAAGCTGTAAATATCACGGGCGCCAATGGCAATTGCCGGCAGATAACGATGTTCTTTCAGAGCAAGCACCTGAAAGCTGATAACACCATCTTTATAGGTGTGTGTACCATCGTAACTTGGCTCTCCCGGAACAAAGACAACTCCGGCGCTTATCTCAATTCGAGGAAGATAACCCAGGCTCATGTAAATGGGATAATTATCAAATTGCCCATGAGCCAGATATGCAACCCGATGATGCACATAACTAATGCCAATCGCAACTTTTTCATGTGGAATAACTCGTGCCACTGGAATATTAATCAGACTGCTGGTGCCTGATGTGCAAATATCACACAATACCGTTTGGCTTGAGAAAAGCAGGTATATGCTAACAATGAAAAGAGTGGTTCGCATTTATTTCTCTCTCAAATCTTCAATATTATTTTTAATAAAAATTGGTGTTAGTTTCTGAAAATATGCCTGAATATTGGTGCCAGTCTCGAGAATATACGCGCTGTCATAAGGCAAATAGCGATAATCGGAAACAAGGTTTCTTGGGACGATTATCCGAAATGCTGTTGGCCGTCCCTGTTTCGCCGCTGGAAAAGGAATTGAAATGTGTAGTCCGGTCAGGACCTTAATTTCCTGGTTAGTCATCATCATGAAGCCCAGGTCAATCTCTCCAAACGAACGCATAATATCCAAGCGCCAGGAAAAATCATTGAACAAAAATTTCCCACAACTGATATGGGTTGCAAAATCCACATTACGGAAGTAATAGCTTGATTTTAGAAAATAGTGCAAATCATAATTTTTATCCCAATAATCGGAAGCAGTGGTGTAATCTAACCGACCTGACATCATGAAACGTCCATTAGTAAGTGATTTTAAGAATTGAATAGCAGTGCCGTTTCGATTATAAGTAAAATGTCCGATGCTGCCGGAAACATACCAGCCCAATGGCAAACGGTAGAATTGATTCAGGTAGGTCGCGCCAAAATAGGGTTTCATATTATTAGTAGCAAATTCGTCGTATATCGGTACAACAAATTGGCTGCGAAACAACAAGCCGGTCCCAAGTTGGATGTTTAGTTCCGGTGCAAAGCTAAATTGTAATTGAGCCGGATCATTTGGACGACTGAATTGCACTTTGTACCCTGGAGCAAGCACGATATCAGTTCGTAAAAAGGATGAATTTTGTTTTTCTGTTTGGTAGAATCGTTGAGTACTCGATTGATTATTTTGCTTCAACCGTATCTTGTTTGTAAATTCCTGTGATGAAATTCGAAATTGCTGAAAGGCCTGTAAATCTTGCATACTACAAGTAATGGATAGCAAACGAATGTTTCGATGCAACGGAATAACTGTAACGCTATCAAAATCTGAAAAATGTTGTGTGGCATATGTCAATATTTCTTTAAGTGCAGTTAGCTCATAACGGTATTGCCGATTTTCATATTCAATCCACACATCGTTATTACGATCGATACCGACTGCTATATTTTCAAATCCATAGTGAACCAGTCGTGATTGAATGTCTTCAAATGATTTATTTAGAAGTTGATAACGGTCATTAAAATCATTCGAAATTGCCTGTGCAAGATGAAATGGAATTAGTAAAACTAATATAGATATGTAGTGAATATTTAGTTTCATATTGGCTGTATTTCATCAATGCGTATTCTTAAAGTCTGATGTTTGATAATCAAACGGTTGACATGTTACAGTTATCTAATATATAGAATAATAATTGGGAATGTCAAGCCAAATTTTTATGTTCTGTAACATTTTGGATTGGTGAAACACAGAATTGTATGAGATTTTTTGAGCTATAGCCGTAATATGTATGGTTGTTGATTGCGATTTCAGTGGGACTGATAATTTATGCGGGTGTGAAAATATTTTCTTTTTAAATGAGGGACTAAAATAAAAAACGCACTGGTGCTAACAACAGTGCGTTGAATTTTTCTGAGTTTCGAACGGAAAGCTAAAAGGATTCAGCGTTTTCGATGATCATATTGGGAATATCATCTTCAACTTTATACTTTAAGCGGCAGGCATTGCATTTTAGCTCATCTTTTTGACGATCATATTCAAGGTCGCCTTTGCATTTGGGGCATGCCAGAATTTCTAATAATTTCTCACTTACCATAACATATCCTCCTCATTATTCGATCCAGACACCAATTTTGCCGTACTTTTCAATTCGTTCAGCAACAAGCGTGTCAGGAGATTTCTCATTTAATATTGCAAGTTCAGATACAATTGATTGTTTTAACAGATTTGCTGCTTCATCATGATTGCGGTGCGCTCCGCCTGGTGGTTCCTCGATGATTCTATCGGCAATACCCATTTCCAATAAATCCCGGGACGAAACACGCATCGCTTCGGCGGCTTGTTCGGCTTTGGCGCTGTCTTTCCAAAGAATCGCGGCACAACCTTCCGGCGAAATGACTGAGTACCAGGTATTTTCCATAGCGAGAATTCGATCGCCAACACCGATGCCCAGCGCGCCGCCACTTGCGCCTTCTCCAATTACAATCGTAATTATTGGTACGGGAAGGATAGACATTTCAAGCAGGTTACGCGCAATAGCTTCTGCCTGACCACGTTCCTCGGCGCCGAGACCCGGATATGCACCGGGCGTATCCAGCAAGCAAATAACCGGACGATGAAATTTCGCAGCCAAACGCATGATTCGCATTGCCTTCCGATAACCTTCCGGATGAGGCATGCCGAAATTCCGGTACAACTTCTCTTTTGTCGTACGCCCTTTCTGATGTCCGATAATCGTGATTGGCTGTCCATCTAGCTTTCCGATACCAGCCACAATTGCCGGATCATCGCCAAAGGCACGATCACCATGCAATTCAATGAAATCGGTAATGATTCGTTTAATATAATCCAGGGTATGCGGGCGTTGCGGGTGTTTGGCGAGTTGGACGCGTTCCCAACGTGTTAATTTTGAATATATATCAACCCGTAATTTGCGGGCTTTTTCTTTAAGGCGAGAGATTTCATCAGAGAGTTCCATATCCCCATTAATGGATAGATCTTTCATCTCCTGGATTTTACGTTCCAGTTCCACAATGGGGCGTTCAAAATCTAATACAAAAGTTTCCATATTCACTACTTATTTATTAATGATTTTAGAATTATTTCCACATCCAGTAACGGTGTGTAATTTTTCAGATAGTACAAATCATACTGCTCTTTTTCTTTATCGGTAAGATTTGAGCTTTTTTGTAATTGTGAAAGCCCAAAAAGTCCGGGTTTCAGAATAATATCTGCAGATGAGTCCGAGCTGAATTTTTCAAGTGAACTTCCGACTAGACTAATGTCACCCTTTATTACTGACCAAAGATGCGGAAGCCGACGCCAGCGATTTCGTTTGATTGTCTCGGCAAACGAAGCAAGCTGAATAACCGGCTTTTGATAGGCATGGTAGGAATTCACAACTAGCATATTCCGTTTGATGAATCGCTTCCACATATAAAACGGCGATGTACATATTAATATCAACCCGGCCAACAAAATATCTATCGATCGTTTGACAAATTTACTCATCGGTCGATCGAGCGCATAATCAATGTCCACTAACGGAAGTGCATCAATCCGATCAATCGATGCCTTGCCAATGATTACTTCCATTGTGCTCGGAACTAGTTTAAAGGTAACGCCTTTGCGCCGAGTTCTGGTCATCAATTCCAGAATGTGATCGTATGAAATGCTTTCAGATGAAAAAATGACTTCCTGAATCCGTTCCGTTTGAATGATCCGATCAAGGTCATGAATTGTTCCCAGCACCGGAATATTGCTATAGTCGCCATCATTGCTCGTTTCTTCCGGTGTGATAAGACCATAAATGTGATATCCGCCCTCAACATGATGCCGCAACCGATTGATAATATCCCGGGTTTTATTGCCAGTGCCGACGATTAACGTCCGGCGACCCATCAGGGCATTTCCGGCGGTATCTTGTGAGATAATCTGGTCAAGCCGTGGAATAAGCTTGATGAAGAAACGCCAGCCGCTCAGGAAAAATACGTTAAACAATGCTGCAATAATGACAACTGCCCGTGAAAACGCGTACTGATTGAAAAAGAAGGTCATCGATGTATTGATGAAAAAACCTGCTAAAACGCCAACAGCGGCACGAAGTGAATACATACGTTTACGTGTATACACTCCCGTACTGCCGAGGCAGATTAGCCAGACCGTCGAATAAATTAATGTAACAATCAGGTACGAATGTAAGTGAATTAAATTACCGAACCTGATGAGTAACGCGAGAATAAGCGATACATTCAATAGAATCGTATCAATAATAATCGGGATGATATAGATAAAAAACTGGCCGAGATAGGTCAAACCAGCGCGAAGGAATATCCCGGAAACAAGAAACCATTGCGGTAAGTGAAAGTATCGACTCTGGTAGTGTTTCTCCACGAACAGTTGCATTGCCCTGTAAAATTGCATTGTTAGGTCGATACGAGCTTTTTTCGAACTTTCACCTTTAAAGTGGATAATTTTCGTTTCGGGTAAATAGACAATTTTCCACCCTGCCTGATGAATTCGATAGCACCAATCCAGATCTTCGCCATACATAAAAAACGATTCATCAAAATAGCCTATTTCATCCATCACTTGTTTACGCAGAAACATAAAAGAACCTGAAATGGCCTCCACCTCACAGGTTTCATCCGGATTAAGGTAGGTCAAATTATATCTTCCAAAGAACTTGCTTTTGGGAAACAGGCGGCTTAAGCCGATTATTCGTGTGAATCCAACCCAGGGGGTTGGAAAACTGCGCCGGCAAGCCAATTGCAGGCTACCGTCCGGATTCAGAATTTTACAGCCAACCATCCCACATTCGGGACTGGATTTCATGTAATTTATGATTAGCTGGAATGTGTCTTCCTGAACAACCGTATCTGGGTTTAGGACAAGAATAAATTCGCCCTGGGCCAGTTTCAATGCCTGATTATTCGCGGCAGCAAAACCATGATTGACTTTGTTCGCAATCACCCGGACATGTGGAAATTTCTGATGTAACATTTCCACGCTGCCATCGGACGAAGCATTGTCCACGACAAAAATTTCATGCGAAATGGCCGTCGCTGCTTTTTGAACGGATAATAACGTTTGCTCGAGAAACTCTTTAACGTTATAGTTAACAATAATAATTGAAAGCGTAATCATGCTGATAAGGCAGTTGTAATCCCCAAAATTCAATGATGGATACGTTGGTGGCGACTGGCCGATCCCAAATAAGTAGACGTAAACTTACGAAAATTTTATCTAATAGTCAAGAATTTATTTGTGGTACTTTTCATTGTTCAGAATTGTAAACGCCCGATAGATTTGTTCAAGCAAAAGAAGTCGTGTCATATCGTGTGTCAGCGTTAAGTGGGACAGACTAAGTCGACTTTTGCACAGCGAACGAATGCTGGCGTCAAGTCCCAGTGGGCCACCAATAATAAAAGTAATGTCTGATTGCCCTGCATTCATACGTTTGGATAAAAATTCAGCAAACTCCACTGAGTTAATCGATGTGCCATTTACATCCAGTGCAACAGCCCAGCTTGATGGATGTAATCTGAGACGTATCCGATTTACTTCTTCCGAGATAATGAATTCATCGGTCTTGCTTGACGTTATTTTTTCCTCGCGAACGACAATATAGTCAATCCGACAATAATGCTTCAATCGATTCATGAAATCATCAATACCATCCTGAAGATATGCTGCCTTTGTTTTGCCTACGACAATTAGCGTAATTTTCATCATATGTTTAACGTTTTAACAGAGTGTTTGGATAACGTCTCGTTATATAAATCGAGATGATCGAAAAGTAATTCAATGGAAATGTTAGTGGGCGTTTTTTATTGTACACAATCAAAATGAATTTATCAAGCCTAATTTTATCCTTGACATATGTGAAGTTTCGTTATTATATTGAAAGCGTAGAACTGGAGGTTGATAGTGTCAAAAATTATCATTGGAATTCATGGTCTGCAAAATAAGCCAGCAAAAGGAATTCTAAAAAAATGGTGGCGACGCTCGATTATGGATGGATTAAAGGCGCTTGGTTATTCACATCCTTTCTTTAAGTTTGAAATGGTTTACTGGGCTGATCTGTTTTATCCTCGTCCGTTACAATCAAATATAAAAGATGAGAAAGATCCGTATTGTCTATCTGAGCCATATGTGAAGCCGCAAAAAATTGAACCTGTTGTAATGAATTCCATTCGCAAGAAAATACTTCGTTTACTTGAACAACAAATGGACCGGATGTTTTTCAATGATGATATGTCGGTAAATTTTTCCGGCATAACGGATTTAATTCTGCGTCGTTTCTTCAAAGATTTAAACATTTATTATACCGGAATCTGTAAAGATCGCAGTGGCATTATCCGACCGGCTCGTGATGTGTTACGCGAAGAATTGGCCACCGTTTTACATAAGCATCGCAGGAAGCAGATCCTGTTGATTGGACATTCAATGGGATCGATCATTGCGTACGACGTGTTGCAGCATGTCGTCCCGCAAATTAAAATTGATACATTTGTAACGATGGGCTCACCATTGGGTTTGCCTGTTATTATTCATAAATCACTTGTCGAAACGTACAAGGAAGTCAATAACAGCCCGGTTCGACCCAAAACGCCAGAAAACGTGTTGAACCACTGGTACAATTTTTCTGATCTCCATGACAGAGTTGCCCTTAATTTTGATCTTGCCGATGACTACGATGCCAATCAACGAAATGTTCAGGTTGTAGATTTTGTAGTAAATAACGACTATCGAATAAACGGAAACCGCAATCCACATAAAATTTATGGTTATCTTCGCACTCCGGAATTTACACGGGTTGTTCATGATTTTTTAGGGGAGGGATTCTTTGGACGGTGGGGATTATTTCAATCGCTATTTACAGATAGTAATCCGTTTACTCAAGAGACAAGCATGCAGGAATCATGATTCAATTTTTATTCTGAATACGTATGATCGGTATGTTTATTAGATAAGGACTACTGCTAACCAATTATTGAACCAATCTTGATTTAATAATAAAATCAAAAGGGGAGTACCATGAAAGTACTAACAACACGTCGGGAATTTCTGGCCAAAGCAACCGGATGTACCGCTGCATTGATGAGTGCATTTCACATTTCGCCTGAAATTGTTAATGCTAAAGAAACACGCAACTGGCCAATGATTGTTTGCAGCCGCGGTGAAGATTGGGGACAGAAAGTCAATCAGCCGGGTTGGGATATTTTGAAAGGCGGTGGAAAAGCACTTGATGCTGTCGAAAAGAGTACAAATGTCGTGGAATTAGACCCGCTCGATCAAACTGTTGGCTTTGGTGGTTTGCCCAATGAAAACGGTGATGTGGAACTGGATGCCTCGATTATAGATGGGGCCACACAAAATTGCGGATCGGTGGCCAGTCTGCGACACATCAAAACACCAAGTTCAGTGGCGCGATTGGTCATGGAGCGATCGGATCATATTATGTTGGTGGGCAAAGGCGCGTTGAAATTTGCAATCGCCCACGGATTTAAGAAAGAAAATTTACTCACCGATGATTCGCGGATTAAATGGTTGCAATGGAAAGAGAATATGAGCAGCGTTGATGATTGGCTGCCGCCTCAGAATGGCGATTACACGTCGGAACGCTCGACCGGAACCATTAATGTGCTGGGGATCGACAACGATGGGAATATCGCCGGGATAACCTCCACAAGCGGTCTGGCCTACAAAATTCCCGGGCGTGTCGGTGATTCGCCAATTATCGGAGCGGGTTTGTACGTGGATAATGAAGTCGGCGCTGCCGGCGCTACTGGCCGTGGTGAAGAAGTCATTCGCACGTGCGGCAGTTTTTTGGTGGTGGAACTGATGCGCCAGGGCATGCACCCACAGAAGGCGTGTGAAGAAGCCTGCATGCGAATCGTGCATGTCAATCGCGGACTGGAGCGAACCACGCAGCTTAATTTTAACGACAAATTCATTGCCATCAACAAAAACGGCGACGTGGGTTGTGCCTCGATTCGAGGTAACAAATCCACGCCCCCACAAATGGCGATTACGGATAAATCAGGATTTCATGTGTATAATGGCACATATTTGGTGGAGAGATAGTTTCGATATAAAGCGTTGTGTTCTTTGGTACAATGTGACTGTACATTTTTTCCTGATGAAGGTACAGTGCCGAGCGGTCGTTATATTAGATTAGTTGGTACCATTACCGCGCTCGGTTCTATGATCCCCAGCTCGGGAGGTGCCATACTACTGATCCTCATGATGAATGCTACTCGCCTTATTTGTTCGATGGAAACAATCAGTTATTATTTATCTATCCTAACCTGGATAAACCAGAATTAAAAAATTTAGACGGGATAACAGGATGAACAGGATTTCTTAGAGGAAGAGATTATACAAATCCTGTGAATCCGTGAAATCCTGTCTAAAATATG
>JAFGDW010000342.1 GCA_016931935.1 Candidatus Zhuqueibacterota bacterium | reverse complement strand
TTCCAGCTTGCGATCAAGCTGGAAGCTTGAATTACATATTTAATTTTCTGCCAAAAAATGTCAGAAAATAACTTGTCAGTTACTAAATCACATATATTATGAAACCAGATATTAAAAAAACACACCCGAATTATCAGCGTATCTACAAAGTCATCGGGCAAATTCCGTATGGTTCAGTAGCAACGTATGGTCAAATTGCGCGGCTTGCAGGATTGCCCGGACAGGCACGTATGGTAGGATACGCTCTGCATAGCTCCCCTGATAGATTGGAATTGCCCTGGCACAGAGTTATAAATTCACAGGGCACAATTTCATTTCCCAAAGCCGAAGTTGCATATGACGTGCAGCGTAGTTTGCTTGAAGCAGAAGGAATTATTTTTAAAAACGATCGTGTTAATTTAAGGCGATATCAATGGAATCCGGAAGATATTGATTGGAATTTTTTATAAGTATGTGCGAGCTTCGCTGAATCAACTAGTAATTCGACAACTTCATATTGTGGGAGTTTAAAAATAGTTATGTGTGTCGTTTCAATTCCGTACTATTAAAATTCCAGTTGAAATCCAATTGTTGGTAAAAATGGCAGCATATAAATAGTCTGTGCGTACAGATTGCGTGCGTCAACACCTCGTTCATGGTCCGGTGCGAAAGTATAAAGACGATCGTAAACATTGGGGTGATTGAGAATATTGAGAAGGTCAATGTACCATGACAAATGGATATGTTTCAGCGAACGCGCATAGCGGAAACGGATATCCAGCCGATTATAGCCAGGCATACGATAAATGTTTTTCTCTCCACGGATAAATGTATCACGATTGTCGCTCTCTTGCCAAATAAAACCAGTGACCGGCGTATACGGTAATCCACTGGCGACCCGCCACATGGCACTGCAATAAAAATTATTGCTGACTTTAACTTGTCCAAATAATGATAATCCATGCCGACGATCGAAATTGAACGGGTACCACTGTTCGTGTTTGTAGCGCGCAGTTCCATACGAATATGAGGCAAAGCCATTCCAGCGTGTTTCCGGGGCGACAGTTCGATTTACAAATATCTCAATACCTCTAGCGTAACCATAACCAGCATTTGTAGCGACATCAGTAATTCCATAGTCAGCAACAATAAGACGGGATAATTTTTTATTATATACTTCCAACGAAAGTAGTGTGTATTCATTTAAATGATGGGAAATGCTGATGCTGGCATGTGTGGCTTTTTCTGCATCTAAATTTGCCGGATCGTCGGGAAACGGGATAGCCCGGTCGCGGATATGTAGCGTTGATACATTCGGGTATTGATAGGTAATGCCTAGTGATGCAGAAACGGTCGTTACTGGCGTAACAGTGAACTGTGTTTTGATTCGTGGGCTGAGATGTGCTTGCCGAATCATGTGCGAATAATCGAAACGCAATCCCGACATGATTTCCCACCAGGAACGTACTTTATAAAATACATCTCCAAATACTGCGCTATACAGCTCCTGTTCATCGAAATTTATGGGATATGGCGTTTCCTGACGTAGAAATGCGTAAGCGCGGGCAACGGAGTTATATTGCACATCAGGATTGATGGTTTCAAATGACAGGCCGTGCTGTATTAACAAGTTCTGGCTGATGTCGTGGGTGAAAATATCATGAATGGAAATGCTTGTATTTTTTGATTCAAATCGATCATAAATGCCTTCAAAATTATATTTAGGATTTGGGTCTTTCCACTTGGATTCAAATCCCCAGGAATCATTGTATACAGCAACAATGGAGCGCCTTTGGGTTGAAATATCAAGTTGTCGTTGCCAGGTAAACCTTACCCAGTTGATGTGTGCAAATTCTTCAATCCAAATGGATTGCATTGGTTCTTCATTAATGTTTGCATTTTCATGGCTGCAAAGCCAATGCACATCCAGCGAGGATGTGTCCGAATACCGATAGTGGAGCCGAACGTTGACATCGCGGGAATTGGGAAAGACAGAATGCGAATCCATTAGCTTGGGTGCAATTAGGTCATAATATGTGCGACGTGCTGAAATTAACCATGAACCATGCTTATCAAACAGTGGTCCTTCCAGGGCCAGACCGGCATCAAGAATATTGACGTTCATATTTGCATGAAACCGATCGCTGGAACCGGGACGTGTCGTCACCTCCAGCACGGACGCCAACATGTTACCGAATGCTGCCGAAAATCCGTTCACATGTAACCGTATGGATTCAGTGGTGTTGGCATTGAGAATACTCATGCCGCCACCCATGGCCAGTCGAAATCGGTATGGATTCGGAATAGGTGCGCCATCCAGAACGACAAGATTCTGGTCGGGACTGCCACCACGAATGGCGTAGTAGCTGTTATAGTCACTGACAGGTATCGCAGCCTGCAGGATTTGCACTGCTCGGGCAGGGTCGTCGAATAAACCCGGTGTTTCATGGTACTGCCGACGTGGAATGACAGTGGAGCCATAGGCGGCCACGGATCGATTGTACAAATCAGAATAGCGATCAGCATCGACCTGGATCGGGGCAAATAGCAATACACGCGCCTGCAACTCGAAATCGAGCTGGTACTGAATGTCGCCATTTAAAAATGGTGTATGCTTGAAATCGCGGTGGTAGCCGATTTGTGATGCCACGAGTGTGTATTGTCCGGGGGGAACATTTTCGATTCGAAAATACCCGCTTGAATCGGATGCGGTTCCCAGCGACGTTCCCTGAAGAGATATATTGGTCAATGCCAGTGGCGCATTTGTCTGTTTATCGCGAACGTAGCCATGAATAACAACCGATGCAACGGATTGATCGACAGATATTGCCAGCGCAAGAATTATAATGAATTTTTTCATTCGGAAATTGGAAATAGTATTTTTTGATAGTGTACCTGATCATCGCGAATAAAGGCGATCGATTCTCCGTCGGGAGCCCAGTGGCCATCGGAGGCATTTTCGATGAGACGAACGAAATCAAAAGTGTTGGACGACCACATGTAAATGTCCCCGCCATAGTCGAACGTTAAACTGGTACCGTATGTCAGTAAATCTGGCGACCAACTGATTGCATCTGTTGATGCATCAAATTCCCGAACGAATACAAGGGTTGAATTTTTAATTTCATATATTGATCCATACCAATTGAAGGTAGCAAGCCATTTTTTGTCCGGAGCAGGAAATACCTGAAAGTAGTCGTCTGTCGTTATTTGATCATCAATAATCAAGGTTGAGTCGGTCAACAGATTTCGTAGCGCTATGCCCGTCGATGAGAGATAAATAGCATAATTGCCATCCGCAGAGAATGTTAAATTTCGGGCAGGCATCGGAAGCCATTTTTCGGCGGGATTTGCATCACCTGTGGACGTATAGATATGCTCCCCCCGTTCGAAGTAAATGCGAGTTCCCTGCGGCGCCCAGACTGGTTCAATGTCAAAAATTCCATTCACTGGTTGGGAGTATCTGATTGGAGGTGCGGAAACATCTGTTCGAACAGCTTCGATAAATTTGCCTTTATTGCCAAGCTTCTGTAATACAAATTGTCCCGATTTCAGAACCTGAAGATTTTCGCCTGAGAAGATTACAAGCGTTTGTTCGGTCAGGTCATTGATATTTACTATGCGCACCTGGCATTGATCGCTGAAATATATCGTGTATAGCAGGTGATCGTTGTCCGGTGTCCACCAAAGGTCTGGGATTGAATGTGATAAAAATTCGGTAATGCATTTTTTCTCCCTGGTGGGGCCAAAGAGAATATTAATGGAAAATATGCTTGAATTACTAGTCGTTAAAAAGGCAATCATAGAACCATCGTTAGACATGACCGGTTTATAAATTCTTAATGAATCCGAGTAAATTGTACTCACGCTTGCACTATCAATGCTTAAAATGCAAATTTCGTATCGTTCGCTTCGTCTATCATATCTTCGGGCGAGTACGTGCGTGTTGTTAGTCGCCCAGGATGGCATATCGTAAGACGTTGAATCAGTAGTGGAAATCTGTTGCGGCAGGCTGCCGGTTTTATCGGTGAGGAATATATTTGTATAACGATTTTCATAAACTGTGAAAGCAATGGAATTGTTGTCATATCCCCAGGCCGGATCGTAACAATTTTCCCAATCTGGTAACAATATCTGTTGTGTGTTGTTTGTCAGATCAAATAACCACAGGTCTCGCTGGTTTTTAGTGCGACCAATAATATAATTGCCATCCGGTGAAATTACAGATTCTGACAGATATTCTGCATTGATGGTTGCGTAAGTTCCCAGGGGGGCGCCATCGGTTGAGAAAACATCGAAATCGATTAAATATGTTTGATGCGAATAGGCAATCCATTCACCGTCCGGGGACCAAACCGGATTACTTTTTACATCCACATCAAATGTCAACTGAACCGGAGTATTGGAGAGCTCGGTTAGATTATCGTCATAGAATTTTACTTCGCAGCCATTGAAACTGACGCTGAGCAAAACCAAAATAAACAAAGTTATTTGCATTAGCCATGTGCGGCGCGCTCCGTTGCAAGCAAAAAATGGAAAATCGAAAAGGGAGTCATAAATTTTCCCATTGGTTATCATTTTTTCTGTTCCATTTTCAGATATTTCCTGAGCTGTTTTGTAAATATCCATTTTTTAAATTGTTGTACAAATGTACTTTTGTAAAATTAGAGCGTGATAAGAGTCCCTGATTTGCGGTTGCCTGTAATTAAATCGGAGAGTACCGAACTGTCTTTCGGATCGCAGGTAGTAATGTTTGCTTGTGAGAAATGGCCGGCATTGATGAGCGAAACGAGCTGTTCAACTTTCCCCTTCATCCCACCGGTCACATCGATTCCGCGCGAACCGCTTAGACAGTTCATTACAGTGTCGAAATTATCCCGGTTAATGACCGGGATGATGTCGCCATTTTCATCCAGAACGCCGGGGACATCACTAATCATAATAACGCGGTCGAACTGCATCGTTTGAGCAATGGCGGTAAGAATATCCTCGGTGGAGGCGATGGTGAATCCCTGTTTTTCATCAACAACAATATCGCCATGAATTAATGGAATCTGCCGATAATCAACCAGCTTACGAATTACCCGGGAATGAATTGAAACGATTTCACCATGAAGTGCGGTAATAATGGCTGACGGTTGAACGGTGATTGGATAGAGGCCAGCCTCATTACAAGCGTGAAGAAATCGGGCATTCATGGATATCATATCACGACGAATGCGATAAAACGCTTCCCAGCCAAACTCGGGATGAATGCCACTCTGAGCTTGATATTGTTTGGCATGAATATGACCATAGGCGCCAGCGCCGTGCCCAAGTACCAGCTGGATGTCAGTTTTTTGTAATGCATTAGCTATTGCACGGGCAATGATGTGGATGCGCGATTCATCAAGGCTGTCCGCTTTGGTTTTGTCGGTCAGGAATGATCCGCCAATTTTGATAAACAGTTTCTCAGGCACGCCGGATTGTATCTCCATCAATTTCTACATAATCATCTGTCTGCAATTGGGAAATATCGATTTGATCGATGGTGGGAATTTCCGCAATGATTGCTCCGACTGCAACAATCAGTTCGCACTCACCAATAATGATAGCCGCTGGAGCGGTATTCTTTTTACGTAATGAATACAAAATGTATGAACCCACCGTGCTACCTTTGGCATGGGGAAAAACCAGTACGCGTCCCGAAATCGACTCCCCGAGTAGCGGATGTTCTTTATCTTTTATAATACCAGTTTCCGGATCAACATGTCCAAAAAAACCGATTGGTTTATCGCTGGCAAGCACGCGACCAGTAGCCTTGCCTGCGTAAATAATACGTCCAGTTAAAACTTCCATTGTCCCTCAATTGCAGATTCAATACATTGTTCAGTGGTTCCCCAGTACGTTGTCATTCCCTGATGCGATGGCAGATAACAGGCGGCTTTGGCTGAATCCACACCCACGTATTTTATATCAAGTGATTGCAATGGTGCAACCACCATGCATGTATCGGCAATTACATTAACACCGGCATGATTTAATTGATCAATAAGGCCGGATGATGCGGCTATAGTGCGAACTGCGGCGGATGTGGTAATCCATAGTTTGGCCTTGCAGGTTCGATCGCCGATGAATTCGGCAATTTCGCGAATCTGCTCGATGGAACTATGCGGGCACCCCAATGCAACAAGGTCGAGCTGAGTACCTTGCTGTCGCAGCGACGCGATCGCCTGTTCGATTGAATCGATAGCGACAACGGGCAAGTCGGATGAGATAACTGCATCAGGCGCTTCCAGAAGCTCGGGCGTAAAATCGTGGACATGATACAATGCGACCGCTCCGGATGCTGCCATGGCTGCGCCCAACGTTTTCAGTGCGGACGTTCTGTCGATTTCACCTTCAGGCAGCGTGAGGGTGCAGAAGTACGGAATTCCGTTTCCAACAGCTTTTCCCACCAGATAACCGATCAGGCCAAATTCAGACGCATGCGTGAGTTTGCATTTCACGTCAATCCGATGGGTTGCCCGCCGATTTTCCTGAAGATGCAAACCGAACCGCGGCGTCCGACCGGTGATGGCAGCGGCAAGTGCAGACGGCCCGCCCTCACGGTTGGTACGAGCTCCGAGTACGGAATTGGCATAACTGACAGCGCTGGATTCGCTCCAGGCAACGTGTTCGTGTATTGTTGGCGTGTGGCCGAGATGATAGGGCGTGCAGCTAAGCGTCGGGGCGATTCCCATTTTTTGCAATAGCGAAATAATTTCCAGTTGTTTAACGGCAAACGATTCGGAAAATCCCATCTGCTTCCATTGGTTTCGGTCAATCCCTGCCGGATTCATAAATGCCGGTATTCGAACAGCAGCATCCAGCTCCACCCAATGCGTGAGAAATTCTATCCCCGGATCACCTATATTCTGATAGCTTACGCCGGCAATTTGCGCAGATGAAACTTCGACCATATCCTGCGCATGAAAAATTTTCCCAAGCGCAACAAGTATTTCCATTGCTTTTTTAGCGGCAGTTCCGGTCTCGCCTTCAAGTAATGATTTTTCTATGGCTGACAGGTGCATGAATCAATCCTCGATCCGAGTTGCATTTCGAAGAGTCGTGGTCAATAGTGACGGTGTGTAAATCTATATCCTCAAACTATTAAGTTTTCAGATAAGCGCTAATTACATTGATGTTGATTGGCTGTGAATAATTCCGGCCAAAGATAAGTCAATATACAAAAAAAAAATCGGTTACGCAATGAAAGTTATTTGTTGTTAATTTCAAATTTATCACTCATTACATTGTGCCGATTCTATGTTAAATTATTGTCAATTCAATTGTTTTTTTTCAATAATTATATTATCTTATATGGACTTTTAAAACAGATTCAGATTAAAAATCATTGATTGGCATTTAAAATCGTTTCAGCCCTTTTTCTTCGGAGTTCTTTGCTGGGGTATAATTTTGGATCCTTGTTAACATTAAGAAAAATGTCTACATTCCAGGATTTGTTTTTCATTGGTGAATAAAATTCCCGAATGAATTGATGATGGGAGGGAGCGCTTAAGAAGAACACTGTAGGGGGAAAATCATTCTGCAAAATTTGTAATATGTCGTTTGGCAGACGAGCAGCCAGATTGATCAACACGACCGACGTAAAATACTCACCCACTTTTACAGCCTGCTCATAACAAAAATCCATCTATCAAACAGATTTCATACTAATCCAACATGATTAATTCGTAATGGACTGTTCAAGTAATCCAAATCGTTCTCCGAATTGATGTGCGCTAAATTTATTGTATTAACGTGAGTTCGATCTAAGTTATATTTGAGCTACGGATAGACACTGATTTGCACGGATTTTTATTATTTCATGTTCTATATCAGTGTTAAAGCACCAAAGGACGTATCTGGTTATGGCATGATCAATGGCTGATTTATATATTTATAGTATGTGTATCGATTAAGATACTGAAATCTGTTTCCATTTTACGTACTCGGAATAGCTAAGAGCCGAGGATTTATTTGTTAAAGCAGTTTTTCTTATATCGAACTCATGTTGTATGCTGAACACGGACATAAATTGAACATATAAGTATTCTAATCTATGAACAAAATATCGGTCACTTATTGGCCTTTGGCTAATAGCTAATGGCCAACAGCTGATGATAGATATTGAACCAGCCGCTCAATAAAAAATATGTTTGAAATATGACCGTTTGAAGTAGAATAAAATTGACTCACAATCATCGCGTGGGGGAAGTTATTTACGAGTCTGTCGATAATAAAAATATACAATAATTGAGCGCACATTTTCAAATGAGAGCATGTTTATAAATTCGTTGGAGAATTTTCATGAGTGAAATTAATCAGGCAGAATCACACACCGATGTTAAGCAAACCGTAACTTTGCCGCAATACAATATGCAAATCATTTTACAGCATGTGTCGGATATTGTGTGGATTGTTGATGAGCAGTTCACCATAAAATTTGAAACTTCTTCGACTCAACGAATTATGGGTTATGAATCTCAGTATCTGGTTGGCCGGACTGGATTCGAACTCATTCATCCTGATGACTGCGATATGTTCGGGCTGGCATTTGATGAAGTGTTGCAGATGAAAAATACGTATGAACCTATTGTGTCCCGATTTCTGCATGCGCAAGGTCACTGGATTACTTTAGAAATGATGGCGAATAATTTGATGGATGATCCTGAGGTACACGGAATAATCGTTACTGCGCGTGACATTACCAATCAGCGGGAGACGGAATTTTTGCTTCAACAAAGCCAGAAAAAACTGGCACAGGTCAATCAAATGTTTAAGTTGGTGCTGGATACAATACCAGTGAGAGTGTTTTGGAAAGATAATTCGCTACGCTATTTGGGCTGCAATCAGAAATTTGCGGCAGATGCCGGCGTAGCCAGCCCCGACCAACTAATCGGCGCAAACGATTTTGAGCTTGCCTGGAAAAATGAGGCCGCGGATTATCAGTCAGATGACAAACACGTAATGGATTCCGGACAACCGAAACTAAATTATGAAGAGTCGCAAATTACACCGGACGGAAAATTATTGTGTCTAAGGACAAGTAAAATACCACTTAGGGATGTGGATGGATCAATTCTCGGTATATTGGGAACATATGAAGATATTACAGAAAATAAGCGCTACGATTCCGAGCGAAGAAAGCTGATTTCAATTATGGAAAACAGTGCTGATTTTATTGGCATTGCCTCGCTTCAAAGTGAAATTGTTTATATAAATGAGGCCGGACTGAGCCTGCTTGGAATTTCCCATTTTTCAGATGTTCAGGGGAAAAATATTTTTGAAATACTTCCTGCGGAGTCGCACAAGCTAATTCAGGAAACCATTTTGCCTCGGCTCATGCGAGATGAGATTGCACAGGGAGAAATAAAAATACCTAATATTCAGAAACAAAAGGTCATCGATGTTGAGTTTACCGTATTTTTACTTAAAGATGAGTATTCGAAAAAACCGATTAACCGTGCAATCATTATGCGGGATATTACGGAACAGAAGCAGTTTGAAAATACAATTATTCAGTCACAAAATTTTTATCGCTCCGTTATTGAAAATGCCGCGGGCGTTCCATATCGCATGATTTTTGGAGAGACATTATCGCAGGACTATTTTGAATTTATTGGGGAACGCATTTCATCACTGCTCAGTATCGATCAATCATCGTTCGATCTCCAGTGGTTTCGCGGATCAATTATACATATTCAATCCGACCTCCCTGAAATCACTACCGATCTCGAAAAAAACAGAGCCTACGTGAAAAACAATACAATTCAATCGTATCGTGCTGACGTGTGTATAAAATCCGGCTCTGGTCAAAAGAAATGGATTAGTGATAACGCACTTCCGATATGCAATAACGGAACCGGTGATGTAATTGGGATGATGGGAATTTTTCAGGATATAACCGAACGGAAAAAGGTGGAAGCAGCGCTTCGGGAAAGTGAAGACCGATTTCGTCAGCTAACAATGCTGCTTCCTCAAACAATTTATGAAGCAGATATTAACGGTAAGCTAACGTATGCTAATAACGCTGCGTTTAAAACGTTCGGTTATTCTTTGGAAAATTTAAATAACGGATTAAATTGTCTCAATTTCATAGCACCAGAAGACAGAGTGCGCGGGATGGAGAATATTCAGCGGATATTGAATAACGTCGATATTGGCACAACAGAGTATACTGCTGTTCGTAAAAATGGTGATCGTTTTCCGGTACTTATGCATTCAACCGCGAATTATAAAGGAAAACGGCTTGTTGGTTTTCGGGGGATAATCATTGATATGACGGATATCCGAAAAACGCAGATAGCGTTAAAGGAAAGTCAGGAACGCTTTCGAGCGCTTGTTCAACATTTAACAGATATGATTTGGATTTCTGACGAGAAATCCCGGATCAAATACATAACGCCATCCTGTCATAAAATAATCGGTTATAGTCAAGCGCAATTAATTGGAAAATTCGGATTTGATTTTATGCATGAGGATGATATTCGCGCACTTAAAGCCGCAGTGGGAAATGCATTCGGCCAGAATAAAATATCGACAAAACCGCTTGTATTTCGGATACGGCACGCAAAGGGACACTACGTCCATATGGAAGCAATTATTTCCAATATGGTAAATGAAGAGGCGATTGACGGAATTCTGTTTTCAGCGCGTGATATTACCGAACGTAAGCAAGGTGAACAAGAAAAGAAACGGTTGGAAGAACAACTGCAACAAGCTCAAAAAATGGAAGCAATCGGACAGTTGGCAGGTGGGGTTGCTCATGATTTTAATAATTTGCTAATAGCGATTTTGGGGAATGCGGAATTGGTTATGGCTGATCTGCCGGAAAACAGCTATTTATATGAAGATGTTAAGGAAATCGAAAAGGCCGCAGAAAAAGCAGCAGCATTGACGCGTCAATTGCTTGCCTTTAGCAGACGCCAACCCATTCAAACCCGAAAATTGGATGTGAATGTCATTGTTAAAAATATGGAAAAATTATTGAAACGTTTGATTGGTGAAGATATTACGCTTGTACTTGATCTTGGAATGAATTTGCCACCATTGAAGGCGGATCCGGGCCAAATCGAGCAGGTTATTATGAACCTGGCTGTAAACGCCCGTGATGCAATGTTGAATGGTGGACAATTGTCTATTCAAACGTTACATGTCGTATTAGACGAAGAATCCGCCCGACATATTCCCGAAGCCCGAGCTGGTAGATTTGATTGCTTGCGTTTTCAGGACACCGGTACCGGAATGGATACAAAAATTATCAATCAAATCTTCGAACCGTTCTTCAGTACAAAAGTTCCGGGCGAAGGCACTGGTTTGGGGCTGGCAGTCGTGTATGGCGTAATTAAGCAACATAATGGCTGGATTAATGTTGAAAGTGTGCCAGGTGAAGGGACTGTGTTTAGTATCTATCTACCGGTGAATCCCGGACAAATGAGTGTTGAACCAGCCGAAAAATTATCTAACAACAAAATAGTAGGTATGGGCGAGCGGATATTGTTTGTGGAAGATGATGAAGAGGTGCGAAAATTAACGCTCAAAATACTAATGAAACATGGATATCAGGTAGACATTGCAAAATCAGTTGCCGAGGCGCTCCACCTGTACGATGAAGCCGATGGAGATTATGATCTTGTATTTAGTGATGTTGTACTCCCCGATCAAACAGGTATTCAACTTGCTGATCAGTTACTCCAACATAACGCAAGTGTAAATATTCTTTTATGCAGCGGCTATACCGAACAGAAATCCCAATGGAACACAATTCGTGAAAAAGGATTCCCGTTTATTCAAAAGCCGTATAGTGTAAACGATTTGCTTAAGATGATCAACAAAATCATGCATCAGGTAAATGTACATTGAACTGCTTCGCTGGAATATATCTTGACATAAAAAAAATATTTACGTATATTGGATGAGCCATGCGCAACCGAAAAGCACTTTCAACCTGGAGGACTATATACTGATGCCGTTTGAATTCCGAACTCTTAACATCCCCGACCTGATTTTGATTGAACCCCGAACTTTTCCTGATGCCCGTGGCTTCTTTATGGAAACGTATCAAAAAACAGCATTCGCTGATAACGGTATTCCGGAGTTATTCGTTCAGGATAATCTTTCACATTCGTCTAAAGGTACACTACGCGGCCTCCATTATCAACTCGATCCGTGCGCGCAAGGTAAACTCGTCACATGTCTGACTGGTGAAGTATACGATGTGGCCGTTGACCTTCGTGAAGGTTCGCCCTGGTTTAAACAGTGGATTGGTATTTATCTCTCATATGTGAAACCCCAAATGCTTTATATTCCGCCGGGGTTCGCACATGGATTTTGCGTACTCAGCAGTGAAGCCGATTTTGTCTATAAAGTAACCGGAGAATATGCGCCAGCTCAGGAACGAGGTATAAACTGGAACGATCCGGAAATTGGAATTGACTGGCCAATTGAGAATCCGATTTTATCTGAACGGGATGAAGCTTTGCCTGTATTTCGTCAGGCGGATTTCAATTTCACTTATAATCACAAATAATAATAGCAATTTTAGTATCGTGTCTTGTCATTTAGAAATTGTATGTTTCGCACCAGCGTACCGCCGCTGTTCGCGGCACGAACGGTGTCGAAGGGAACATTTTATTGTCGTTATAAAGTTGACATGACAAAAGTTTGACATATGCTGCTAACCCTTAATCTGCTTTTGTTTTTTAATACATGCGATGCCTGCCGAATTAGAAATGATATTTTTTCGAAACACATGGATCATTCAAATTTCTGAAATTTTGTGACGTATAAAATTATCAATGTCCTGAAATATCATTTTAAAATCTCTATCAGAAAATGAAACGGGGAAGTTAACTGAATGAATGAACATGATCGTACGAAACAACAAAATGTCAAGCAGGACACTCTTCAGCTCGATCAGCATGAGTTAATTGGCATTCTTCTTGAAAGAACCCGTGATGCAGTCGCAATTATCAACAAGCATGGAAAATTGCTCTGGGGAAATCCAACCTGGTATGGCTGGTTCGATAAGTTTGATAGCCATGTGACGATTGTTGATACCAAAGATTTAAAGCCTGCCTGGATAGCACTCATTGAAAATGGTGTTGAAATCCAAAATTACGAATTCCGCATTAAAAATTCCAACGCTGTTGATTTGGTATTTGAAATAAATGCCTTTCCAATATCAGGAAACGATAACACAATATTTTGTCTTATTGCTCACAATATTTCCCGATTTAAAAATGTTGAACAGCAACTTGCCGAGGAGCGTGATTTGTTGCAGTCGCTCATGAATAGCATTCCCGATAAAATTTATTTTAAGGATATTCAGTCACGATTTACCCGCATTAATAAAGCGCAGGCTGAAATTTTAGGTGTTAACGATCCTAATGATGCTGTCGGGAAAAACGATTTTAATTATTTCACCCCGAAACATGCCCGTGCAGCCTATCACGATGAGCAGCAAATAATTTCTTCCCGTGAACCAGTCACCGATAAAATTGAGAAAATCCGTATCGCTGATGGCCGCTATCGATGGGTATCCACAACAAAAGTCCCGTTGGTGGATACAAGCGGCAATGTGAATGGCATCGTGGGAATAACGCGGGATGTGACTGAACGAGTCAATTCGGAAAACGAGCGGGCTAAATTGGAAGCCCAACTTTTGCAGTCACAGAAAATGGAGGCGATCGGCAAGCTGGCCGGTGGGATTGCTCACGATTTTAATAACCTGTTGACTGCAATTCTCGGAAATACCGATCTGCTAATGGCAGAAGTGCCGCGGAACTCACAGATGTTTGATGATCTGGATGAAATAAAGCGGGCTTCCGAGCGTGCCGCCTCGTTAACAAGTCAGTTGCTGGCATTCAGCCGACAGCAGCCACTGGAACGAAAAATTGTCGATATCAATGAGTTGATCGAAAATATCGAACGACTGCTGCAACGATTGATCGGCGAGAATATCAAATTAACAACCCATTTACAACGAGACATCGAGCATATACTCATTGACTCCGGGCAAATAAGTCAGGTGTTGATGAATTTGGTCGTCAATAGTCGAGATGCGCTCCCAGAAGCAGGCGGTGAAATTCGTGTTCGCACCAGTAGTTTTACGGTTACACCGGCGTACCAGAAACGTTTTCCCTACGCCCAAAAAGGCGATTTTATCTGTATAACGGTTTCCGACTCTGGTCGGGGAATTGCCAGGCGGATTATTCATCGAATTTTCGATCCATTTTACACAACCAAGCCGGCCGGGCGTGGTTCGGGTCTGGGATTGTCCGTAGCATATGGCATTATCAAACAGCATGATGGTTGGATCAACGTGCGCAGTACAGTGGGGCGGGGTACAGTTTTTAAAGTGTACATCCCCGTACATACGATTCACGACGATGATGAATTAAATAGTACGACTATTAAACCGCATCTATCTGGCAATGGAGAAGTTATTCTGTTTGTGGAAGATGACGACCGTGTACGTCATTGTATGGCACGGGCTTTAATTCGCCATAATTACCAGGTTCATACCGCAAGCAGCGTGCGTGATGCAATGAATATTTATGAGACTGCCATTCCTTCGATCGAGCTTGTTATTTGTGATGTCGTACTGCCGGATAAGAATGGTATTCAGTTTGCCGAAGACCTTGAAGCCCGGCAACCGGATGTAAAGATTATACTCAATAGTGGCTATATCGACGAAAAATCCCAATGGCGGCGGATTGAGGAGAAAGGCTGGAATTTCATCCAAAAGCCTTACTCACTCCAGGATTTTTTGGCAATGGTACGAACGACAATTGAACAACCGCAAGCCGGATAGAGCAAGCTTACGTTACCAGATGCGGATCATCGAAAGCAATGAGCCGGATGTTTTACCGGGAACATTTTAAGCTGTAAAACTTATAATTGAAAATTCAAATTCGAGTATACAAATTTAATGTGATTGATTGGATTCAGGTGCATCACAAATCTTAGGTATAAGGCTTATGGCAATGTCACTTATATTCAGTTCACCCCTCGACTCCGCTCGGGATGAAGATTGCACGTTTTCATGCTGAGCGAAGTCGAAGCATTCTGCAATCTGCCTACGACTTGATACATACTCAAAAGATTTGGAGAAATTATGATATTACTTAATCAATTATGGAAACGTGGCAAAGAGTTTCTGGGCGTGGAATATCCGATTATGGCTGGCGCCATGACGTGGATATCAACCCATAAACTTGTGTCTGCGGTAAGCAACCAGGGTGGTTTTGGCTGTCTGGCCGGTGGGAATATGCCGCCGGATTTGTTGCGCGAAGAAATTCGCAACGTTAATAAATTGACCGATAAACCATTCGCGACTAATTTAATTACAATCGCGCCGAATTATAAAGATCACCTGCAGATCGTGACCGAAGAGAAAGTACCATTTATTATTTTTGCCGGAAGTTTTCCCCGTGGATCGGAAATACGGATTGCCAAAGAAAGCGGCGCGAAAGTTATGGCATTTGCATCCAACGAATCCATCGCCCGGCGGATGATCAGCTCCGGTGTGGATGGGTTGATTCTGGAAGGTAGTGAAGCCGGTGGTCATATTGGTCACGTGTCACTCACAATTTTGCTTCAACAGGTGCTGTTTGCCGTGGATGATATTCCTGTCTTCGTTGCAGGAGGCATTGCCACCGGCCGTTTGATGGCCCACCTGATATTAATGGGCGCTGCGGGAATTCAAATGGGAACGCGTTTTGTGTTGACAAAGGAGTGTGAAGTTCATCCCAATTTCAGAGAAGCGTTTATAAAAGCCCGCGCCCGTGATGCAATCGCAACTCCGGCAGTTGGTTCCGAATTAAATGTCGTCGCAGTTCGCGCCATTCGCAATAGGGGCATGGATGATTTCGCAAACATGCAAATGGACCTGATTCTGAAAAATCGGGCCGGTGAAATTTCCAAAAAAGATGCTCAATATAAAGTGGAAAATTTCTGGATGGGTGCGTTAAGGAACGCTGTCGAAAAGGGCGATGTGGATCGTGGCTCACTTATGGCTGGCCAAAGCGTGGGATTGGTCGATAAAGTTCAGACAATCGCTGAATTGATGAATGAAATGATGTCCGATGCAGAAGATGAACTCGCGCGGATTCATCAACGACTGCACTGTGATTGTGAATAAAAGGATTGAATAGCAGTGATAAAGTGCCACATTGTAAAAAATCGGGTGGCACTTTTTTTATTTCTGGATATGAATACTTTGCAGGTGGTGAAAAAATCGGTCGCAGAACTGAACCGCTTTTACCGGATCGTCACCAATAGCCGTTTCATCCGACAACACCGCACCATGAAAACCATTCTCGATCAAGTATCCGAGATGCGCAACCTCGGATCGGGATGGTTGCGAATTTCGCACCATATGCTCCAGCACCTGACCGGCGATCAAATACGGCTTGTCGATTTTGTTAAGATTCTGAATAAAAATTTTTTCGAATTCAAATAGATTGTAAATATTGGCTTCAACTCCCAAATCACCACGACAGAGCCAGAGTCCGTCTGAGAGCAGCGCCAGATCAATCAAACGTGAAAATGTCCGTAAACGTTCGATTTTACATATCACCGGACGGTTGTGGGTGTATTTTCGAATTAATTCCAGTTCATCCGGTGTCTGAACAAATGAAATAGCGTAACCAATTGATGAGATATTATAGGTCGCATTAATGAATGCCAAATCACGAGGCGATATTTCCCGAAGGTAATCGTGATAATGTGCTTTATTGAATCCTTTGAACGAGTTTAATTGACCACCGGTAGTAACAATGGCAGTAAAGGAATTATCACGAATTATTTCTGATGTCAGGATAACTCGTCCATCATCAATGGAAATTTCATCGCCTTTGACAATTGTATCAAATATTTCTTTGTGAGGTAATGGAATTCGTTCATCTTCCTGTTTGGCATTAAACACAAACGTTACACGGGCGCCTTCATTTACCATAATTGGCTGGATAAGTTCACCAATTCTGATTTTTGCACCTTGCAGATCGAGCCAAACCGGTATGTGTTGCTCGCGTTGCACTGAGATCGCGTCGATTTTACGGAGCCATTCCCGGAATTGCTCCATCGTCAGATGGGAACAATTCAAACGAAATGCAGTTGCACCCGCATCGAGTAAATCGGAGATCAGGTTTTGTGTGCTTGGCCCTAATGTGGCCACGATATCAATTTTTTCTCGTACCATAATTCTGTAAATGTTTTTTAAAGATACGATGCAATTTTCTGAATTGCAAGCGAAAAATAGTCATCTGACTACCAACAATTCCCGTTGGAGGCTTGAAACTTTTCAACCTGTTGCTGAGTGAATAATCAGTAGTTTAATTTAGTCCGTTGGTCACCGTAATTATACTTGTTAAGGATTATTTTTTCATGTCATGGATTACGGAGTGCAACGCTTTTATGCGTCGCACAGCGCAGTCCATAAAGGGACTGCACTCCGAAAGCGAACTGAAATTCTAAACCTTAACAAACATAAAATAAGTGATAAAATAAACTTTTTACGGTAACAGCCTTTATTGATCATCTGAATCAACACCCGCATTTATTATACAATGAATCGAATTATCATTTATATACTGTTGATTTTGTGTGCCCGGTTTTCGAATGTTGTCGCAGAACAAAGTACGAAACATGATTCATCCGCATACCGAATCCGGTCAGTTCGCCTGCATGGTGTTGAACCTCGCAACGATGGTCAGACACAGGTGAAAAAAATTACCGGGATTGCATTATCCGATACATTAGTCCCCGCGCTTGTTGAAGATTTGTTGCAACTTTACCAGGCAAATGGATATGCTTTCGTTGCAGTCGATTCAGCAGTTGTCGTGACGAATACCGATTCTTTGTCGGCCCATATCGATGTTTATCTTAATCTTGGAACATCAATTCGTATCGGTGATATGGATGTGGCGAATAGCCCGGATGTGCTTCGAGAGAGAGTGCTGTCATCGAAAAATACGCTTTTTTCAAAAGATAATATTGAATATTTTGTTGATGAAATTTTAAATACACTAGAAAATCAGGGATTTCCGTTTGCGGTTGTCAATATCGATAGTATCCGTTTCGATAGTCACACTGCTCATATTTCATTGGACATTCAGAATGGTCCGTTGATACGAATTCAAACGATCAAAATTCACGGTAATCGGGTGACAAATGATAACGTTGTTATCCGTGAATCACGCATTCGATTGGGTGAAATTTATCAACAAGAAAAAATAGACCGAATTCCTCAGCGATTGGCGAAATTGGGCTTTATTCGAAAAGTGGAACCCCCGCAAATTTCAGTGAATGATAAGGCCGAAGGCGAGCTGCTCATTTCGCTTGAAGAAGGAAATATGAACAAACTGGATGGCGTGGTTGGTTACCAACCGGGTACGGAATTTAAACCTGGCTATTTTACAGGCTTGATCGATATTACCGTGGGCAATATTTTTGGAAGCGGCCGCCGCCTGGAAGCGTATTGGGAGCGCAAGGATCGCTCGACCCAGCAAATGCGATTGCGGTATGTTGAACCGTGGCTATTGGGGTACCCAATACATGTCGGGGGAAGGCTGGAGCAATTGATACAAGATACATCGTTCGTGAAGCGAAATTTTATGCTTGAAGCCCAATTGCCAATTTCAGATGCTGTGGATATTTATGCGCATGCCGGCCGTGAATACATTTTGCCCGATTCCATCGCCTCGGTTATCTGGAATTTGCCGCGTAGCCGCAGTTGGTTGGTAAATGCTGGTTTTCGTTATGATGTCCGTAATCATCCGTACAATCCGTCACGTGGCGTGTATTATGAAACATCATTTGAAATAGCCCGCAAAGAAAATGAATCTCACTACGATGATGGAACAACGACTTTCGTTCGCAAACGACTTGCCATGGATGCCGAAGTGCTCGTCCCAACCTGGCGTTGGCAAACGGCAAGTCTGGCGCTGCACTGGCGTCGTCTCAATACCAATGAACCTCAAATCTGGACCAGCGATATGTTTCGAATGGGGGGCAGCCAAACGCTGCGTGGGTACCGTGAAGATGAGTTCATCGGCACGGAAATCGCCTGGTCTAATCTTGAATATCGATACCTGGTATCCGACTATTCCCGATTATTCGTTTTTATGGATGGAGGGTATTACTCTCGACCACTGTCCAATCTCGGTGCTCAACAGGATTATAAAATGAGCTATGGTTTTGGCATGCGTGTGGATACACGTGTCGGAATTGTGGGTGTGGATTTTGGTCTGGGAGAAGGTCGGGGATTGAGCACCGGCCTGTTGCATGTTAGATTGGTAAGTCAGTTTTAAGTAGCTGTCAGCTTGCAACATAAAAAGAAATACTTCAAACGGTCATATTTCAAACATATTTATTGAGCGGATAACTCATACCTATCCTTGATATGTTATTAGCTTTTGGCCATTAGCTAGTAGCCAAGGCGAAAAGCAAGCAATATTATGATCATAGATTGGATTGCTTATATGTCGAATTCATGGCCGTGTTCAGTAGAATAGTGAGAGAATCGTTATATGAATGCATACTTCCAAATTACTCGACCAGTAAATGTATTAATTGGTGGCCTTTCAATTTTTATCGGCGCGTTTATCGCCGGTTCCATTCAGCCGATTCAAAACGTGGCACTTGCCGTGTTGTCAGGTATGCTTATCGCCGCTGCCGCCAATACGATTAATGATTATTATGATGTTGCTATTGACCGGATTAACAAGCCTTACCGCCCGATTCCGTCTGGTAAAATCACCGAAAAAACTGCCTGGATTTATGCGATGATTATGTTTGTTATCGGTACAGGATTGAGCATATTAATAAATAACAAAGCGCTTGCAATTGCTGTGTTTGCGTGGGTGGTACTGTACTGCTACAGCGCTAAACTGAAACGCACCGTCTTATGGGGAAATTTGGCTGTCAGCTTCATGACGGCGTTTGCGTTTATTTATGGTGGCGTTGCTGTGAATCGATTAAATGAGGCGATAATTCCTGCAGTATTTTCGTTCCTGTTTCATTTGGGTCGTGAAATTATTAAAGACATCGAAGATCGTGAAGGCGATAGCGCCGACCATGCGGTCACTCTGCCGATCCGTTATGGTGTCCGGCCTGCATTGTGGGTGACGATGTTTGTATTTATTTTGTTGATTGGTTTAACAATTATGCCGTTTGTAATGGGAATTTTTGGTGTACCCTATTTATGGGTGGTCATTTTGGGAGTGGATACAGTTTTGGTATTTGTAATTTTTTCGATGTGGAAAACACCGGTACCAAAAAATCTTGGTCGGCTAAGCACGCTATTGAAAATGGACATGTTGGTTGGTTTGATTGCCATTTATGTCGGGCGATTTTAATTTTAGCGGTAAAAGATATAAGAATTTTGTCAACATGCATTTTGGCCGTTACTAATTAGCTTACTTTGAAACCAGAAAGGATAAAAAATGCGAGCGGTGATTCAGCGGGTGTCGGAAGCGCGTGTATCGATTGATAATAAAGTTGTCGGGGAAGTAAAAAAAGGGCTGGTTATTTTACTCGGTATCCGAAATGGCGATACGGAAACAGATGCGAAATACATCGCCGAAAAATGTGTGAATCTTCGCATTTTTAGCGATGATGACGGCAAATTCAATTTATCAGCGCTGGATGTTCAAGGAGAGCTATTGGTGATTTCCCAATTCACGCTGTATGGCGATACTTGCAAAGGTCGGCGTCCCAGCTTTATTGATGCCGCAGCACCGGATATGTCTGAGCCATTGTACAATTATTTTGTCTCGCACATCCGGTCTTACGGATTGAAAGTCGCCACCGGTGAATTTGGCGCGATGATGTTGGTAGAAATTCATAATGATGGCCCCGTGACGCTGATGGTGGAGAGTAAATAACCGAAGTAAAGCGATTCAACAATCTTTGTTGTTATCGCTCGTTGTCAGCTAAAATAAATTTAATTGACATATTCTCCATGGATTAACAAAATTTATAAAAAACTTGTTGGATAGATTTAATTTATTAATGCGATAACATTAATAAAATTAAAATCTAATTTAGATACAAAACTACTTCAGAATTATAACCGAATTAAATTTCCGATTCAGCTAAAATAAATCCACTTGCATTTTCCGGTAAATTTTTTTATATTAAATAGCTACGAATGATTACGAAATTGCTGACACCAGACCTATGCCGATACTTGAAA
The DNA here is from genome assembly GCA_016931935.1 of Candidatus Zhuqueibacterota bacterium. Classification (GTDB taxonomy): domain Bacteria; phylum Zhuqueibacterota; class Zhuqueibacteria; order Thermofontimicrobiales; family Thiofontviventaceae; genus Thiofontivivens. The sequence continues at coordinate 5,530 of JAFGDW010000342.1, read as the reverse complement.
CCGAAGCACGCCGATTGATTCTAGCATCACAGTCACCACGGCGGTCGGAATTATTGGGGAAAATTGTAACGGCATTCGAAGTGGTTGTCAGCAATGCTGATGAAGTCACTCATCACACCGATCCGAAGCAGGTCGTCCTGGAAAACGCGCAGCGGAAGGCGGAGAGCGTTGCACGTTCGATTGACGACGGCATAATTATCGGGGCGGATTCGGTTGTGGTGTTGGATCAGCACATCTTGGGAAAACCCCGTGATCGGGAGGAAGCTGTATGGATGCTTAAATTATTAAGCGGGAGAACCCATGCAGTTTACACGGGTATTGCGATCATTGACATGCCTGGTAATACCATCTCAACAGACATTGAAATAACAGATGTGACATTCCGACGCTTAGATTCCTGGGAAATCGACCGATATATTGAGGTAGAGCCTCCATATGATAAGGCGGGTTCCTACGGGATTCAGGATTCAAGTGCCGTATTTGTCAGTGGAATAAAGGGTTGTTACTTCAATGTGATGGGCTTGCCACTCTCACGTCTCTTTCGGATTTTACTCCCGTTTTATAAGCCGTAATCGTTGTAATTCGTTGTTGGAGGAGAGGAAAAATGAACAATGAACTCAAACTATTAGGAGGAGAGTTACGGAAGGAGAGAGAAGCACGAGGCGTTTCATTAAAGTACATTGCTGACCAAACCAAAATTAGCATCACGTTCCTGGAAGCGATGGAGGCAGGAGATTTTTCATTTCTACCAAAACCCTACCCACGAAATTTCTTAAAAACCTATCTCGAACATTTGGGTGGTCGACAGGAACGACTGATGAATCGGTTTGATGCATGCATGCAGCCGAAGATTGTAAAGGAGGATGTCAGGCAGGAGAAAGCGCCTGCTGCCCGGCAGGAAACAGAATCGGATCTCACCGGATCATTAAAAGAATCGATTCAGGCGTTGCGTGCAAATCGTTGGTCGATGCTGGTTGTTGGAGCAGCAATTATTGCTGTTATGCTAACTGTACTCTCAATATCCCGTAATGATGATCGAATGCCTGCGCACAATCTGGTTAATGGACAAACCGTTGTTCCGCAGGATTCTCAGCTTGCCACTATTTCGCCATTTTCATTCAGGAAAAAGAATATGCACTTGAACCTGGTGGCAAGTCAAAAAACATGGATGCAAATCGCCATCGATGATAGCGCTGCAATTGAGTATATCTTCCAGATGGGGGATTCATCCGAATGGTTGGCAAAAGAACGATTTCTGGTACGAATTGGAAATGGTGCGGGTATACGGTTATACTTGAATGGGAATGATCTCGGACCATTGGGTCGCGATCGGGAAGTGGTAAACCTGGTAGTGACCAAGGACGGAATTGAACGAAATCAGTTCTAGTGAGTGATGAAGGGAACGATACATGCGTAAGCAGCTCATCGGTTTTGCAGTATTGTGTAGTATATTTTTTAGTTGCTCTCATACAAGAACATTATCTCCGCCAAATATTTTACTCGGTTGGTTGACGAGCGAACAGCTATTTAAAGATTTCCCCGCCTATCAGGAAGAGAAGCAGCTTTACCAACCCGATGAAAATATGATTCAACAGCTTCAGCGATTGGATCATACATTTGATGTTCTTGTATTTTTAGGAATCTGGTGTCCTGATTCGAAGCGTGAAGTTCCTCGATTTTTCTCGATATTGGATCGCCTGCCCGCATCATCATGGAACGTCAGGCTGTACGGTCTTGACCGACGTTCGCAAGACACGACTGACATGCGAGAAAAATATCAGGTCGAATTTATTCCAACCTTTATCATCTACCAGAATGAACAGGAAATTGGCAGAATTGCAGAGCGTCCGATGCTGAGTCTCGAACAGGATTTATTGGATATTTGCAGCTCGGCATCTCAATAAAAGCGCATGTGTAGGGTTAACATCAATGAATCGCACCATCAAACATATTCATTTCATCGCAGTATGCGGTACGGCGATGGGATCGTTTGCAGCTATGCTGAAATCGCGTGGTTATATTGTTACCGGTTCGGATGACCATGTCTATCCCCCCATGAGTATCTTCTTGCAACAGCAAGGGATTGAAATTTATCAAGGCTTTCAACCAGCTCATTTGGAGCCAGTCCCGGATCTGGTAATTGTGGGAAATGCTATGTCCCGCGGGAACCCCGAAGTTGAAACCGTCCTGGAACGCAAAATTCCATACACATCGATGGCAGCAGCACTAAAGACATTTTTTATCGAAGGGAAGCATTCCATCGTCGTTTCAGGAACGCATGGGAAGACCACGACAAGTTCACTTATTGCATGGGTACTGCAAAGCGCTGGTAAATCACCAGGTTTTCTGATTGGTGGCATTCTGCAGAACTTTGGCAGGGGATATCAGGTCGGTGATAGTGATATTTTTGTTGTTGAAGGAGATGAGTACGACACTGCGTTCTTTGATAAAGGACCGAAATTTTTCCATTATATGCCTGAACTGCTAATTGTCAACAATATTGAGTTTGATCATGCCGATATTTATGATAATCTTGATCAGATTAAACTGGCATTTCAACGGTTGATAAATTTAGTTCCGCGAAATGGATTACTCCTCGCAGGTGCGGAAGATCCCAATGTTGCAGAGCTGATAACAAAAGCGTTTTCACCGGTACAGACATTTGGTATCGATGCGAGTATGACCTGGCACGTTGCGAATATTCGTTACGAGAGTAGTGCTACGATCTTCGATGTCATCTTTCAGGATCAATTATTTGGTACATTCGAAGCGCCGTTGACTGGGGAACACAATATGCGCAATATCTTGGCAACCATTGGCACATGTCATTTTTACGGATTATCCAAAGCCGAAATTGCCGAAGGACTGCGTACATTTAAGAGCATAAAAAAACGGCTTGAAGTTCGGGGCATAGTTAATGATATTATGGTAATTGATGATTTTGCCCATCATCCAACCGCAGTTCGCTTAACGATTGAAGGAGTAAAGCGACGTAATCCCGAACGCCGGGTATGGGCAATTTATGAACCGCGGACAGCGACAGCAAAGCGTAAACTTATGGAACAGCAGTACGCGCAGGCATTCGATGCAGCGGATCATGTAATTTTCGCGCCGTTACATCTTCCGGAAAAAGTAAAGGCAGAAGAACGCCTGTCGGTTGAAAATGTTATTCAGGAATTGCATAAACGAAACGTGTCAGCACACATCCTGCCAAATGTAGAGGCAATTGTGGAACATGTGATAAAGCAGGTTCATGCGGGCGATATTATCCTGATTATGAGTAATGGAGCATTTGGGGGTATTCACGAATTATTTTTAGAAAGGTTATCCAGGAATAACAATGGAACGGAATAATAATAAGAGAAATGGTCGGCGCCCACCGCGAAAACGATTTGATAAAGAATTTAGTAAAATTGATCAAATTTTAATTGATATTCAAAAACAATTACAATCGTCAGTTACGCCGGTAGCCCTGGAAAATTTAACACCATTCGAACGAAAACGCATTCATAGTTTTTTTGATCGTAAACCTGATTTTAAAACAAAAACATATCGTAACGGGGAAGATTATGTATTAAAAGTATTCCCTGTCGGCAATCTTTGTAGATTAGCAGAGAAACGAGCAACCCAGGTGATGGAATCGGGGGAGTCTTTTTTTTGGGAAAATCTTGGTAATTTTGAGCGATTCATTATCCACAATCATTTGAAGCAGTTTGAAAGTGTCGAAACATTGAGTGTGGGAGAAGGCGATGATCGAAAGCTGGAGATCAAACCGAAAAATTTCGGACGTTCCTTAAAGCGAATCATTAAGAAAATTAAATTGTTTTGAACAAGGCAGAAATCGTCTGAGACCTACCAATATGGAGGTCGATGTTACTGGATAAAATAATAAGCGAATGCAGTTTAAAAAATATACTGCTTCAGATCAAAATCCGGATCACTATTCATTATTTCCTGAATTGTATCCCATGGTTGATCCATAACTTTGAATCCGTTTAATTCGTACCCGGCATGCATTAACTCTTTTCTGATGTACAAATATGCCATGTACCATGAAAGCAGCACACTGCTGGGTAGCTGCTTAAGCGATGTAATCATTTCATCTTCTGAAACGTTGGCTATCTGATGCCTGAGCGCTGTTTGATAATCAATCTGATAGAGTAAATCTTTAATGATTTCATGCTTAAAGTCGAGGCTATCAGTTTGTGGTACTTTCTCTTCGATACGTACTTTTCTTCTCATTTGATCTCTCCATTCTGTCCAGTCTTGTTTTTCCCTTGTTTTCAAGCAGGGTTTTTAAATATTCAAGTCGTTTAAGAATGGCATCCCGTTCCTTTTTTAAGAGCATCAACTCTTCCTGTGATTGAACAATGGCCTCATGATACGATTGGATTTCATCAATCGCCTCCATTCGTTTTTTGAAATCGTCCAATAACTGTTGTTGATCTTGCCGCATCAGATTGACCTGTGGATCCGGTTTTTCCAGTATAAGAACCGGAAGGACGCCGTCTGTTCCATCAATTTGTCTCCAGGGGATAAAAATGATGTTTTCGAACGATTGATCAAGGCCAAACTGTTGGGCAAAATAATTCAGAAGACTGTTGTCTTGCTGTTGCTGATCCGGGACGGCTAATCGAAATGAATTGGATGCATCCGGGGAAGCCCATGCCATAGAATGACATAATAATAACAGTGCAATGAACATAACATATCTCATAACTTGCCTCCTCACATAAACACACTCACCTATCACGTATACATCAACACACACATCAATCACAATCATGCTACTGCTATCATTACTAAAGCAAAGCAGATGCCATAAAAGAGCTACCCCGAATTTGCCGTATCAAACTTGAAAACAATGAAGTAGTGTGAATGATTGTGGAAGGATGAATAAAAATAATGAGATGTCATGACTCTCTTTATAATTATCAACTCACATTGTTTCAACATTATTCAAATAATGCTCGGATGATACATCCCTACACATAATGTCGCTCGCTTTTAGCAAAATCCTTAGTATATGTGTAGAAAATAATAATTGAAGGTACGCAGACGTTGAGAAAGAACTGGCGGAAGGTGTAAACATTTTTAATATAATGCCCGTATTATCAATATGCAAGTCATATGACAATAAATTAAGTTATAATAAATTAATGCTTAATAAACATCAAAAAGTATAAGCTGTCTAATAATATTGGTGATACAGTAGTGTATAAATTTTTTGTTCCTGAAATTCGATTGTCAAGTTAATATTTTTTCGAAATAGATTTGTAAGGATTGAAAGGAAATAGTCCTTGCATTTTTTTATTATTTTCTTTATTTTGACGACAAAATAAATCTGATGGGCGCATAAATTTATTTAAAACTATTGGAACCATGTCGAAAATCCGGTGCAATTTGATCAGTGAAAAACAGATTCAGAAGTCCCGGAATCGTCAGAAATCCTTTTCTCCAATCTTTTAGATAAAATCTAATCCGCTAATGTTACATAATATGATGTTGAAATACCTAACCTCTCTGTTTC
>JAFGDW010000341.1 GCA_016931935.1 Candidatus Zhuqueibacterota bacterium | reverse complement strand
TTCATGCTGAGCCCTTCATCAAGCTCAGGATAAACTCCGTCGAAGCATGAACAACAATGTTAAGTTTCCCCTAATTTTTTGAAAGGATACCTTTTTGGGAATTTTGTGAATAATTCAAGTTAGGGCATTATAATTGCCAAAAGTTACCAACCTTTAATTTTCAAAACCATCCGCATATCTCATTAATTGCCTGTATGATAACTCAACACCTAATCCCAGAAGCGAGATATGAGTTCATATAAGTTTTTAACGACCAAATTGATACGGTGGTCAAATTGGGGCCCGATTAAAGTCCCTGTATTTGTCACGCTATTAACGTACATTGTTCTGTCCAATCAGGAAATAACCACATCATCCCTGACTGACGCATTATTGTATTTTTGTTTTGCGATGTTACATACTGCCTTAAGTTATGTGACAAATGCATGGGGCGATTTGGAATTTGATAATCTATCAGGCCGTTCGAATCCGTTTCGTTCGCTTAGTTACATCCACGGATTGTCGTTGATTCTTGGTCTGTTTTTTATTGCCGCACTTTCCGGTTTACCGTTTATCTTCCAAAGTCATTTTGTTGATTTTTGGTTTTGCTGGGCATTTTTAAATTTTACATATTCATTGCATCCGTTTCGATTCAAGGAACGACGACTGACAGGTTTTGCGTTTACAATTGCACTGCAGTGGACGGTTCCGGTTTTCCTTACATTTGCTGCAATGGGGCGGCTGAATCAATTGGATTGCGTTATATTTGCTGTCGCCAACACTGTAAATGGAGCTACACTTGAATTGAGTCATATGCGCTACGATCGTCGTCGTGATTTACGTTTAAAAGCCGAACAATTTCGGATGCCAGTCCATTCGGATCGACTCGATCAGCTATATAACATAGCTTTGTTTATGGATAAAACTGCAATCGGAATGATTACTGTCATTATTTTTGGGGGTATCACATTAAGGTTTGGCATTTGGTTGGGACTTTTGCCGCTTTTAATTTTTCTTATCCTGTTGGTGTTTGCATTTCTTGAAGCGGCAAGAGCATTATCAGGTGATGAATACATTGATCCGAATTATGCCAACTATAGAAGTGCAAATACCTATCTGCATAAAACCATACCCTATTTATTTATTCCGGGGTATCTATTGACGTTAATCATTCTTATCCACCCGGCGAATATGATATTCCTGATTCTTTTTATATTTTGGCGATTCAGCATGTTGCATTCCGTATCGGATCAGGTTCAGGTTTATACCCATCCACATTAGCAATTTTTTCTCATCACCTGCCATTCCATAAAAAGCATTGACATTATGATAATGAAGAATCGGTCGGATATGCCGATAATGTAAATATTACGTGCGCCCATCGCACAATTATCGAAAGCAAGAATAGAAATAATTCATGTCAAACTATCATTTAATATTGGTATAACTAATAGGCCTATTTCTGCTGTTTAACAATATGTTCTGTGACGGTTCACAGATATCATTGATTAATAATTACGATCTCGTTGTCCAACATTATGATAAACAAAGACGAAACACTATTTTCCGGAGACATATAGATTAGCCATGGCGGATTCTTTTGTTATTCAGTTGCCGGCTTCCGAATCGGTAATTATCGGGGTTACCGGTTATTTTTTAACTTCCATGCAGGCAGCAGGTTGTATCGTTCCATCAACGTACGTTTTGTCACAATATCTGTTCGATGAATTTGTCACGTTCAATAAACGAAAACGCAATCTGATTAAGTTATCTATCTCCAATAAACTTTCGGCCAATCAAAAATCAAAAGAAATCTATAAAATTCTAACTCATGCCCATCTGCCGAATATAATCGAAGATGAATTGGCAACTATCGATTTTCGATTTCCTCTTCACCTCAAAGTATCGCCAATTACGCCCAACAACTTTCCTGAGCGGACAGCTCATTTATTGCGTACAATTAGAGTTGAAACCAGGGATGCGCTAACCAATTCAATAAAGGAATGCTGGGCAGATTATTGGAATTCTGCTTGCATCGATTTCCGTATGCATCATGGAATTATTCAGGAATATCAGCCTTTGGCAATTATAATTCAGGAATATACCGACTATGCTTTGAGCGGCACAATTCATCTGAACTATCAGAACTCAGGACATCTCATTTCATATGCAAAATACAATACATTTCAGTTGAACGGTCATATCATGCCGAATATAATTGCTGTAAACTCGGATGAATCGATCCACATTTTACATCAGGAATTTCGTACGGGAAGCCTGACGTCATCACAGATTCTACAGCTTGTCAATCAATTAGTCAAGGCATTGGATAAAATACCTGACGTTAATTTCATTCACTGGCTTCATAACAACGATACCTTTGTAATCACTCATGGGGAACAGAAATATTTTTATACGCCGATTTCCAACGATCCGGCGTACAAAATCAGGACTCGCGCCTGGGTGGATGAACTGCTGCCGCAAATTACAACACCGATGTCATTGTCAATTTTCCATGCTATCATGCATAACGATTTTGAACGAGCATTTGATCAATCAATAAATGGCACACTTAACGGATATATTACACAAACAATCCGCGGTCATGTATATCTTAATTTATCAGCGTTGGTACAACCGCTTGAAGACCATATAAAAATAACTCCTTCCTTGCTGCGTTATTTATTCGGGCTCAGACTGTCACCGGAATTTATCACATTGTTTGGCAAAGGATCATCCAATCGTCTGGAGAAAAAACTGAAAGATTTCAGGCATCGTTTTCTATCGAAAGCAGTACCGATAAATCAGGTAAAGTTACCATCCATGCCTGAGGCCGCGCCTGTCAATTTCAATAGATTGGTCCAGTGGAATATACAAGCCTTTCGACAATTCAAGCAATCATGGGAACAATTATTACTGACATTGAGCCGCTGGTATGAGGCATCGCAACTGCATTCTGAAAATTATCCGGACAGCACAAGTGCTACAAACTGCCTGCTGCCGCATATCCATCTGAAGTCGTTGGAGCCGGTGCATGAATTATGGCTATTAGGACAACAGGTGCGCGATAATGCGCGATTAATAGACATTCTGTTCAGCCCATCGCCATGGGCGGAAAAAATGCCACGAATTACACATATTGAAGGTGGAATTCAATTTATTATTCCATTTAGAAGGATAATCGACAAAGTAATGAATCGTGCTCAAAGTGAATTGGATCTGCAATCTGATCGCTGGGGAGAGCAGCCTCAATTTATTATAAAAGTGCTTCGCTTGTTCATTAAAACTGATTCCGCGATTGCTACAATGCAGAAGCGCGCTGCGAGCACCACAAACTCCGTGACCGAAGGTAAATATGGAGCGAACGAGCGGTTGGTAAAATTGTACGAACAGCATGTTGCGGCATATGAACAGGCAGCTACGGATTTTCATCGGGGATTATCAGCGTTGCGGAAAACAATTTTAGAAATTGGTGCAAACGCTGTTGTCAGCCGTAGATTGACTTATGTAAACGATATTTTCTTTCTCACACCATCCGAAATATCCGAGATAGACACGTCTGAGGATATACAAACTTTAAATGAACGGATTCGCGAACGTCATGAAAACCACATCATGTGGCAATCATTAGATCCATTGGAACTGATCGATCAACAGGGTCATGCAATTATCCAGGAAACGATTGATCCGTTCCAGGGTGTTGCCTGCAGCCCTGGTATTGTTGAGGGCTATGCACGAGTCATGGATGACCCGGCACAAATTTCTACGCTGGAACCTGGCGAAATACTTGTTCTGTGCACACCGGATCCAATCTGGACGTTTTGTTTGTTGAGTTGTATCGCCATAGTCACAGAACGGGGCGGTGCAATATCCACCATTGCCCGGGCAGCGCGGGCTTACAATATTCCTGCCGTGTGCGGCGTCCCCAATGCAACCAGCTCCATCCGAACGGGAGATATTATCCGAGTGGATGGTAATAAAGGATGTGTGGAGATATTGGATATTAGAGGCTAACCTTGATTCTATCTCAAAGAACTGTTTGCCGTATTAGCTGACAAGTTTTATCTCAACTAATCGAACAAAACATTTCTCATCAAGCGCTCTTCTGCCTTTCGAAAAATACCGATGAGTTCAATTTCATACAAACCATTATTCTTTGGCCTCAAATTTGCATTTATCGCGATATATTCTATTCTACTCACTCCGATGGTAAATTAAGTACCTGTACAGCACATCGATTGATCGTTTTCAATCCACACGATGACATGTACGTGTTGTTCCAATCGAATACACCAGAAATAGAAATATTACATTTCGCAAACAAGCTCGATGACCTGTATATACTACGCGTGACCATAAATTAAACATTTATTATTTTCAATCTGAATTTGTACGTTTCCTTCCGCTTTGGCCGAACAACTAGCAATACATAAGCAGCGAACAGCCTGGTATAGAAAAATAATTTGTTTAATATATTACATATAATGACCGGTTAAGTAAATCGTTTTCGACTCCGCTCAGGCTGAGGGCCGCATTTCACGGTGAGCGAAGTCGAACCGTGATAATTAAACGAACATAAATTTTTACCGGTCATTTATACGATACAATTTGAACTATTATTTAACATGATCAGCCATTTAATAAATTTGTAGGTTTTTACAAATGTTCGCATTTGATTCACCCAGGCCATTTTGATACACTATTGTATCTGCCAGGTTAAATGATTGATCGGCTTGAATTCAAATTTATTTCAAATTTCATATACAATGAAATTGTGAGAAGCCCATCCGGGAGTATAAATATATTATGAGAATTTTATTCATCCCAAATGACCTGAATGGAGGAACAGACAATCTGTCACGCTGCCGTGCGCTGGCGCAATTTGCCACCAAAAGCGGCCATGATTGTACAATTGTAATTCATCAGAAACAGCATCGAATGGTTATTTCGGAAGATATAAAACATTCTTATATCTCGCCATTTAATCCGGTTCAGCGCATGGTGCAACCATCGTTTCCACCATCAAACCACCGATCATTTTTTGTCACTATTTCCAATCGGAACTACCAGATTGTTAAAGATAATCTGATTCATCCCAAATCAATTCATAAGATGTTAGGCCAATATGCGGACATTGTCCACAAATTTCGACCGCATATAATTATTAATGATGGGAACCTGATCGGTACAATTACAGCCAAACGATTCCGGCTTCCGCTTGTTCAGATTGCCCATGCCAGTTACTATCCCGTGCGACCACAAATCATCTGGTGGGAGCCGATTCCTTTAGAATTGCGTGCGCCCGACATCCGCCATTTATTCAACCCAATTCTTGAAAGCCTAAAACTTCATCCGATTGAATCCGCTGAGGAATTGCTCGAAGGCAATATGGGTTTGATTCCCAGTATTCCCGGCCTGGCGCCTGCCGATTTGTCCAGTGATACGTATTACGTTGGTCCGTTGCTACCGATACACAACAGCAGCACTGACCTTGATTGGCGACGGGTGGGCGATCAGAAGCACATTTATGTCAGCATGGGGCATAATCGTCCTCCATTTGAAGTTCAACCGTTTCTCGATACGCTGGTTGCAACATATGGCAATCAGGAAGTATCCGTGCTGGTGAAGGTGCCGGATTATGTAAATATTAAACGACTCAAAGTAACAGCTCCAAACATAATCTTCCGAAAAGGGATTTCCGACCGCGTGGCGATCCATGCTTCCGATATAGTCGTATTCCACGGAAATTATACACCGATGATGGAAACTGTGCTTGCAGGAAAGCCAAGTATTGTTATTCCATTCCATTCAGAACAGGAGAGTAACGGGAGATATTTACAACGTGCAGGCATTGGCAGGATATGTAAATTGAGTACGGGGCAGGAAGAGCTTGTCATCAAGCATTGGAAATACGGCGCTTATTCCTATTTTATTCACCGCAATTATAATCTCACAGTTGACCGCCTGCGAGATTTGACGAATGATTTACTGACTGATGATTCGTATTATCAAAACTGTTATCGATTGCAGCAGGAATGCTACCAATTGGAAGGCGCAAAAACAGCGTTTAAGGTGATTTCCAAAGAATTGGGTGCAAATTACAATGTAAAATCCAGACGAAAAACAACCCCCAAACAAGAACCTGAAACAGACAATCAGGCTTAATTTTCACACCCCCCCAAATCACATCTCTCGATTTATTACCGTGGCTGAACTTTCGGATTTATAATCTTTGCGAAGATTTAAAATCTACCATAAGCAAATTTTTGAACCTTCGCAAGGAGACGATCCGAAAACTACATCAGGCTGAATAAGTCAATTAATGTGGTTTTAAATTACCCAATTATACTAAAGCCGAATTGGTTTTCGGATTTAATCTTGACCTTCGGCCTTCCTTTTGAAGGCAGGCCGAAGGTAAGGGAAGGTTTATTAAAAGGAAATCCGAAAACCAATTCGTTACCAGTATATCTTTGTTAGAGAACTTTCAAATGATACAAAATTAAATTCTAATGGAACTGTTATGAATCGGTTAATCGCTTATTTATTTAATACTTATTATCCATTAATTTGGTACTTTTTTTTTAGTAGTCCAGGGAACTTTTAGTTTCTGTCAAAGTTAATGATATTAAAGTGATCAAAAAGGCTCTAAGGATATGGGTTTTTTGCCTCCTTTCTTTCCTGTATTCATTAGGGCCTTTTCTTATTCTATACTTTCATCTACATCGTCGGCTTCATCCACTGCTGCAACTTCGTGGACTTCCACAACTTTAACACGTTCAGATAGCTCTTCATATTCATCTGTTTTTCTCCGCTCCTTAACTGACTGGATATAACATTTCCAGTGAAATGAATCCATGCTATTTGCCGGGACAAACGGCATTGTTTTCGCGGCAAACCCTTTTCCGCAATAGGCACAATTTACGCTTTTTTCCATTGATTCCTCCACAACAATCCTTTGTTTTTTAACAGGTTTCAGTAAGTAATATGCCATAGCACGGCAACACACAAAAAAGTATCGACACCTATCCGCGTTTCTTGACTAATAATTTAATTTATTTGCCGGATTTTGTAATAACCAAATGAGGGTATTTTAGAAGTTTATCAGAATTTCAATAATTACTATTAGCATGACTAGCAAATTGCATATTGTACCTGCTAAATGATTGAAGGGGAGAGTTAACTCAAATCAATTTTTTGGGGATTAACAAGATAATCCATCCTTTCTTACTAAAAGCAAACAGCCAAAGGCTGGTCAGGATTTACAAACTTCATCATCTACTTAATTTCATTGAGGACTGCTGGAATATTAACACAGATCCACTATTTCTTTATTTTCAAATCGTATTTATCAATTTTACGGTACATGGTTGCACGACCGATTTTCAGTTGCTCTGCAGCCAGGCTAACGTTTCCATTCGTTCGGTTTAGCGCTTCCTGGATGACCCGTTTTTCCACTTCTTCGAACGACAACATTCGCTCGGAGCCGATGCTAATCGATGATAGCACTTCCACTTCTTCCAGGTCGTTAGAACGAGGACACATATTCTGTATTTCCAGCGGCAGGAAGTCGAGATGCAATTTTTTAGCCTGCTTATCGGCTAACACCACCGCACGTTGAATTATATTTTCAAGCTCCCGCACATTTCCCGGCCAGGCGTAAGCCTTTAATGCTGCCAATGCCTCCGGTGTCGGTTCGGTGAGTGGTTTGTTCATATCTTTCGCATAGCGTTTGACAAAATGATTCACCAACGAAGGAATGTCTTCCACGCGCTCGCGCAATGGCGGAATATGAATGGGGAATCCTGTTAACCGATAATATAAGTCGTTACGGAAAGTTTGCGCTTCCACTTCATGTTTTAAATCCTTGTTTGTTGCGGAAAGAATACGTACATCCACCGAAACTTTCGTTAGTCCGCCCACACGTTCAAACGATCGTTCCTGAATGGCACGTAATATTTTAGCCTGAATCATCAATGGCATGTCGCCGATTTCATCGAGAAATAACGTACCGCCATTTGCTTGCTCAAACTTGCCAATTTTGCGCGTATATGCGCCAGTGAACGCACCTTTTTCATGTCCAAACAGCTCACTTTCGATCAGGTTTTCCGGGACTGCTGCACAATTTAAATCGGCAAACGGTCCTTCACTACGGTCGCTGTGATTATGAATTGCCCGTGCAACCAGTTCCTTACCGGTACCGCTCTCACCGTAAATCACGACACTAATATTACTGTTCGCCACTTTTTCAATTTGCTCAAAAATATCCTGCATCGCGGGGCTGGCGCCAATAATCGTGTTCGACCGATAGCGTGTGGATGCCTCGGTACGCAAGTGATTCAATTCGCGCATGGAATGTGAAATGGAAACAGCATTCCGCACTTCCAATTGAAGCTTCTCAAAATCAGTTTCTTTTTCACTTTTGACGATATAATCAAACGCTCCGAGCTTCATCGCCGTGACTGCCGGATGGGCAGCCTCCAATGCCGAATAGATGATGACCGGCACCTGCGGAAACCGATGGGTTATCTGTTTCAGCACATCAAATCCTTCAAGGTCGGGCATCATAATATCCAGAATGATGGTATCGATACTGTATTTTTCAATCACGGAAAAATAATTGACCGGCTCATTCAGGATATAGACAGAATGTCCTTGACTTTCTAATTGATTTTTAATAATATTAGAGACATCGAAATCGCCATCAATTATTAATATGTGGCCGATCGGATTTTCGAATTCAGATATCATAAATGCCATCCATTGAAATGTGGTGAGAGTTGTCTTAATCATTATCGACGACTTTAGCCGACTCTTTAATATTCGAACACTTTTTAAATTCATAGAATGGACGCATTATCATGATTAAAATACTAAGTTTTATCACTGGACTAACATTGATGACGAATCTCCAGGCAACATCCCCACCTTTGCAACAGCAAACACAATTTGCAATAATTAATGCAAACATCCGAACCTTCAATCAAGACCAGCCAACAGCGCAGGCCATGCTCTGCCAGGCTGATACGATAAAAATAATCGGTACGAACGCAGATGTATTACAGCATGTCGATTCTCAAACAGTCAAAATTGATGCTCATGGACGCCTGGTCCTGCCGGGATTTATCGATAGCCACGTGCATTTTCTCGAAGGCGGCCACAGGCTTGCTTCGGTTCAACTTCGTAACGCCAAAACGCCTGAGGAATTTATCGCGCGCATTTATGAATATGCCCAAACACTGGAACCCGGCGCCTGGATAACCGGCGGCGATTGGGACCATGAAAACTGGGACGGCACGCTTCCCAACCGTTCATGGATCGATTCGGTCACCGCTGATAATCCCGTGTGGATTAACCGGTTGGACGGGCATATGGCGCTGGCCAACAGCACAGCGCTGGCGCTCGCTGGTATTACAAAACAGAGCGCTGATATTGAAGGCGGAACGATAGTCCGCGATGTATCCGGAAAACCGACAGGAATTCTTAAAGACAATGCCATGTCGTTGATCGATCCATTTGTCCCGCAACCAACCGACCCCCAACAATTGCGCGCATTGCAGGCAGCGATGGATTATGTGGCGTCGTGTGGCGTCACATCAGTCCATCATTTTGGCACCTGGGATGAACTGGATATTTTTGAACAGGCTCGAAATAAGCACATGCTTCGCACACGACTTTATGCCGGTGTGCCATTACAAACCTACGCCCGCCTGCAGCAAAAAATATCACGAGCAGGAAACGGCGATGTATGGTTACGTATCGGTTGTCTCAAAGGGTTTGTTGATGGCTCGCTCGGTTCGCATACTGCAGCCATGCTCGAACCCTATACCGATGCTCCTCAGGACTCCGGCTTGCTGGTTGAATCACCGGATTCGTTGTTCAAGCGAATCGATATGGCGGATCAGGCCGGCTTACAGGTCATTGTACATGCTATTGGCGACCGCGCCAATCGAACACTGCTGGATATTTACGAACGTGTTCTCCACCAAAATGGCGCCCGCGACCGGCGCTTCCGGATTGAACACGCCCAGCATATTCATCCCGATGATTATCCACGCTTTCAAAAATATGGTGTCATTGCCAGTATGCAACCTTACCATCTGATTGATGATGGCCGTTGGGCGGAAAAGGTGATCGGCCATGAACGCTGCCGATACTCATACGCCTATCGTACGCTGCTCGATATCGGCGCCCGTCTGGTATTCGGCAGTGATTGGTATGTGGCGCCGCCAACACCACTCGATGGCATTTATGCGGCCGTAACACGGCGCACATTGGATAATCGTCATCCCGGCGGTTGGATTCCTGAGCAAAAAATTTCTGTTGAAGAGGCAATCCGTGCGTACACTATCGACGCAGCATATGCTTCGTTCGAAGAAAACATAAAGGGGTCGTTAGTCCCGGGTAAACTCGCAGACTTTGTGATGCTTGATCGGGATTTGTTTCGCACTCCTCCGGAAGCAATTCGGGATGCTCGTATTCTGTTGACCGTTGTTGGCGGTACGATTGTTTACCAAGACGCGAAATCAGAATAGTTTTGGATTAATTTAACGTGTGCATTCGGTTATTATTTTTAGTTTTGCACTTTTTAGTGATGTAGTTAGTAGCCGAACGAAAACCACCAAATATGTCATACCGAGTCGTTTTTAGACGAGGCCTGGTCTGTTTTCATTAATATAATTTAAGCTTTTCTTTGACAGTTGACAGTGCTCAATCTGCCCTAAGTTATTGTTTTTGTGTTTAAAAACTGAGCCAAACGGCAAAAACGTAGTG
>JAFGDW010000340.1 GCA_016931935.1 Candidatus Zhuqueibacterota bacterium | reverse complement strand
TCGTGTTCCGATGCATCGGAACGGTACGCCGGTGCGAGACGGCAGGCTCAGGCAACGGTTTAGCTGAAATATGTTCATAATCATTTTTAATTAATTAAATTCAGTTGTGATTCGCCTTTATTTATTGTTTAATCACAAAATTATAATATTTAAACTCAAAAATCAGTTGACTGATATTTATTAATTCTTTATATTTTACCGTTTAAGTTTTTAAAAAAAATACATATGTACTATATGAAAGCAACAATTCGAAATATAACAATAGGCTTATTTACCATAGGTTGTTTTCTTTCCTGGATTCATGCCAGTGTTGCCCAAATGAACAATGCTGTCCCTGTCAATTCAACCAATCCAGTAGAGACTATGGCGCCAGCATCAAGCCCCGAGTCAACCAACCCTCCACTGTTTGGTCAGGAATTGTTTATGAATGGCAAGCCCGATGCGGCGAACTGGCTTGGCAATGGGACGTTTTCGGCTGCGTCCTACAAGTTGGGTCCCGGAGATCAGTTGGGAATTTTTTTGTCGGGTAAAATTCAGCAAGACTTCACAGTTATTATCAACCCTGAAGGAAAAATTCATGTGCCGACGGTTGGTGTTATACAGGTTTCGGACCTCACGTTGGCGGAAATTCATGACTATTTGAAAAAACGCGTCGCTAAGTTTTATGATAATTTTGCACTCGATGTCATGTTAATGCAACCGAAGCGAGTGTTAGTAGCCGTTGTTGGCGAAGTGCGGAAGCCGGGAAAGTACCAGCTTTCGTCTTTGCATTCGGTGATAGATGCTGCGTTGATGGCAGGAGGACCAACGGAAATCGGATCGTACCGCAATGTTTATGTCTATCGTGATCAAAAACTATTCGCGCATGTGGATATTTATGATTTCCTGATGGATACAGCAATCCCCACCGAAATATTCCTCGAACCGGGTGACCGTGTTTATTTCCCGGTACGTCAGGCAACCGTTACAGTTACAGGTGAAGTCAATCGAACAAAACAATTTGAATTGAAACCAGGCGCAAACGAGCGATTTACAGATATTATCAAGATGGCTGGTGGCTTCACAGAATATGCAAATCTGGAGAAAATTGAAATTAGCCGGTTACTGCCATCCGGTGAACGCAAGGTAGTTTATGTCAATTATCTGGAAATTCTCAATGGTGCCGACGATTCCGCGAATATTTTAATGCAGAATGACGATCGGATTCATGTATCGTCCAAGCTCGATTATATCCATCCCCGTACTATTTATGTTAGCGGAGAAGCAAAGCGTCCGGGCGAATACCCGCTGGAAGACGGATTGACATTAAGCGATTTGTTGCATAAGGCTGGTTACTTTAACCGGAATGCCTACATGCTGGAAGCTGAAATCGCTAAAATTGATCCTAACAGACCGACAAAATTTATAAAAGTATCACTCGATAGTTTGTTTAATTATAATGGTCCCGATCCCCTGCTTGAGGAGGATGACCGATTGTTTATTCGACGAATTCCGGAATGGCAGGTGGGGCCGGTGGTTGAAGTTTCCGGAGAAATGATGTTTCCCGGCCTGTATTCCATTACTCGCGATTCTACCCGGCTAAGTGAAATTCTCACCAAAGCCGGCGGCTTTACCGATGATGCCTTGATTCGTGAATCAAAGCTGATTCGGAAAAGTTCTAAAATTACTATCGATAAAGAGTACGAACGTCTGAAACAGATGTCACGCGATCAGATGAGCAAAGCTGAATATCAATATCTGGTGATGAAAGAAAACACTCGAGATGTCGGCCAGATTGTGGTCGATTTTTATAAATTGACGAAACAACATGATCAGCGCGAAGATGTAATTTTGGAAAATGGTGATCAAATCATTATTCCCAAGGCGCCCAAAGTGGTGTATGTGACCGGCCGCGTTTCGAATCCCGGTGGTGTTATTTTTGTACCGAACAAGAATTTAAAATATTATTTGGAAAAAGCTGGCGGCGCTGCATGGGATGCCGACGTTCACCGAACGAAAGTAACAAAAGTAAGCGGTGAAATTCTGGATGATGAAGACGTTTCTTCATTCACACCAGGTGATATCGTCTGGATTCCCCGTAAACCCGAACACAACTGGTGGCAAATCTTTTTGCAGACCATGGCTGTCGCCGGGCAAATAGCAACCATTTATTTACTCATCGATCGAACGACCAATAATTAAATGAACGAACATAAAATCAAACAACCTGCTATTGAAGAAGTAAACCTGGTGGATTACATCAATGTGGTGACAAATCACCGCTGGATGATCATTCGAAATGTGTTCTTCGTTGCAGTTGTTGTAGCAATTCTAAGCTATCTGCTTCCTAAACAATATTCTGCGGAAACATCGTTGTTGCCGCCGAACGACTCGCAGTCGGGTGGTCTGATGTCGGCGCTGGCAGGCACGCCATTAATGCAGCTAGGCATTTCGCCGGTTACATCGACATCCGATTTGTTTGTCCAAATTCTGCAAAGCCGCTCTGTACTGGATCAGGTGCTTCAAACATCATTTACTGACAAGCAAGGAGAAAAGCGGGATCTCATTGACATTCTTAAATTCACGAGTCCGGAAAAAGCACGAAGAGCGTTAGTAAAATCTCTCACGGTGTCGGCCTCAACGGAAGGAGTAATTCGTGTACAGGTCGAAATGAAAAGCGCCAAACTGGCCGCTGATGTGGCTAACGCATTTGTGGCAGCACTTGACCAGATTAATCAGGAAAAATACGCGACCCGGGCAAAGAATTCCCGGGTTTATATTGAACAACAGCTCAAGCAAACTGAACAAAAATTAAAAGAAGCTGCTGACTCGCTGGCAGCATTTCAGCAAAAGTATAAAGCGATTGCGCTTGAAGAACAAACAAAGATTGCGATCGAAAAAGCAGGCGAAATTAAGGGTAACATCGTTGCAAAGGAAGTTGAACTGGGAGTTGCGCTTCAAACGATGAAAGCCAATAATGTGCACATCGTTCAATTGCAGAAGGAAATTGAGGAATTAAAGAAACAATACAATCGCATGCAATTTGGCGATGTGACAGATCTTGCCAGCGCCGACGAATTTTATATACCGTTTTCTGAAGTGCCGGATGTCAGCCTGAAGTTGGCAACATTGAGCCGCGATGTGAAGGTTCAGCAAACAGTCTGGGAATTACTGAATCAACAATTTTATCAGGCGAAAATTCAGGAAGCGCGCGATACACCAACGGTCCAGGTGTTGGATGAAGCCGTGCCGCCGGAAATACAATCCAAACCGAAAAAGAAACTGTTAGTAATAGTCGCCGCGTTTCTGGCATTTATCATGAGTATTTTCTGGGCATTTATTCTTACGTATATTGCACGAGTACAACGGGAAGGTGATTACCCCCAGTTCATTGTTGATTTAAAATCGGATTATCAACGCTTTGTCTCAAGTGTTCGCACTCGAATTAAAGGATTAAAAGGATAAAAATAAATTGTAAATGCAAAATTGTTAATGGTGAATTGTAAATTGATATTAAAATAATGGTAATCATTGATTGATTTTCGATTATTTATTCACCGTTGTCAATTATCAATTCATACGGAGGTTTGGGATGGCTAAACAAATCAACCTTGCCCAGGTTGGCATCGGTAACTGGGGCAAAAATTTGCTTCGGAATTTCAATAATCTGGCTTTAGCGAAAGTCAAAATAATTTGTGATAAAAATCCTGATGTATTGCAGCGCGTAAAAAATGAATACACTGATATCGATGTCACTGATAATATTGACGATATTTTGAAGCGTAGCGACATTGATGCCGCTATCATTACCACACAGCCAGATACACATTACCATTATGCAAAGAAGTTTTTAGAGCAGAACAAACATGTGTTCGTGGAAAAGCCCATGGTGCTGGATTCGGCGCATGGCGAGGAGATGGTTCGGCTTGCAAAGGAGCGAGGACTGATTCTGATGGTTGGACACATTCTGGAATATCATCCGGCATTTGTAAAAGTAAAGGAATATGTCACCAGCGGAGAATTGGGCGACATACACTACATTTACACATCACGGGTGAATCTGGGTATTGTCCGGCAAAATGAGAATTCACTCTGGAGCTTTGCCCCGCACGATATTTCCGTGGTGCTGATGCTGATGGATTCCGAGCCGGAAACCGTGGTCAGCACCGGCCAGGCATTTTTACAGCCGGGTATCGAAGATGTTGTATTTACTACCTTGCATTTCGCCGATAAAAAAATGGCACACTTGCATGTAAGCTGGCTCGATCCACACAAAATCCGCAAGGTGACGGTTGTCGGCTCGAAAAAGATGGTGGTGATTGATGACATGGAAACATCTGAAAAAATTCGAATTTACGATAAAGGCGTCAACTTCACCGGGAATTACACGCAGTATGGCGAATACCTGACACTGCGCATTGGCGATATTCATATTCCGTCTGTGAAAAACCAGGAGCCGCTGCGCGTAGAATGCCAGGCGTTTATTGATGCAATTAACTCTGGTAAGCCCCCGGTGTCCGATGGTAATGATGGATTGCAGGTTGTAAAAGTATTAACGGCCGCTCAGGAATCGTTGAAACAAGGTGGTGTGCCAGTAAGAATTTAAATTTATGAGTCCACTCTAAAAGAGCCTGACCGCTAATTTCACAAATTTTCACCAATCATGCCATAGGCAGATGCGTCCTTCGGCGCATTGTTTTTATAAAACTTAATAAATTGAAATTTGCGTCCATTCGCGTAATTCGCGGTTTTTGGAATGAGCTCATTTATAGAAAACAAAGACTTTGGGAAGAAAATTGTTTTAAATACAAAGCAAGTTTAACCTACGGAGAGCATATGAATTATATTGATGAATCCGCAAAACTGGGAACAGGAACGACAGTTGGCACAAACACGATTATCGAAAAGGATGTCATGATTGGTGAAAACTGCACTATCGGACATCATGTAGTGATTCGCGAAGGCAGTCAGATTGGTGATAATGTTCGAATTGATGATCACACTGTGATCGGCAAACAACCAATGCGCTCCAAACGCAGCATTTTTAAGGCGGAAACACCACCGCCGGCGAAGATTTCCAATGACTGTCTGTTTGGCGCTCATGTGGTCATTTATGCCGGTAGTACAATCAGTAATAATGTCCTGGTTGCTGATACGGCCGCAATTCGTGAAAATGTCACAATTGGCGAATACACGATAGTGGGCCGTGGCGCCACTGTGGAAAACTTCTGTAAAGTCGGCAAGAAATGCAAGCTGGAAACCGCTTGTTATATCACGGCGTATTCCGTGATTGAAGATTATTGCTTTATCGCGCCCGGCGTGATGACGACCAATGATAACTTCCTTGGACGCACAGAAGAACGATTCAAACATTTTAAAGGCGTAACCGTTCGGCGTGGGGGACGCATCGGCGGTCGAGCTGTCATTTTGCCCGGGATTGAAATTGGCGAAGATGCAGTGATCGGAGCCGGCTCCGTGGTAACAAAGGATGTACCGGCCCGGCAAATAGTTGTCGGCGCTCCTGCAAAATATTTCCGCGATACCCCGAAAGAGCAGTTACTCGAAAACCAGGGGTGGGATTGATGTATGCGTGTGGTAACGATTGTTGGTGCGCGGCCGCAATTTATTAAGGCCGCGCCGGTTTCGACGGCTCTTCGACAACAGCACGATGAGTTTCTTGTCCATACCGGACAGCATTATGATGATGACATGTCCCGGATTTTTTTCGATGAATTACATATTCCACGGCCGGACATCAATCTGAATGTCGGTTCCGGAACCCATGCTGCGCAGACAGCGCAGATATTGCAGGGTATTGAACAAGTACTGGTCGACAATCATCCCGATGCCGTTATTCTCTATGGGGATACAAATTCGACGCTTGCCGGTGCAATGACCGCATCCAAACTGAATGTGCCGATTGTCCATGTGGAGGCCGGACTGCGCAGCTTCAACCGCATGATGCCGGAAGAAATCAATCGGATTTTGACGGACCGGGTATCGACGATATGTGCGTGTCCCACACAGCATGCAATTAAGCTACTGGCAAGTGAAGGCATTACAGAAGGCGTCCATTTTACCGGCGATGTGATGTTTGATGCTGTTTTAAAATTTCGACAGATCGCGGTACAAACATCGACGATTGGACAACGAGTTTCGCTTGATGATGAATACTGCCTGCTTACGCTGCATCGTGCGGAAAACACGGATTCGTGCGACCGGTTAACTGCAATCGTAACGGCGCTAATTGCGAGCAAAGTGCGCATTATTTTTCCAGTGCATCCGCGTACACGTAACCGACTGATGCAATTCGGACTCTGGGATCGGTTGAAATGTTCGAATTTCATCCACCTGATCGAACCGGTTGGCTATCTTGATATGCAGACGCTGACACAACACGCGCATAAAGTGCTGACCGATTCCGGTGGTCTCCAGAAAGAGGCGTACTTTTTACATGTGCCGTGCATAACCCTGCGCGATGAAACCGAATGGGTGGAAACGGTGGATGATGGTTGGAATTGTCTGGCAGGCGCTCAACATGATTTGATTGTGCAACAAATGCGCAATTTCCAACCGGACCATGCACAACAACAGCATTACGGCGATGGACATGCAAGTGAGAAGATTGTAGAAGTTATGGAAAGATATTTCGGTTAAACAGAATTCAAATAACTAATTACAAATCATTGCCATAAAGATAAGGAATATTCAGCCGTTGCCTGAGCTTATCCCAGCAAAACGGGGCAACATTCCCCGGGCGCCCTTCGACAAGCTCAGGGCATGGTTTTAGCATATTTATAGGATATGCATCTTAACGTAATGGCATTGAATTACAAATAAATTCCAATTTTCAATATATCAAGAACCAAATGAGTTGATGGTTAAGGCGTTTTGAATTTGTTTATTTGTCATTTGTGTTTTAGTGGTTGGAATTTACTTTCTACAAAGATAAAGCTAATTACTTTAATGATGTTATGGGAACAAGAATTTATGTGGACAGTGTTTGTACGAAAAAGCACAAGAGCTATTTGCAAACTCCTCAGTAGCTTTTAACAAACTCCTTACTAGCTTTTTAAGAACTTGGCGTGTGCTTTTTTAGTATGCCCGATTTAGCGATAGAATTGCCTGTTCCGTCCCTTATGAAGTAGCTTGTACCTTCACAACGGAACCTGGGAAAAATGAGTGGAATATCCATTTGTCAAAAAGAAAAATAACATACCTGTATCAATTAGTGTTCTTTGTTATGTTAGCAACTCCGAGCCGGATTACGTTTGCTCAGGTTGTTCCTGTTCCTGGTAATCATTGGTGTTACCATTTCATTGACCGACTGGAAGCACACGGCTTGCTCGATCATGCTATCACCGGAACGAAACCCTGGTCGCGACAGGATGTGGCGCGGACGTTGTACCACGTATATCAGCACCATGTGAGTAGCCTCAGCCACATTGAGCAGCAGCAATTGAACGATTTGCTGGTGGAGTTCGCGGATGCGCTCGACGTGGATGTGCCGGCATTACATCCGACCAGATTGCAGCGAGTCCGCAACCATCCATCTATTGATCGCTGGTTACCCGATGCCATTTATCCCACGGGGCGGCATTTGTTCGAATGGAAGGATGAGCAGATTGCAGTATTTGGTGATCCGGTAATATTGTATCAACACCAATCCGGCAAAAACACGGATGTTACAAAAGTGACAAATGGTTTCGCACTGTATGGAATGTGGCACAACTGGTTACACTTTTTTGTGGATGCCCGCGACAACACCGAATCCGGCGGTGACCCGTATCAACAGGGGAATTACACGTTGCCACGGCGTGGATTTGTCCGTTCGACATCACCAAATGTATTGAGCTATGATGAAACCGAAGCCGGGATCATCTTGACGGGTAAAGGCGTGCGGCTGACCTATGGGAAATTCAAGAATCAGTGGGGACCTGCCCGATCCGGCAATTTAATATTATCTGATTACGCGACATCCTACGATCAGATCAAATTTGAAGTGGTGCATCCGCGATTTGTGCTGACCAGTATATATGCATATTTGATCGATTATGTACCATACGATTGGGATCGATTGCTGCCGAAAAAATATTTCGCTGGCCACCGGCTGGAAATATCGCCCGGCTGGCGTTTCAATATAGGTTTGTCAGAAACCGTAGTTTTCAAAGATCGCAGCTTTGAACCATCGTATCTGAATCCGATGATGTTCTACCGCAGCGCCGAGCACTACCACGGCAGCCCGGACAACGCCCTGATGGGGGTGGATATTGCCTGGCGGCCCATTCGAAATTGGAAACTTTACAGCGAACTGCTGATTGATGACATCACCACTTCAAAGATAGGCACCGACTGGTATGGCAACAAATGGGGTTACATTACTGGCATTTTTTTTGTTACACCATTGACACGTTACACGTTTGATGTACGATTGGAGTATGGCCGGTTGCGCCCATATGTGTATACCCACTGGAGTGGCGCTAATTATACGCATTACAATTCAACGTTGGGGTATTGGTCGCCGCCGAATGCGGAAAATCTTTTTTTTGAAGTTAATAGCCAGATTACCCGATCCTTTGGCATACGTTTGAATGGTAGTTATTGGCGGCACGGTGCGAACTGGACAAATAAAAATGTCGGTGGAAATATCAATCAACCATTCGAATTTGATGAAAACAATGCCGCTTTTTTAAGTGGCGTTCGGGAAGAACGAAGTGAAATAAATATTGTGGCCCGGTATAAGGTGTTTTGGAATTGGTTTTTTGATTTTCGTTATTGTTATACCAATGAGAACTCGTTTGATGATCATTTGGTGGAAGTTGCAGTTGAATTAAGAAGATGATATAAAGAACTGCTGACTAAAGGCTTCTTAGTTTAGTAAAATTGTATCATTCATTATGGTTTTGTAATACGATATAATCACTTTTTACTGATGTCAATGTTTGAATTCACACTTATTAACGCATGAAAAAAAGTATAATCAATTTCCTCAAAAGTATTAATCGTTCATTGTTTTATCGGTTAAATAATCATTTACAAGCGCTCTTGAATGAAGAATTAAAACCTGTATACTCAATTCTGGATGTCGGTTGTGGAACCAATTCCCATCTAAGAATACTGAAAAATGCAAATCATTATAAAGTTGGTGTTGATATTTATAAACCATCAATTTTAAAGAGTCGTAAACAAAATATCCATGACAATTACATTCAAATGAATGTTAATGAATTGGAAAGCACGATAAGAGATAAATCGTTCGACTGTGTTATAGCGTTTGACTTAATTGAGCATTTGGAAACGGATGATGGATTACGATTAATAAAGGCAATGGAAAAAGTAGCGCTGAGCAAAGTCATTTTGTTAACGCCAAATGGCTTTATCCCGCAGACAAAATACGAAGGAAACCAATATCAGGTGCACCTTTCTGGCTGGGAAACTGACGAAATGATTAAAATGGGTTATCGAGTTATTGGGATAAATGGATGGAAGAAAATGTATAAAGTTAAGAATGAAATGGCAGAAATTCGTTGGTTCCCAAAATTTTTCTGGCACAAAATTGCAATGTTAAGTCATCTGATCACTAAACATTACCCGCACCATGCGTTTCAATTGTTATGCATCAAGGAGTTGTAGGCCAGAGATGTCACAATTATTTCGAGAAGAGTTTAAACATGGAATCATCTGGAATTATATTGATAAATTAACCAGTTATTCAATCAATTTTGTTTTGGTAATTATAATTGCGCGAGGATTAGGAACTTATAATTTTGGAATATTTACTGAATTAATAACGCTCTTCACATTACTTTGGATTATCTGCTCGTTAGGCTTTGAAACTACGCTTAATATTTTTATCCCAAAATATTTTGATAATCCAGGTAAAATTTCTTATATGTTGCGTTCGTCGATTATTATTGTTTTAGTATTTTCATTAACCATATATGTTTCG
>JAFGDW010000339.1 GCA_016931935.1 Candidatus Zhuqueibacterota bacterium | reverse complement strand
TTCATGCTTCGACGGAGTTTATCCTGAGCTTGATGAAGGGCTCAGCATGAAGCTACGCTGGCACTTCACACTGAGTCCCGACGGGTCAGGAAAGTGTGAAAGTAGGAAATCTTGATACAACTACCATTAATTATTGAACAGATACGATATTGCATCGCCTAGTTGTGCATTCATCTGCCATATGGATGCGTTAATTGTCATTATTTAAAATAAGGGAAATTCAAATGAATATATTGACTTTTATTATGGCTGCACTTGTTCTAATATTTATCTTCGGAATCAGAATCGTAAGACCAACTCACAGAGGCTTAATTGAACGATTGGGAAAATATAACCGTTTTTCCAATCCGGGATTTTACTGGATTTTTCCTGTTATTGAACGAATGTTCCAGGTGAATATCACGGAGCAAATGGTTGATGCTGAACTGCAGGAAATAATAACCAACGATAATTTAAACGCCAAAGTGGACGCTCAGGGTTATTTTAAGGTAAAAAGCGACTCGGAATGACAAGTTTGGGGTTTTCGTTCAAGCACCAAATAAATAAATACAAAAAAACGTTTGAAAATAGTCTGAACATATATGATAAAACACGACTCCACTAGTTAAACGTGAGCAGCGCAATAGTGAATTACATAAATTAATCAATTCTTTCCAATAAATAATTTAAATGATTATGTATATAACTCAAAAACCGTTGCCTGAGCCTGCCGTCTCGCACCGGCGTACCGTTCCGATGCATCGGAACACGAACGGTGTCGAAGGCAGGCTCAGGCAACGGTTAGGAACATAAAGTATCTGAGTTATCTACATAATCATTTAATTTATTAAAGATGAGGTGAGTCATGAACAAATTAAGTGATCATATCCAAACCGCGGATTGGAAATTGGAAAAGCATATTCCGGTCATTGAATGTTTAGAAAAAGTGACCGCAGGACAAGCGTTCGACGTCAAAGTCAGTTTGGGAAAAGAAGTTACGCATCCCAATATAACCGAACATCATATCCGGTGGATTAAACTTTTCTTTTATCCCGAAGGTGCCAAATATTCATATGACGTCGGCAGCTTTGAATTCAATGCGCATGGTGAAGCTGCGAGCGGCCCGAATAGCGGACCGGTTTACACGAATCATCAGGTGACGGCTTCGCTCAAACTAAGCATGTCAGGTGTGCTACACGCCATGTCGTATTGCAACATTCACGGCTTGTGGGAATCGTCCAAAGCGGTAAGCGTTGCGTAAGCCTGAAAGCATGAAAAAGCTGGTTTGTTATAAAGTCGGAATGATTTGTTTCTCAGGATATTGCACAATAATTATTGTACCGCAATACAACAAGTGATAGTTCCGGCACAAAATGTCAGCGCAAGCTTATTTTTATTATATTTTGGCCGATCCACTTCATTAACATTTTTCTCCATATCAAGTTTCATATAATTCCAAACCACTCTTTTTAATTAAATTACTTATCATTCCAAAGGATTAGCTCTTTTTTCATCCTTTGGATCGATTGTTAGTTGCTGTAATTAATTGTATATTTTAACTAACCGTTAACAAGCAAAAGGGTAATTCATGCATCTGAGTATACATTATTACGTGCTTTCTTTAAGCGACGACTCTTGCAAACTGTTTGAAGGCTTTCGGGATGCCCTCATTATGATTGAAAATGGGGATTTCCCATCTGTGCCAATTCATGTTCGGCAAGAACTTTCACAAATGAAGAATCCGTTAAATCGGTTCTATCATCAGGTAGATCAGGCTTTTGCTAAATATTATAACCAGGATTCGTTAAAATTAGTATTGATGGGTGAGAAAGAAAATCTATCCATTTTTAAAAAGGTTTCGGCATTCGGTAGCGCTATAATTGGAACCGTCGATGGCAATTTCAATACAACACCGATATCCGATTTAGGGCGGATTGTATGGCCGGTCGTCCGTAATGCCCTGTCAGGTGATCGTGAAGCTGCATTGAGAGAGCTGGATAATGCAGTCAATTCCGGGAAGATTGCTATGGGACTTGATGAGGTATGGTATTATGCAAATTCACAACCCGGATGTCGTACTTTAATTGTGGAGGATGACTATCATGTGAAGGGGCGCCTTATAAAAACGGATGAAGCGTTTATGATACTCGAAGATGTTGATGTGACACATGTATTTGATGACGTTGTGGATGCAATTATTGAAAAAGTGTTGGAAATGGACGGACACGTAATTTTTGTGAATGACGGCTTTTTAAAAAACTTTCAACACATTGCTCTGTTTAACTGCGAATAAATTTATTCTATTATACCAGACTTAATCGAGACAACAATCAAATAGTCCTTTACCTATAAAAAGGACTTCATTCATCCCATCTACTACCTGGGCAGACAAAGAGGAAACGATATGAAAGAATTTATTGAGTACATTGCAAAATATCTGGTTGATAAACCCAATGAAGTTCTTGTCACCGAAATAGTAGGTGAAAGTACGACCATATGCGAATTAAGGGTTGATCAGACGGATATTGGAAAGGTAATCGGCAAGCATGGCCAAACGGCAAAGTCAATGCGTGTGATAATTGCGGCTGCTTCAGCAAAACGTGGAAAACGTTCGGTTTTTCAGATTTTGGAATAGTTCATTGGAACACATAGCATTGAAATTTATCACAGATGTAAAAGCCCAAAATGTGTGGGAAATAAATCGATTCACGACCCATTCATTACACATTCTGATTACGGAGAACGTTGATGGATAGAAATGAGATATTTTTAAAAATCTTATTGGACGAGCATTGCCCAGCAAGCAGACAATTCTCCAAATTATCGATACAACTCGATCGATGGCGTTCTACTCAGCTCGAAAGTATTTTTAAATATGAATCGGCAGGAATGCTACCCCATTACGAAAATCTTATCCGAAGTGTCATCTCGCTTGAGAAAGTGTTAATTGCATCGTCAGCGCTCCATAACCACCATACTGAAACCGTTTATTACCGTATGCCGAATGATTTTCTAAATTGATGGTTATGATGAAAATATAGCCTCATCGATTTTATGTTTGATCAGTATAAAAATTAAAATGAAAAGCGAGCATGTTTTGTAGGAAGGAGAAGTACAATGTATGTTATTATGGGATCATCTGGAAATATTGGCAAACTGATTGCAACTACGTTGCTTAAATCCGGGAAACAAGTGCGTGTTATCAGCCGGGATATGTCGAAAGTTCAGGATTTGGTAGATCAAGGTGCCGAATCTGTAATTGGAAAAATAAGTAATATCAGATTGTTAAGAGATGCCTTTAAAGGTGCGAAGGCCGTGTACGCAATGATTCCTACAAATTCATGGACAAATAATTACCGCGCATTTCAAAATGGAATTGCCAGAAATATTGCCCGGGCAATCGAAACGGCAGGAGTGAAATATGTTGTTGCACTTAGTGGTGTCGGTGCACATTTGCAGGAAAAAGGTGGTATCGTTCAGGGATTATACGATATGGAAAACCGGTTTAATGATGTCGATGCGCTAAATGTGCTCTATTTGCGTCCATCGACTTTCATGGAAAATCTGCTTGGGCAAATTCACTCAATAAAGCAATTGGGTGTCATGGCATCGGCAGTTAAAGCGGATTTAAAATTTTCTGTTGTCGCGACACGAGACATTGCCAAAGCAGCAGCCGATCGCTTGCTAAGACTTAATTTTAAAGGCGCTGGTAATATTCAATATATTTTGGGGCCGCGAGAATTAACGTACGTGGAAATTGCCCGGATTTTGGGTAGAGCAATTGATTTGCCCGATTTACAATATGTGGAGCTTTCATACTCTGATGCCAAACATGATATGATACAACGAATGGGTACATCGGAAAATGTTGCTGAAACCATGATTGAATATTTCGAAACGATGAATACAGGCCGGTTGTTCAATGACGTAAAACGGACTTTCGAGAATACGACATTAACATCGCTTGAAGATTTCGCGCCTGTTTTTGCCCGAGCCTATCACAATCATTAATGAGTGCGTTGATTTAGTCTATGCCGTCATTAGTCATACACAATATA
>JAFGDW010000338.1 GCA_016931935.1 Candidatus Zhuqueibacterota bacterium | reverse complement strand
TTCATGCTTCGACGGAGTTTATCCTGAGCTTGATGAAGGGCTCAGCATGAAGCTACGCTGGCACTTCACACTGAGTCCCGACGGGTCGGGAAAGTGTGAAAGTAGGAAATCTTGATACAACCACCATTAATTATTGAACAGATACTTTTATTGTTTCGCAATATATGGAATTTTTTCCGGTTGGACGAGATTGCGTTTAAATAACTCCTGCATGAACAATTCAGTCATTTCACTCATAAACGGAAATTCAAACCGAATGTCCAATACATATGCTTTTAATCGCATTTTGATGAGCGAACGCCCTTCATGAATTTCATTTTTAAATATTATAGCGATTGGTTTGTTTAAATAAACGTATCGAGATACAACGGCTGTGCGATAGGCGATTCGTCGAATTAATGTCAGATCAGCGTCTGGTGTTAAAAAAAATTCAGCAACAACCTGGCAATTGGTGGCTCCGGAATTGGCATTCGAGACCGATTGGTTGACAATTTCACTGTTGGGAATAGATACGACAGAATCATCCGGAGTAACAATCCGCACCGTTCGCAACCCAACACCGATAACCTCGCCGTAATAATTGTCTACGTTAATTTTATCTCCAACCTGAAACGGTCGATCAAATAAGATCATAATTCCGCCAAAAATGTTTTTTAGAATATCTTGTGATGCAAATCCAATTGCAATACCCGCAGAAGCCGTAACTGCAATTAATGTTTGAATTGGCGGAGCGAACACATCGGCGATGATGATGTAGAGAATAAACGTCCAGCCAAATATGCGAACGATGGGAACAATCCGTTTGATGGGTAAACGCATTTTCACCCAACGCTCGGCAAATGATTCAAATAGTCGGGTCAATATTCGTATTACAAAATACCCGATAAAGAAAATAATGATGGCCCAGATAATTTTAACAAACGTAATTCGGAATTCCGGCTTTACATTCTGCAATGGAATTGCTACCTGCCTTATTACCGAATTTGTGGTGGTCGCGGAATCCTGACTTGTTTTAGCTACTGTTGCATCATGCGTTGTTTGTGCAACAACAGGCACAATTGTGAAATTGAAAATCAGGCATACTACGCTTAAGCTCACCGACACCCGAATAGTGTTTTTTATAATAGAAAACAAGGTGGCTCCCCTTAATGTAAAATATTTTTTTCTGTAAGCACAGCCACAACCGGCCGGTACAATAAATAATGGATCTGATAGCGTTCCCCAAGTGTAACGACGATTCGTTTATTATGCATCCGTTTTAAGACACTGAGGCTTTGCTGGACATCCTGATGATAGATCGCCGCATGTTCCTGTGCATCCAGGGATTCATGTAATAGTAGCGCTCCGAGCGTGAATAATTCATCAATTGGCAACTGTCTGAGGAAGGAATAGTCGATATCGATAACAGGTGAAATAATAAGGGTATTTTTTAAAACTTTTTTAATGGCACTTAGCCAGAACGTCATTGTAACTGTGATATTTCCGGATGCGAACGATTGGAGTTGATCGAAATAGAAATTTTTCAGGTAATGTTGCTGTGCTTCTTTATTCGGCAATTTATGGAAGGCGCGTGTTTTCAATAACCGTTCCGGCGTTTCAAACAATAATTTGTAACCACTAATGCGGTGTCGTTTCATAATGATGGATTCAATTGTCTCCTTGTCCATGCCCCCCATAGTTATTGTATGTTGGAAGAATTTTGATATATGAACCGCCTGATCGAAGTAATTCCATGTGTATTGCGTACAGGTTACAATCCAGAAAATATGCTTTTCCGTTTGCGACATAAATAGTAGAAAACGTTCCAGAGCGTCGAATCCGTCAACAATCCGTAAAAACATATTTTGGATATTTTCAAAAATACAAATGTGGTACGCTTCACCGATGTTAATACTCGTCTCCAGTTCAGTGATCGATTTGACATCGGGCTGGTTGAATGTTTGCTTTAATAAATTAAGCAATGCAAATTCAGAATGAATTGAGGTTTCAAACAAATTTATTTTGAATATGGGATGGCGTTTTAAAAACCGTTGTTCGGCAAAATTTAATAATGTTGTTTTGCCGCTTCCTTTTTCTCCAACAATTGCAGTCGTGGCAAATTGGCCATCATCCCAGTCGCGATAGTTTAATTCTAATTCCTTCATTTCCTGTGTGCGGGCGGCAAACAGCCGGTCATCCATTAGTGGAGCAGTATGAAATAATCGCTGATAGACGTATGGCAATGCTTCAATTTGATAACGGACTTCGATCAGGAAGCGAGTTAATTGAACCTGAACTTTTGTATCCGGGCCAACGAATCCCAAAAAATGGCGCAGAATGTTGTAGTAGTGTTTAATCTTATGAATGATAAATTGAATAAATTGAAGTGTAGCTGACCAGCTTTTTTGTAACCAGCGCCACAGAATTGCGCGAACCCGGCGGAATCTTTCCTTTGCCTTTGCACGGGCGAATCGTAGTTGCAGGGCAAGCACCTTTTCGGTATCGGAGAGTTCCTGAATATGATCGATATAGCGTGTGGCAATGGCGGTTAGTTCATCGACGACCGTATTACCAAGCGTGATTTGCCGGTCAATAAACGCCTGTATTTGAAGCGCTGCCCGTTTTAGTCCATCGACCACCGAATTCAGAATGTCAGCCGGAGTGGCATCAATATCGCGATCCTCCAATTGTGACAGAGCGCTTTCCGTATTAAATTCAACAACCTGGTCAATTTCCGATAAATCCTGCAACACCTGCTGCATTGTTTCGCGAATCGTATTCTGCAGCTCAACCAGCAGATTGAATTCTCTTGTGAGTAATTCCTCCTGCATTAACGCTTGCAGGGGAATTTCTATCAATTTAGAATCTGGAATTGGTTTGTCAGTATCACGTCGCTGGAAAATGTGATGGAATTCGGAAAATGATTGATGCGCCGTGGTGATGGCAGTTTGAAATGTTTCTATGCGGGCGTCCAACTGGTTTTTTACAATTGTATCGATAACCGTAGGCAATAATTGCTGATAGAGTGAACGGGTGAGTTGATTGTTTTTAAGACGAATGACTCTTTTCATCTCCGATGAAGTTTCCGCTGTGGTTGCCAACAATAATTCCTGATATTTGTTAAATGCATCTATCAGAGTTTGAAAAGTTGGATTTAGCGCGTTATCAATAATTTCTCGGAGCGATTGTATTGTTGATGTATATGAAAGCGCGCATCTTATTTGAAGCAGACCCAGCTCCGTATCCTTTTGCCATTCATTGATTTCGCCGTGGTAGTTAAGTGTCCATTGTTTAGAGCCTGCGTTAAACCGTTTTCGCATAGATTTAACACGCTTCTGAAACTGTCGGGGACGGTATTGTCGTTCGGGGAGTTCATATGTACCTGCCTGATTAAACCGTGTTTCGAAATCGGTAAACATCGATATTAACCATTGCTCCCATTCGGAAGTTTGGTGACCGCTAATGTCATTCCCATGCTTAACTAGGTCAAGCATCGTTTCAATATGCTTTAGAACGGTAGCGAGCATGCCTCCAGTGGATGCATTCGTGATTATTAATTGACAATTGGCATTTTCATCCGGGTATAGAACCGAAGTTTTAAGTCCATTAAGCGTTTCATTTAGTTGTAAAATTATTGTATTGATTTGTTTATGATAACCAAGCCACCGGGAAAGCATGTGATCGAGTACCGAATTGGTTATGTAGAAATGTACCAGGTTACGCAAATTAATCCGACGACGAATCCGCGGTGCTGGCAGAGGTTTTTGTTTAAAGAGATGCCTAAAGAGATTAAGGAAAGAATTTCTGAACTGTAGCGATTGTATTTTTATACGTTTGGATAATTTCCATATTTTTGTGTTCAGGCTATCGTTTTCAAGAATAATTAGAAAGCGATCATTAACAGGAAGTACAGCTCGTTTGGAAACCCTATCTGTAATTTTAGTTGCCGAGTGCAGCCATTCATCGAACACACCTGTTTGCAAGCTCGCCATTGACAAAAACGGATCAGTATGTTGCCATTTCTGTAATTGATTAAGCGCTTCCGATATAGCAGCCCATATCGGTTCAATTGTATCCGGCTTTGAGCGTTGCAGTTTACGAATGGATTTATGCAAGTTGTTAACTATCTGATGCAATGGCGAAATTTCAGTATCAAATTCCGATATTCTTGCCTGAAATGTTGAACTACCAAATTGCATAAATTCAGGTAAAAGTTGTTCCTGGATTGTGTTAAAATTTATGGCCATACAATTAATATGTGCCTTTTATTTTATTCATGGTGAAATGGCAATACATTTCTCGAAATTTCTTGTCGTTGCATCCAAACGAGTGACGTGTTTTCCAGAGTGATAAAGCATATATGATTAACGTAAATATTGAATTGAAGCAAGTTTGATTTATTTACATTTCAATACCATTAAGTTAAGATAAGAGTTAGTTGTTTGACCTATTCACACTTCAACTCGCTCAGTGTGAAGTCAACGGCCGCTTCATGCTGAGCGAAGCCGAAGCATGTTAGGAATCTAAGATCAAGAAATATCAGCTTAACTTAATGACATTGATTTACATTTTAATCAAAAAAAATTATGCTTGTTTGGAGCTCTGACCAGACATTTTTTTCGTTTGTTCCACAATTTCGATAGGGAAGGGTGTCGTCACCGAACCCGAGTACAATGAGACATGCGGAAACGGTATTTCAATCCCTTCAGCATCGAACCGGAGTTTAATTTGTTCAGTGATGCTGTTTTTTAACGTCAACCATTCGGTTTTAAGCGCCCAAATTGCAAACAGAAAATCAAGTGATGAATTTCCGTAACCAACGAAAATGACCAACGGCTCCGGTTCATTCAAACAGTAAGGATTTTGTCGGGCAATATCAAGCAACACGTCGCGAACCCGGCCAATATCTTCCTTGTACGCAACTCCGACATTTATATCCACTCGCCGAATCGGAAAACGAGTAATATTAATAACATCACTCTTGATGATAGTTTCATTAGGAATTCTGACGTATTTATTATCGAATGTCCGTAGTTTAATCGAGAGAATATCTATCGACAGTACAAGCCCGGTTTTATCGCCTACGGATATCAAATCGTCGACTTCAAACGGTTTTTCCACGATTAAAAACAAGCCGCTGATAATATTGGAAACCGATGTCTGTGATGCGAAACCAACAGCCAAGCCAATTATTCCGGCTGCGCCTAAAAGATGGTTCAATTTAAAACCAAGTTCTTCCAGCACATTAAAAAAAATAATGAACATGCCAATGTAAATGACCACTTTACTAATTATCATCCCCTGCTGGGCGGAAAATTTAGTTGAAATATACTTTTTAATCCATCTGCCTACCAGGAATAGCAGCGGCATTCCAATGAGCAGGAGAATTGCCAGGCGTACGATTTGTAGCAGTCGATCAACTGTAAAAAATTCCAGGAATTTGCTATTCATAAGCAAGAAATTATCCATCGTGTTCTCCTTTTCAACTACGGGTCATGCCATATGTGGACAGGTCTTTGAGCGAAGCAAATGTTTTTGCTGCCAGTCCTTTTTTCATCGGAATACGCGCCGGACTTAACAGTTTTGCCTCTGGTGCTTCGGCGGGTGGTACGCCGCGGGTTTCAATGGCCGAGCTTTCATGAAGTCCGGCATAATGTATTTTGGTTTCATCAGCCCATAATTGATCACCATGTTTGAATAATGACAATCCGGATACGCGAAGGCAAATTTTCTCAACCTGTAAATCATCATCGGAATTATTCTGAAGTTGGAGCGGACAAATCGCCAGAAACGGTTTTTGGTCATCCCATGCCGGCTCAATGCGTGCGCTTGATGAAATCCAATAACAAGCTTCGCCTTCGAAAAAAGTACCGAACCAGGTATTGGAAAGAATAACGCTTGGCAATTCGATTAAAGTGACCGGAGGTCGTACCCCAACTAGAAATTGTACCCACAACGGCACTTTTACATAAATACGTGCTTGTGCGCCTTTCATTAAAATAAACGTCGATTCCGGTTTCACAACTATAGGGCGATCGGGAAAGCGCGGTAGCATTCTTAGTTGTGGGTATGCTTTTTTCGTCGCCCAGCGGGACCAGGTAATGTTTTGCGGGACGTCGTTCGGTTTGATTGAATGTACAACATTGGAATCACAACGGTGGGATGCGATGCTCAGTTCCTGGGGACTTTGTTTTATCCAGACAGAAAGCGTTCCCAGGCTAATGTGGTGTATTGTATCTTTCAGCAAGTCGTTGTCGCCCCACTGGAGTGACGGTGTTACAGTTTTATCCATAAATTTACTCCGGTTGCAAAGTGAGAAAATGGATCCAGTATCCTATATTTATTGATTTTTTTCGAATAAAATCAAAAATGTCAGGCTACATTTCGCTTACAATTAAATGTCCATAGTCCACTCAATTATAACCATCGTTTTTTTCTGAAGAATATGATCATTATTATTGCGACGATAATCATCGCTGCCCATAAAACAAAGTAGCTCCAGTGCCATTTTAGTTCTGGCATAAAGTCGAAATTCATTCCATAAATACCTGCCAAAAATGTAAGCGGGATAAAGATGGTAGCAATTATCGTGAGTACTTTCATCACCTCATTCATACGATTGCTCACACTGGTCATATATGTATCCAGCAGGCCCGATACCATATCCCTGAACGTCTCGATTGTATCGATAACCTGAATTGTATGATCGTACACATCCTTCAAATATGGCGCCGTTGATTCTTCAAACAACGGTGACTCGGAGCGTTGAAGTTCACTAATCACCTCCCGGAGCGGCCAGATGGACTTACGCAGTGATAGCAGCTTGCGTTTAAGAGTATGGATTTTATGACCAATATCAGGACTGGGATGATCCAAAACATCGTCTTCAAGATTTTCAATGTGCTCACTTAAATTTTCCAGCACAATGAAATAGTTATCAATTACCGCATCTATCAGCGCGTATGTCAAGTAATCTGATTTGCGTTTTTTGATACGAAACTTACCGCTGCGAATGCGATCCCGAACCGGATTGAATATATCACCCACACGTTCCTGAAACGTAATCACAAAGGTGTCTCCAAGCAAAAGGCTAAACTGCTCTTCCTGGATTTCGTCATCACTTGCCTTATAATGAATCATCTTTAGAACAATATATATATAATGATCATAATCCTCCAATTTAGGCCGTTGACTGGTGTGTAAAATATCTTCAAGTACGAGTGGATGAATATCGAAATGCGTACCTATTTTTTCGATGATTGATATGTCATGCAGACCATCTATATTCAACCAGGTCACTGTGGGCGAATCTTTGAACGGAAAACTGTCCTCTACGTTTTGCAGTTCCATTTCCTGATGATGCGTTTCATCAAAATCGATCACGCGAATACGTGGT
This sequence comes from Candidatus Zhuqueibacterota bacterium, assembly GCA_016931935.1. GTDB lineage: Bacteria > Zhuqueibacterota > Zhuqueibacteria > Thermofontimicrobiales > Thiofontviventaceae > Thiofontivivens. Next base: position 2,005 of record JAFGDW010000338.1, on the reverse strand, counting down.
TTTTCGACTTTTTGTTCACCAACATGTATCAATGTGCCTGGGGCTAAACCCACTTTTTTTGATGATTTCCTGATAGCATAATTCATCATATTTTCCTTTGGCATCAAATAAATTTAGATTCAATTTATAACCCACACAGGTGATTCGAAAAGTCACCATGACCAACTATAATTTAACCGTGAAGCAAATAGGATATATATGCACCGTACGCTGCGAACAATGAAGCGCCTTCCCAGCGGCTCAGTTTGAAACTGGTGCGTATAAACGGCAGCAAGATAATGGAAAATAACAACATCACATAAATATTGATCATACGAATATCCGGTGTATTAATAGGTGAAAGTAGGGAGGATATACCCAGAATGGAAAGAATATTAAAAATATTGGAACCAATGACATTCCCGATTGCAATATCAGAGTTTCTACGTATTGCAGCAACGAGCGATGTTGCTAACTCGGGCAGACTTGTGCCGGATGCAACAATTGTAATTCCGATAACTGCTTCACTTATTTCCAACTGCTGAGCAATTCGAATCGAACCATCAATCAGCATATTAGCGCCGAAAATTAGCAGCGCCAAACCAATAAGTATTCCAGCAAGTTCGATATAAATATTCCTGAATATTTTAAAGGATGATAGCTCAGATTCTATTTCTGTCACTTCTTGCTGCGAGCTTCGCTTTGACAAATAGAAGCTCAAAAACGTATAGATTATAATTCCGGTAAAAAGAATCGCGCCCTCAAAACGTCCAAGTTGTCGGTCGTGGAAAAAGAATGCAAATAGAATTGATACCAGAATCATAATCGGGGTATCGATACGAATCAATTTTATGTGCGATTGAATCGGACAAATCAATGCAGACACACCAAGAATAACGGCGATATTAAAGATATTGGATCCCACAACATTACCAATTGAAATAGCGCCATGTCCGGATAAGCTGGTTTTGATACTCACTATTAATTCCGGCATGCTTGTTCCAAACGCAACAATTGTTAGTCCGATAATGAGCGGAGAAATGTGTAACCGTTTCGCTAACGATGAACTGCTGTTTACCAGAGCTTCTGCACCGAGGTACAGACATAGTAAACCAATCATGATTTGTATTATTTCATTCGTCATATAATGTCCGCTTTTGATTTTGTATAAATTGAAAGTTTACTTAATTTATTGAATTGCGAGCACAAGATTTATTTTCGATTGAAAAGGGACAATATGATATTCCAGAGCTTTTTTAGCCAACTCAGGAATGAATGTTCAGACTTGGGGGGATGGAGCAGCGTATCCCTGGTATGATTGAAATTCCGTACTTCGTCATCTGTCAAATTTAATCGCCCAACATTTTCGTGGTACTCGATATCCAGCATCTTAACATTGTCATCTGCTGTCGGAATAATATGCGCTTCAATTTCAATCCAACCAAGCTGGCGGCAGGCTTCGAGCCGGCGGAAACCGCTAATAAGCTCGTGTTGTTCATTCACGAGAATCGGATTAAGTAATCCAACTTCCTGAATCGATGCTTTAAGCGCGTCTACATCACCGGCCGTATAGCGGATTCGGGAACCAATTTTAATATCGTTAATTTTCATTCTCATGGAAATGGCTCCTCTCTTCAAATTCTGACGATTTTTCACAATCAATTCATTCGACATTAATGTTTTATTTGTTACGTTAAATATACTGTATCAGGAACAATTTGTCAAGTAATTTTCCGTATTTTCAAGCAGTTACTAATTTATATCAGCATTCACACAATCTAGGATAATTCTGTTGGCTTCGACAATCTCAGCCAACGGTGTATTCCGTACCCTGAGTTTGTCGAAGGGTACAAACGCCATTATTTACTGAATGGATACTTATTTCAGTATCATGTCAATATTCGTTAAGGTCACAAATTTAAAATCATTTAGTGTCTTGCATTTTAGTAACTGAGAAATTATTTTCTGACATTTTTTGGCAGAAAATGTTAAAACATATTTTAGACAGGATTTCACGGATTCACAG
>JAFGDW010000337.1 GCA_016931935.1 Candidatus Zhuqueibacterota bacterium | reverse complement strand
ATTTGTGGTTTGATTTGCATGCCCCAATATACTAAATTTTCAAATAATTAGCAAGTCTTTTTTAATGTGACAAAGTAGAATTAATATTGGATCATAATAATGGTGTTAATAAATAAAAAAAATAATTAACAGGATGACAGGATAAAGCAGGATAAATACTATCGGATTTATCCTGTATTCCTGGCTAAAAATTAAAAGTGTCAATTTAAAGGGGATTAATTTATGCGATATCATGGTGTTTTAGCCTTTATCTTTGCTACACTGGCATTCATTTTAGCTAACAACACATCCGCTCAAAATCCCATTATTAATGATCAGTTCACGGCAGATCCTTCAGCGCGAGTGTTTGATGGTAAAGTCTATGTGTACCCGTCACACGATATTCTTGCCAATGAAAAACGCGGCCGAATCGGTTGGTTTTGCATGGAAGACTATCACGTTTTCTCATCCCTCAATCTTGCTGACTGGACCGACCACGGCGTGATTGTGAGACAGAATAAAGTGGAGTGGGTGGATTCAACATCATACAGTATGTGGGCGCCCGATTGTATTTATCAAAATGGCAAATATTATTTCTATTTTCCCGCACGTCGAAAAAATGCTGAAATGAGAAGGGGATTTACTATCGGAGTTGCTGTCTCGGAGACACCCTATGGGCCGTTCATTCCGCAAGCAACGCCAATTGAAAATGTTCATGGAATCGACCCGAATCCTTTCATCGATAAAGACGGACAGGCATATTTATACTGGTCAGCGAGAAATATCTATGTGGCAAAGCTGAAAGATAATATGCTTGAGCTTGACTCCGAACCAATGATCATTCCCAATCTGCCTGAAGAAGGATTGAAAGAAGGCCCCTACGTATTCGAACGCAACGGCATATATTATCTCACGTATCCACACGTCCAGGACAGCACCGAGCGGCTCGAATATGCCATTGGTGATCATCCGATGGGGCCGTTTCAGGTGACGGGAGTGATCATGGATGAGTTGCCTTCCGGCTGCTGGACGAATCACCAATCCGTTATTGAGTTCAACGATCAGTGGTATCTGTTTTACCATGATAATGACTTGTCTCCACGGTTCGATAAAAACAGATCCATAAGAATTGATAGTTTGTTCTTTAACAATGATGGCACAATTAAAAAAGTGACGCCCACATTGCGCGGCGTTGGATTAACCGACGCTTCTCAAAAAATTCAGATTGACAGGTACAGTTATATTAGCATGGATGGTGCATCTGTTGCGTTTCTGGATACGCTCAACACGTTTGCTGGCTGGAAGGCAATTCTTGATACGCCAAAGGCATGGATTCAGTACAATAGTGTTGATTTTGGAAGCGCCAGGTTTAAATCGGTTCATGTAAGAGCGCAATCATCAACAGGCGGCGGCATGCAAATAAATTTAAATAATATAGATGGTCCGATCATTGCACAGGTGGAGATTCCTCAAGGCAATGAATGGAATAATATCAAAGCGCATGTATCCGGATTAAAACCGGGCGTTCAAAATGTGGTTGTCTCGCTAATAGATAAAAAGCCAGTCGAAGTAGATTGGATATGTTTTGATTAAGCACCTTTGGATAATTTCATCCACAAAAACCGCGTCCTATACCCGTAGTGTTACATTTTACAGTTTCTCTTCATATAGCAAGTAGCATAGAGCATCAGGAATCATTCAAATTGTTCCTCTTGCTCTATTCTTTCCCTAGCGGCTTCTATCAAGAAAATGATACCTTCATTGAACAGCTTGCCTTCTAAAAAACATAAAAAATATCGTTACAAAAAAGCGAAAAACACCCGATAACATTACTATAAAGTTTCGACTTAAATTGACAAAGATAAAATTGTCAATGGGAAAATTATTAAAAGTTGATAATAATAAATTTTAACACAAATTGATATGGACGAAATTATAAAAACACCTGGCACTGCTAACAGAAAAACTCGAATTACAATGCTATCAATTTCTATAAAAAGATATTATTTATTCTGCTATTACATTCTTACCATCGTTTACTTTTTAAATGGATCAATCTACGCAAGCACTTCCAATACTACTTTTGAGCAGATTACAACGAAGGATGGATTGTCGCAATCAACAGTGACCTATATTATTCAGGACAGGAAGGGTTTTATGTGGTTTGCGACTTATGATGGAATTAATAAATACGATGGATATAACATCAAAGTCTACAAGTATAGCGCAGACGACAGCGCCAGTTTAGGCAACAACAATACGACTTATTTGTTCGAGGACAGCGGTGGATACATTTGGATACTTAACAATGCAAATGACGGAATTAGTAGATTTAATCCAGTAACTGAAAAGTTCACACGGTTTCAACATGATCCCGAAGATTCAACCTCAATAAGCAGCAATGAAGTATTTCATGCTATGCAGGATAAGTCGGGCAGAATATGGTTATCTACACGAAATGCTATTAATTTGGCAGTAGAAAATGACGAAGCAAATACAATAAAATTTAAAAAATATCGTTTCCTTTCACCAGAACGTCCGGTAATTTGGATTCATGAAGGGCAAAACGGAAAACTACTACTGTTTGCTGATTCACTTTATTTTTTTGATCCGACGCATGAAAAAATTGCAAACGGCAATATAAAATTGAATATAACTCGGATAATCTCTGCTTGTGAAGATAGCGCCCGCAATATTTGGCTTGGCACTGCCATGAACGGACTATTGAAGCTTGACTATAATAAAAAAACACAACGGTATTCAAAATATGAAGCGCTAAACATTAACGTTGTACCCAATAAACGTAATCATGTATTAATTGATGATAATCAAACAATATGGATCGCTACTGAATCCCAGGGACTATTTCAATATAATGAACAAAAAAACCAACTTATTAACTTCACAAACGACAAATTCAATCCACATTCTATAAGCGATAATACCGTCTATTCATTGTACATCGATAATTCTAAAATTTTATGGATTGGCACATTTAGTCAGGGTTTATGTAAATATGATCTTATAAAAAAGCAATTTGAACATTATAAAGCCATCCCCAATAATAGGAATTCATTAAGCGGCAATGTGATATCATCCATCCAAAGCGTTAATCTAGATGAATTATGGGTAGGCATGGACCTTGACGGCGGCATAACCAGAATGGTTTTTGCGAATGATAAACAGCCGGAATATATACATTATTTGCATGATCCATCAAATAATAATACAATCGGCGGCAATAGCATTCTCTGTCTAACGCAACGGAAAAACGGACATGTTTGGGCGGGCTGCGCCGGCGGCCACATTTCCAAAATAATTCCTGAAGTGCCAGGTTCAGCCGAAAGTCCAATTATTAAGCGATATAAGTTCGATCTGTGGACTTTTACAATCTACGAGGATAGTCAGGGGATTTTATGGGGAGGCACCTGGGAAAACGGTCTCTGGAAATATAGTGACAAGAATGATGATTTTATCTTCTATCGAAACGATCCTGATAATTCTTCCAGTATTTGTGACAATGTTATCTGGGCGCTTGGCGAAGATATGCAAGGCAATGTTTGGATTGGTGGGCATGGTAAAGGAATAAGTATTTTGCCACGATCGGAAAAGGATAAAATAAATCCCCAATTTATAAACTTTCGCCAGGAAAAAGGAAATCCCAAAAGCTTAAGTTCCAATACAATTAATGTATTTTATCAGGATCATACTGGTGTTATGTGGATCGGTACAGCGGGTGGTTTAAATAAAGTTGTAAAAAAGGAGATGAATTTAAATCATCTGGAATTTATTTCTTATCATGTGAGGAATGGCTTGCCCAGTGAGGGAATTACGGGGATCGTTGAGGATAATCATGGCAATTTATGGCTAAGCTCCGCAAATGGCATCTCAAAATTCAACGTATCCGATTTGTCATTCACAAATTATGATGAACGAGATGGGTTGCAAGGCAATGAATTCTGGCATAACGCTTATTTCAAAGATCAATCCGGTAAAATATATTTTGGTGGGCCAAATGGACTAAATGCCTTTTATCCGGATAGCATACGGGCAAATCCCTATCCACCGAAAATCGCTTTTACTGACATTAAATTTTATAACAAATCATTGAATGTCGGAGAAGCGTTAAACGGCGATGTTATTCTTCCGAAATCAATCAGCGAGTCGTCTGATTTAACTATATCTTATAAAAATAATGCTTTTACCATTGAATTTGTTGCGCTGCATTTTGCACAACCGGAAAAAAATAAATACGCTTATATTATGAAAGGATTTGATAAACAATGGATTGAAACCGATGCGGATCGTCACTTTGCCACCTATACAAACTTGCCAGCCGGAAAATACTCATTTAAAGTAAAAGCATCCAACTGCGATGGTCTATGGAATGAAACCGGCGTTTCAATCAATCTTGAAATTACACCGCCGTTCTGGTTAACATGGTGGTTTAAATCTGGTATTCTTTTAGCGTTTCTGTTTACGACATTCACGATTTATCAATACAGAATGGTTGCTATTAAGCAACGCAATATTTTTCTTGAGCAAAAAATAAACGAGCGTACGCTCGATCTAAAACTAGCACATGAAAATCTGGAAACTGCATACACAACGTTGGAAGACAAGAAAAATCTGTTACAAACATTGATCGATATAATTCCGGATCATATTTATGTAAAGGATAAAATGTGCCGCTTTATCCTGAACAATAAATCGCACCTTCATCTTTTGGGAGCGAAAAAACAGGATGATGTGCTGGGCAAAACTGATCTGGATATTTTCCCGGATGAATTATCAAATAAATATTATGTAGATGAACAGCAGGTACTAAAAACAGGCGTCCCTAAAATCAATGAAGAAGAGCAGGTTATCGATAAAACAACCGGACGGCAATACTGGGTTGCTGCTACAAAAGTTCGCTTTACTAACAGTCAGGGAGAAGTGCAGGGGATTGTGGGGATAAGTCATGATATTTCTGAACGAAAAGAATATGAAATAGAACTTAGAGCGGCAATGATCGAATCAGAAAAATCGCTTGAAATAGCTGAAGCTGCCAATCGCTCGAAAAGTGAATTTCTTGCCAACATGAGCCATGAAATCCGAACTCCCATGAACGGTGTTATTGGCATGACTGAATTAGCGCTTGATTTGGCAATCAATAAACAGCAAAGAGATTATTTAAAAATTGCCAAACAATCCGCCGAATCATTGCTTGACTTGTTGAATGACATTCTTGATTTTTCAAAAATTGAGGCTGGCAAGCTTGATTTGGAAGAAATCGATTTTGCATTAAGGGATGTCATCGAAATAGCTATCTCAACGTTTGCATTACGTGCCCAAAGTAAAGGGTTGGAACTGCTTTGTGATATTGAACATAATGTCCCACATTATTTAAAAGGCGATCCGGGCAGACTCCGTCAAATCATTATCAACCTTATTGGTAATGCAATCAAATTTACGGAAAAGGGCGAAATTGTTGTTCGCATTAAAAGGACTAACACTCAACATTGTGAGAATCGTGGTATGATTGGCCTGCACTTTTCAGTGGCTGACACGGGCATAGGCATTGCTGAAGATAAACTGGATAAAATATTTCAGTGTTTCTCTCAGGAAGACAGTTCAACGACACGGAGATATGGCGGGACCGGATTGGGACTTACCATTTCCAAACGTCTTTCCGAATTAATGGGTGGGAAAATTTGGGTAACGAGTGATAAAGGCAATGGAAGTAACTTTCAATTCACTGCATATTTTAAAGCAGGAAAACCAGTCAATGAAATAGAATTGAGCCAATCAGATAATATTGATTTCAACAATAAGCGAGTGTTAATTGTCGATGATAATGAAACCAATTGTCTGATTTTGCAGAAGATTACTGAGTTGTGGCATTTTAGGCCGCATATATGTTTTAATGGTAAAGATGCGCTTGCAGCAATCTATAAAGCAACTGTTGAAGAAGAGCCGTTTGCACTGATTTTGCTTGATTATATGATGCCGGAAATGGACGGTTTTGCGTTCGCGCAAAAAGTACGGGCCAATAAGAAATGGGATGATATAAAAATAATCATGATGAGTTCTATTAGTAAAGATGGCAACGATACCAATAGTAAAGAAATTGGTATTAATGGTTATTTAAACAAACCAATCCGTCAATCTGATTTGTTACATATGGTAAATATCGTTTTTGGCAAAATTTCAGATAAAACACGTTGTGAAGAAGAAACATCAGATTCGGAAGAAACAATGTCGCATCTGAATATTTTATTGGCGGAAGATAATATTGTTAATCAAAAAGTTGCCACCAGTTTACTCTCGAAATGGGGGCACAACGTCACTGTCGCCAATGATGGCAAAGAAGCCATTGAGCAATTAGAACAGAACAATTTCGATATTGTGCTGATGGATGTCCAAATGCCAAATATGGATGGCATTGAAGCTACTAAAGCGATCCGCAATTCCAAGTCGCTCACGAATAATACGAAAATACCAATCATTGCGATGACTGCTCTTGCTATGAAAGGTGATCGGGAACGTTTTCTGGACGCTGGTATGGATGATTATATTTCCAAACCTGTAAATATGGAAGAGCTTCGTCATACGTTACAGAAATATGTCGTCATGCTAGAGAACATTGAAAATAATAACTCCTAAAATAAACAGAAAGAGCATAACCCTTCAATAAATATTGGTGATTATACCCTTCGGCAAGCTCAGGGTACAGACATACCGTTGACTGAGTGCTCCATAGGCGCATCTGCCTTTGGCATGATCCGCCGCGGCGGATCAATATAACCATCCAATATTGAAAAGATACGAAAGAGCGACAATCATAATGTTTTGGATCAAAGAAAAAATGAAATATTTCCTTAACATATTTAGCATTTTAGTTAGTTTGATACTATACCCGGCGATCATATGGTGTCAGAATATTAATTTTAAAAATATTAATATACAGGACGGATTATCTCAAGGATCGATTGTCTGTATCGCTCAGGATAAAACAGGATATATGTGGTTTGGATCTTATGAAGGATTAAATCGCTTCGACGGTTATAATTTTACTGTATTTAAAAATGATCCCACAGACTCAACCAGTTTAAGTTATGACTTTATTCGTTCTGTTTGTGCTGACAATGAAGGACGTTT
>JAFGDW010000024.1 GCA_016931935.1 Candidatus Zhuqueibacterota bacterium | reverse complement strand
TGTCAAAATGAAATTGTATTTCTATATCTCGAAATTTTAATGCACTTTTCTTCTTGAGAAAATTTGAAATTTACTGTGATGTCTGAAGTAGATAATGAATTAATTATATCAATTCAGCCGAAGCTGGAAATTGATCATCATCATCACGCAAAGGAGCTTGCGCGTTAATGCATTGCAGTTCAACGATAAATGTCGAAAACTGTAACGCAATCATTGACATATATACAATATTCAATGCCATTAAGTTAAGAAAAAAATTAGTTGTTTGACTTTTTCACACTTCGACGGAGTTATCCTGAGCATGACGAAGGACTCAGTGTGAAGTCAACGACCGCTTTATGCTGAGCGAAGTCGAAACATATTAGGAATCTAAGATCAAGAAATATCAGCTTAACTTAATGACATTGATACAATATTAGATATTTTTGAACTAAAAATGAACGTCATCCCCGCCCGACACATGACTCTATAACCAAGTTAAATTATCGAACTCAATCATAATTTTACAATAATGAGCGCATGGACCTGATTGTTCACAATGCATAGATGATTGAATTTGTCCGTGATTGCCTGATGTGCGGGGGATGTTCGCAAATAGGGAAATACAAAACGAATTTAAGGGCAGGATCACGTTGGCACACGAATTTTCAAATGCGGCAATTCCAAATGTGCTATTTTTTGCAGGCGTAATCCGCATATGTTGCGAGGGATAATTAACGGGATGGCTCGGATCAACATCCAAAAGAATTTGATCTTTACTTGAAATCATTTTTATTTGCTGTGAAATCGATCGAGAATTCTGATTTTGATTTTCAAGGTAAGTATGTGCGGAAAGGCAATCAAAGTATTGCGCGTTAAAAAATAACAATACATTAACGAAAGAGAAACTAAGTAAAAAAGATAGTAAGAAAAAAGTATGTTGAAAAATTATTTTCATGGATTATCTTTTTTATAACAATTAGTAAAAAGATAATCATAATACATTTCAAAATCAACATTTTTTTCGCTTTAGTGCTATTTCACAATCCAATATCACAAAATATCTCAAAAAAATGCCCCCGGAGCCAAAGACTCCGAAGGCGTCAAGGGGGAAACATTGCTGCCTATCATCTAATTAACAGGCAGGTCAGCTCACCTTAATCAGTTCCTGTTTGCTTACTGCGTCTCAATTTTACAATATCATTCAGTTTTTCAACCAATTTCGTTACATCAATTCCATACATTCGCGCTTGCAACTCAAGCGTACCCCAGGCGGGTCGACCGCCTCAGGAGAAACAATACAAACCAATCTGATGCAAGTGTTCGACCAACTCCGGATATTGGAAAACAATTTCAGCAATCTTCGTATCAGGAGTGATGCGCGGTTCCAACGTGCTCATATTCAATCCTCTGTTTAATTCAAATAATAGTCTAATTTAGCAGTAATCGAGTGTTTGGGTAATGCGCCAACAATCCGATCGACAACCTCACCATCCTTAAAAATCAACAACGATGGAATTCCGGTAATGCCATAACGTGACGCAGTGAATTGATTCATATCGGTATTTAATTTACCAACCTTTAATTTTCCGGCATATTCGCTGGAAATTTCTTCAACAACAGGAGCAATCATCCGGCATGGGTAACACCATTCCGCCCAAAAATCAACTAATACGGGCACATTTGATTTTAATACTTCTGTTTCGAAATTTTTGTCTGTTAACGTTGTTTCGCGTGACATGGTTATATCCTCCAACATCATTATTTTCAAATTTTTTAAGTACATTTGCTTTGAACTGCAAAACATTAGATGAATAATTTTAAAAAAAGATTCACCAATAATATAGAAAAACCTCCAACATTTCATTATATGTTGGAGGTTCCAAAATTAATCCAATATCGCGTTTTCACGATTAGTCAATACGTCACATTTTTGATAATCATTCTATAAATGATATGAAACAGTCGCCATAACATTCCGCTCTGGTCCACCCGGAACTTCATTGATAATATTTCGAATAAATTCCGGATACGCATAATCTTTGTTCATAATATTACGAACGGTCATTGTAAATCCAAAATGATTATTTAAATTATAACTTGCTGAGCAATTGAGTAAAACATAAGCATCCAGGTCATACGCACCATTCGAGGTACTTACACCCGATCGTGTGCCTATGTATTGAACCGTAGGAGTTATCGAAATTTTTTGATTTAGTTTATAACTAAGCCATGCATTCGCCATGTGATTCGCAAGGTGCAATATCTCAGACTTTGTCGCACGGTCTTCGCCGGTTTTCCATGAATAGTTGACACCATAATATCCGGATTTAAATTCATTCAACAGTGAAAATTCAATCCCATAAAATACTTCTTTGGCTGCGTTCACATAAATCGCTGCTTTAGCGCCATGTTCATCGGGCTTATTGGTGGGGATTCGGCTAATTCCATCATTCGTGTGGGCAACAAATCCATTTAAACGGAGTTTCATATTTTGTTGATGGCGTTCCAACACAAAATCGTATGAGCTCATTTTTTCCGGCTGAAGATCAACTGATCCATATAGTACGTTCCCGGTTCCGACGTATTTTTCAAAAAAATTGGGAATTCGAAATCCTGATCCGTATAATGCCTTAAAATAGTAGTTGCCCATCGAAAATATCGCCCCCAATCGAGGCGAAAAAAAGATATCATCAAGGTCACTGTTTTTGACAACCCGCGCTCCGGCAACACATTGAAAATTGCGGATCGGTGTATATGTAAACTGAGAATAAGCCGAGAGTGTATTTGAATTTGGTGTTTCCAGATAAGCGTACAACGGATGAATCGTTCCGTCATCATGCCATAGAAATTCATACTTATTACTCCTGGCCGCTTCATAAACAATTCCACTGACATTGGAAATAGCTTCAGAAAAGTTTATATCAAATTTAACTTCAGTATTAATATTCCAGCCACCGAATTTTATATCAACGGTACTGGTGTCATGACCGGCAAATCCTGGCGCCGGGAAATAGCCAATATCGCCAATGGGTTGTTTAAATTGATTAAAACGTACAAATGCAGAGAGCTTTTTATTATCATCAAATTTGTGCATTAATTTGGAATTAATATAAAATAGATGATGCTTATTTAACCCTTTATAATCAATTACCGGCGTAATTCCGTACATCATTTTTTCCTGGTACAAATATCCCGTTTCCAGTGTCATGTTTGAATGCGAGTAATTGCAATATAATTTTGTCTGATTATTCGGATAATTGAATGTTGCGCTTTGTCCTTTTTCATCTGCGGTAACGTTGAATTTATATCCGTCCCCGTTTACCACTTCGGCAGCAACAAAAACACCTGATTTTTTATTGAAATTATAGCCAGCACTCGAGCGTAATAATAACGTTGAAAAGCTACCGTAACCGACACTGACTTCAGGATGATTTACATCGCTTCCGCGCCTTGTCGTTATATTGATAACACCTGAATAGGCGTTCGTTCCATAAAGCGTACCACCTCGCCCCCGAATAACTTCAATTTGTTTGATGGCGTTTGCAGGCATAACTTCTAAAAAATATGAACCATTTACAGGTTCGAATAATGGATTTTCGTTTATCATTAGCAACGATTTGTTTGTATAGTGAATATTCGGGATACCGCGGAAATCAAGCGTCGTACGTCCAAAATAGGTTTCTTTTGCCTCAATCCCCGGAATAAAACTTATTTGCGTATACAGATCACCTATGTCAAAATCATCGATCCATTTTCGGGGAATAACATCAATAACCACCGGTGCTTTCTCAATCGGATAACTTATAATAGAGCCTTCAATTATTTTTAAATTTAAAATCTCATTCAGGTCCATTTCAAGCATATCATCGAAATTAATTCCCTGTTTGTCTTGCGCATGTAAGTTAATTTTACACAACAATAAAATAAACAGAACAACAACTCTTGCCTTCATCTCGTCTCCTTCATATCAGTCAATTCGTTACTTCTTCACCCATTTTCAATTCGTCGAAATAAGTTCACATTGTTAGCATTCAGTAATTTCGTCGCAGCGCATCCACCCAGTAGAGCCAATATAATATTTCAAATAAGGATGGTTTGATCCTATCTTCGGTCATTCTGAATCAAATCTTTATGATAAGTCTATTCAAATTATGTTTGTTTCAAGCTTTTAATAATACTGAAACAGATTCAAAAAAAAATGGATTCTTTCCATTGGAAAAAATCCATTTAATTTCTTAATGACTTGTAAAATGTCGAGCGCCGTACCCATCCGAATACGGCGCTCTTTATTACGCTCCAACTTTTGCACTGTGACCATTACGGCCGCGGAGATAGTCGATCATTTTGGGGACGACCAACGGCACAACGTCGGGCAGCATTTTAGGCATCAAATTGTCCATTACTTGCGGCATCATTTCCGGCATTTGCTCGGCCATGTAATCGGGCATCGGTATTTGTCCGCCAACACGTTCGAGCATGGTTGGCATGACCTTCGGCATCATGCCGGGCAGCAATTTCGGAAATAATACAGGGAACATTGGTTTCATCATGGCAAACATGGCGTCGCCGACTTTTCCCATTTTCCCCATACCTTTCATCAACCCGCCCATTCCCAGCGGCATCGCTTCGAGCAGTTCGGGCCACATCGAATCCATCAAATCGGCAAATCCGGAGGGAGTCATCAATGCGATCATGCCTTCAAACACCTTCCACTGCTTGGCAACTTCGGGATTGGGATCGGCAAATGTTTTACCAAGCCCCCGGCAAGCAAACGCTGCTAAATCGTGAACTTCAACGGGCACAGTTTTTTTGTCCTTTGAAACACGTAGCTGAAATTCACAACAGGGGCAGAGCGCCAGCACCGCATCGGATTTATTGTCAACCGCTTCATCGAGGCGAACTTTGCCAATATCATGCGCTACCAGCGGATCTTTAATAAGCGTTAGTACACTGCCGCAGCAATGGGCCTTGTCGCGATTGTTTTCCATCTCCACAAAATCAATGCCGGGGATTGCTTTTATCATATCACGCGGCGGCTCATACACACCGGAAACGCGCCCCATATGACACGAGTCATGCCAGGTGACACGCTGGTTGACTTCGTGGGTGTATTTGAATTCACCGGAATGCAGCTTTTCAGAAATCACTTCGCTGTAATGCTTGCTGGTGATATTGTATTCCATGCCGAGCTTTTTCGCCCACTCCTTGTACACATGCCGCCACATCATATCGCACGCCGGACACGAGGTAATCACCGTATCGGCGCCAATAGCTTTCACTACTTCCACATTTTTTCGCATCACCTCGGCGAACACATCCCATTTACCGGCAGCCAGCATGGGTGTGCCACAGCAGTTTTCGGCTTTCCCGGCGTACGTAAAATCCACACCTGCTGCGTCCAGTAATGTGACGGATGCTTGCGCGATATCGTGCTCCACATACGACGATGTACATCCGGCGAAATACACTGCTTTTGAACGAGTTTCCGGGCCGTGCTTCTTCAACAATTCTTTGGGAAACCAGTCGGTGCGGTCTTTTCGGTAACCGGCCCAGATATTACCTTCAGCGCGCAATGCCGCAGCCATCATTTCAAATGGCGGGAACGTCATCTCTTTTTTCTCATCGATCAGTTTGCCACGCAATTTCATCCACGATGGCTCGATCGGCAATGAAGCCGAACAACGGTGATTGCACAACTCGCAGGTCGTGCACAGAATGAACGTATCGACCATTTTCTGATCCCATTGCACCCGGCCTTCCAGGTATTCGCGCAGCCAGTACCATTTCCCACGTGGCGACTGGCTCTCCCAGCCGCGTCCGTAAAACTGATCGCATTCATCGACACAATACCCGCACTGTGAACAGGCATATGCATACCAGGCAACATCGCCGGGAATATCTTTAATCGGTTTCGGATCGGGACGTTCATCCACTTTCTGAATTACCAGATTCCCGAACGGTCTTGCTATTGGCTCAAGCACATTGCTGATACCCATGATTCGGGAAATCAGTTTGGAACCAATCACTTTATCCGGATTGAGAACACTTTTGGGATCAACCTCGTGTTTAAACTTTTTCAGGCGTTCCAATCGTGGCTCACCTAAAATTTCTCTGGCTTTGCTGCTGAAATACAATCCGGTGGAGTACGCCCGGCCGCCATGCTTGCTGGCGATTTTCAGAATGGTCAGCACCAGGCCAAAGACCAAATTGTACGCGAACTTTCGTTGATCACTGGGAATGAAGCCAAGAATCACTACCTCCGGTTCACCGGATTTGCTATTTTTGATAATAACGCCTTCTTTAACGACCGGTTGATCGACTTTCTTTTCGATGTCATCCATTACCCTGTCAAAATTCTTTAACGGTACCACGACCTCCGCAGGCACCAGCGACGGCCCTAATCGCTTTACGACCATCAATTTAAAGCGTTCTTCCCACTCATGCCGGGCAATGTTTTCACTCAGCACATCTCCCTGATGATTTTTAACAATATCGGGAAGCTGTTTCATAATCGCATCGATGTCGTTTTCACGAAAGGCAATGGTAGCGACATATGCCGCAGGCAACATCGGTTTGTGTCCGACCGGATGTCCGAAATGTGTCATTGCCGGTGCACGGTTCTTCATTTCCGCCATACGTGGATTGATGAATACAATCGACCAGATCGGCATTTTTGAAGCTGTGATTTCTTTCATTGCTGAGGTGAATTTATCTGCGTCAGCAAATGCAATCGCAATGACATCCAGTTTCTGTAATGGCTGCACTTTCACTTTGACTTCACTGATAATACCGGTAATACCCTCTGCATCGGCGATCAATTCCAGTTCGTTTCCTGAAAATACACGCACTTCCCCGGAAGGAAGCACGACTCGTGCTGATTCAACATTTTCCGAGAACCAGCCAAACTCGTACGAACCGAATCCCGCGCCACCCTGGGCTAACCATCCACCTGCCGATGACGACGGATAGCTCGACGGATACAATCGCAGCATCAAATTATTTGGCGCCAGTTTTTTATCAAGCTGTTCCCAGGTAATTCCCGGTTGAACCGTGACGTTCAGCCCGTTCGGATCAATATCAATCACATCTTTCATATGGTAGAAATCAACCACAATCCCATTCCGGGTAGGCAACACACCGCCATATCCGGACGATGCCTTCCCTCGCGGCGTTAGCGGAATTTTTCTGCTTGCCGCCCACTGGACAATGTCCACAAGTTCCTGCTCATTTGTCGGCTGAACAACAGCATCCGGGATAGTGTCGCCGATAAGAGGTTTAAAGAGTCGGGGCATTGCTGCGATATCGTGACCGTAAAGCATGCGTTCGGTTTTATTAAACGTAACACGTTTCCCCATTTTGTCAGATAACCAGACCGTGTCCTGAGATGTTAAACCAGGCATAATTTCCTTCCTTAGAATTATTAATAGTAAAAAAGTGAAGTAAAAATAACACTTGTACGCCGAATTTTAAAATACTACCTGCATTTACTATTCATAATGTCATTATTTGATACTAACAAATATTAGAGCATAAAAATGCAGCAGCCAAAGCCTAATTTATCCGATCTGAATAATTTGTAATGGGATTCAGATCATTTGATAATTCAAACTAATTTTGATTTTCTGCCTGTAACCAGCTTGTGACTGCCCTATTCAATTGTTTCAAACAATCTAGCATAATTGTTTTTTGTTCAGGAGGAATCGGGCGAAGTATCTCATCATGCATTTCATTGTATTTTTCAAGCATTTCCAGAATGAGATTCTTGCCCTGGCTCGTAAGCGACAGGTGATAAATCCGCCGATCATTTTCCCCGCTGATTCTATCGACAAGTTTCTTTTTTACGAGACCATCAACAATGCGAGTAATACGACTGCTGGTGAGAGACATCTTGTGAGCCAAATTATTTACTGTAATATTGGGATTGCCTTTTAAAATTCGTAAACAACGAAATTCAACGATGGAGACTCCAAATTGAGTAACATGAAGATTTTCTTTAATCTGGCAATTAGCAAAAAGTACGGAGATGATATCAGCTAGTTCCACTGATGTAGTTGCTTTGTCGGACATGTAGTTCTGTAACCTGATTTTAATGAGTTTTGATTATATTATATCGAAAATTGAATACGTTCTGGTATGAATAATCAGGCAATTCTGCATTAAAGCGAGGAATTCAGCGTGCAGAATAAATATTTGACACTATCAAATATTGATAGTTATAAATATACCATAATTTTTTTGAAATGTCAAGAATTAAAATGCCTAATATAACATAATTGAGTTATTTTCCAAGACTTTTTTTAACAATTCAATGGGCCGTATAGTTCTTCCCACATTATCTTATGCCTATTTTATCGGCAGCCACTCTTAAAATATAATTATTCGGATTTGTGAATGAATTAAAACAGGATTAAATTCAGGCACAACAGCTAAAACAAAACATGCCATGAATATTTATAATTCATGGCATGGTATATTATTCAATCAGAATTAGCGTCTATTTTGATAACTCCGCTTCCGGCCAGGGCGGCAGCAGTTTGACTACAACAATTAAAATAAATATCGGTGCAATTAGAATGGCAATCGGTAAGAACAATCCGTCCATACCAAACAGCTCAATTTTGTAAACGGTGAGTCCACGCAAACTTTTTGAGAATAACTGCCCGCCAATGACAACATTCCAACGGATACTCATGATACCGATTTGTATCAATATTCCCGAAGCGAAATAGAGAACTTTTCTGGCAGTATCACCTATCCGCACCAATTTGGTCAATGTCAAAAAGGTAAACGGAATCAACGTGCCAACTAATAATTGCAGTACAAAAAAGCTGGTGAACAATTTGCTTCCAATCAATTGCGATAAAATATGAATGGATTCTTCAGATTCGTATAGTCGATGGACAAAATCGAGCGCTTCAAGCGAAAAATCGATAATCAACATATATAACAGATACGAAGATAATTTATCAAGGCAATCCATTGCATTTTGCTTGCGGCGCACCCAATTGCTGACCATATAAACGAGTAACATCAGAGCAAGACCGGAGACGATTGCCGAGAACAGAAACACAATCGGCATAAGAACACTGCTCCACCACGGGTTCGCCTTAACCGATCCAAAAATAAATCCGACATAACCGTGCAACAGGAACGCAGATGGGATACCGATGATGGTAATTAGTTTACCGAATTTATGATCGAATTCAATTGCCTTTTCGCTGACATCCTTTGATCCCAACGTCAACACCAAATAGAATAATCGTTTCAATCCTTTTGATTCATTCGCCCATTGAATGATGTCTTTACGAAAATCAAGCCAAATTTCCAATAACAAAACTGCCATTAAGTACCATAGATACACAAACCCAAACATAGCCATTGCCGATTGCGGATTGGGTGTTGTGAACATTTCATACCCACGTTCCGGATGGGCAAGGTGAACCTGTAGCGGCACCACTGCAATAAGCAAAAATGAGAGTGCTGTTAACAACGACAGCCGGTACGTCGGTTGCAATTCTTTAACATTGAAGACACGCTCTAATGAAGCGAGAATGAATGCTCCGGCAACAAGTCCGGTAATATACGGATAGATAACAATTAAAATATTCCAGTGCAATTCGGCCTCGTTGGGGTAAATATAGCCGGTTGCATGCTGAATTGCATCAGTTAAACGTTCAAATAAATGTTCCACGATTATCTCACCTCCCCATCCAAATGTGCATAAAATACTTTGGGTTCTGTATTCAAGGCCGGCTTTAGTACCTGAATTTCATTGAATCGGCGGAAATACGATATTGGTGTGGATTTATCCGTAATTTCGCCAAATACTCGCGCCTGAGTTGGGCACGCCTCCACACAGGCCGGTAACAGACCTTTGGTTATGCGGTGATAGCAAAATGTACATTTATCCACAGTTCTGGTGTACGGATTCAAATAGCGAGCGCCATATGGGCATGCCTGAATGCAATAGCGACATCCGATACAGTAATCATTATCGACCAGTACGACTCCATCACGGGAAGTAAAGGTCGCTCCAACCGGACACACCTGAACGCATGGGGGTTTGGCACAGTGGTTACATATTTTGGGAACAAAAAATGTCCGCATCATGGCATCTTCGGGCACTGCTGCATCACCAAATCCATTAATTCCGCCATCCGGGCTATCAACAATCGTCTCGCCTTCGAACGGAATGATATATCGTTCGATCCACGTTCTGAAGTAGAATGGTTCATCGGGCACATTATTTTCATTCTTACATGCTCTGACACAACGGCCACAACCGATACATTTATGAACATCAATTCCCATTGCATAATTGTGGTCTTCGGGATTGTAGCCTTCTTCAGCAAACGCTTTCGCATCAATTGATAAAAAAGGGATGAGCGTTGCTGCCGGAAGTACTTTCAGGCATGTTTTAATAAACGACCTTCTATCTTGCGTATTATTATTATCCATTATATTTTCACCTCCGGATTGTGTGGGAAATGGCATTGCCCACAAAAATAATTTTCACCATGTGTAACAATATCGACGCGACGTATTTCCTTTGCGCTTGATGCTTTTGTGGAATGACACGTACCGCAAAACTCACGGGTTCGGGGAACTGTCGGTAGAAAGTCACGCGGTGTTATTTTGTGCTCCTGTTTTATGTCATGACATTGCGTGCACGGCAACGAGTTATGATGTCCGGCGCCAAGCGTTCGAACAATGCGTTCATGACAGGAGCCACATTCTTCCGGTACTTCTGGCGGCTGAGGCGCGTGCGGTTGGTGACAATCAATACATGCACCATCGGGATTGTGCGTCACCGGGTCGATTTGAGGAAATCCGGTTGGCCGCGCCGGATTATAGCTATGGCACAGCACACAATAACTCCGATCGGTCGGTATTGTCAGTGGATGTTCATCGGGCGCCTGCGTGTGCGCGTATCCGGGACCGTGGCAATTTTCACACGCCACATGTTTGTGCATGTGCTGGCTTTTTTCGGCCACAACATCATCATGGCATTCTGCACACGCCTGATGACCGGCATAGACCAGGCCGATTTGCATAATATCATCCACCGCGGCAGCACGGTAATGGCCATATTCACCAAATGTTTTCGGGATAAACAATCGTCTGCCGAAAATAAACATAATTAAAAAAATCGCGAACAGAACCGTAACAATCCGAATCTGTTCAGGAATCGCCAGATACTTTTCCTTTAGCTTACTCAATTTTACATTCCTCGAAATTTATGAGTTTGATAGTTATTTTCACACATTCAATTGAATAAATTAATCGATCTAATTAATCGCAGCCAGGTCAGCCTGACTTTGCTGCAATACTGTTTGGAAAAATACAGGATTATGAACTCCTTTGCTATTGTCGTTTCGTACAAGTGTGATTAATTCCTTTGATTCAATAATTTGGCAAATCCTTTACCATGACAGTTTTCACATGATTTTTGATTCGCTTCAAAAGTATCGCCTGTGAGCAAAGCATCATTGCTCTTCAAATGGAAAACATGGCAGCCTTTGCACGAAATGCTTCTGATAAACATCGGGTTTGGTACGGCATGTGTTTGGAATCCGCCTTCACCCTTAAACAACGTGATTTGCGCTTTATGCGGATCAACATGGCATCCCGAACAATTCAGTAAATTTAAATCTTCCTTCTTTGGCAATTTATGTTGAATCTCCGTATGGCAGCGCTGACATTCAATCTTGCGTTCAGTAATGTGCTTTGTATGCAGAAAGTCCGTATCATTAATTCTATCCAGCCGCTCCCGTTCGTAGTGACAATTATAGCAATATTCGAGCGGTACAGCGCCATCCCCCATAATCATATCCGTATGGCAGCGTTCACAAGCCTATTTTCCGACAGTACCCGTGTATGATCATAAATTACATCCCCGCTTGTATTTTCGCGAGTTGGTGCATCATGACAGAACGTAAAATTATGAATTTTCGGATCTCCCGGTCCTGATTTAAAATGGCACAGGAAACACGTCGACTCAGTAACTTTCATGTGATCGCCTTGCACAATTTGTGAGTGACAACTTGTACAGCGTAATTTTTTCCTCGGCGTAATTCAGTTAAATGAGGGGTATGATCAAAATTCACACGTCCGAATTTTACCTTACCCTGTAAAATGCGTGTATCGTGACATCCCGATCGGAGACAACTTGCGTCCATCACTTCAGCCATTGGCTTTGTTTTCTTATAAGCTTGCGTTACATAGTTCACCAAATGTACCAATCCCACCGTTTTTGTTTCGATAATTGACTTAAAACCTGGGGCATAATGACATTTCGTACATGGGACATCTTTATGAGTAGACATCTGCCAGCTATCATAAAATGGTTGCATCTAATGACACGTTGTACAGAATTTGGGTCGTGACGTATAATCCGTTACTCCGATAGAAAATATAATGAAACCAATTAACGCAATTCCGGAAATCGCAAGAATTCGTTTCCCTTTGGGCATACTTTTAAACATAGTTTCCTAAAACAAGATTGCGGTTATCCAATTAGCTCCGAGAAATTTGCATCAATAAATTAAATAAGTTACATCGTTCCGCCCCGACGGATCGGGGCGGAACGATGA
>JAFGDW010000336.1 GCA_016931935.1 Candidatus Zhuqueibacterota bacterium | reverse complement strand
TTTGTATAATCTCTTCCTCTAAGAAATCCTGTTCATCCTGTTATCCTGTCTAATTTTTTTAATTCTGGTTTATCCAGGTTAGGATTTTATTAATTCATAATTATATTCATTCCGCGTTGCATCATCAATTTTTGCTTCAATTTCACTTTAAAGTATGAGGAGAGCATGCTTTACAAACGTTACCTTATATGTCTGTTGTTTCTGTTTTATGCTTATTTTCCATGGCAAGTTGTTTCGGGTGATACAATTCAGGATGTCGCCGCAACAATTGATAGCGTAAAACTAAAATTCGGTCCGGATCACCGAATCTCGGTATTCAATATCAACTACACATTTCAAAACGATACGCTCATCTTAACCGGCGATGTTATTGATCCGGCAGCCCAGTCAACTCTCATCAATCAACTATCGACAATCCCCAAAATAACAATTATCGACAGCATCACTGTACTACCGGACTCATCGGTAATTGGAACTCCTAAAGGAATTATCTGCATTAGCGTTGCTCAGTTACGCCGAGGGCCCGATGTCGATCAGGAAATGATCAGCCAGGCGATTATGGGGATGGAAATCAAAATTCTGAAAAAATCAGGCTATTTTTTGTACTGCCAAATGGAGGATGGCTACCTTGGTTGGATGATGAAAAGTTCAGTCGCCGGTGGTGACGATGCTTTTATTAAAAAATGGCGGGCTAAACCAAAGTTAATTGTGACCGCGCTCTATGGCACCGTGCGTCAAACCCATTCGGATGATGCCATGCCTGTAAGCGACCTGGTTCGTGGCGCCATACTCGCAAAAGTGGATTCACGTCGTGGATGGTATCAGGTGGAATTACCTGACGGACGTCTGGGATATGTCCGCAAGAACCTAGTCATGGATACCGAAAAATGGAAACAGCAATTTCCACCGACTGCCGACGCCATCGTTAAAACAGCAGAAACTGTGTACGGCGTACCTTATTTATGGGGTGGCATTTCGATTAAAGGATTCGACTGTTCCGGCTTTACCCAAAGCACATTTAAATTCAACGGTATTCAGCTTCCGCGTGATGCCAACATGCAGGTAAATGAAGGAGATGCCGTGCCACTGGATGAAAATCTGTCCAATCTAAAACCCGGCGATCTATTGTTTTTTGGGAGAACACCCGAACGAATCACCCATGTAGCGCTTTATATAAGCAATGGTCAATTTATCCACTCCGACGGATATGTCCATATAAACAGCTTTAATCCGGTTCACGAAAATTATAGTGAATACCGTTTGATGGGATTGCAGGCTGCCCGACGGATTATTAAGCCTTGATAATTGATCAATGTAATCGATTGCAGGGACTTTTTTAATTGTACCTGAAGAAGACAAGGAGAAGGGGAGACAAGGTGAGATGGAGAAAAAGCAAATTCTATATTCTCCCCAACTCCTTGTCACCCCATCACGATTACTGATGTTCCGGTATTATAGTTAATACACGATCAAATTGACATCGAATACCTGTGAACAGTTACTAAATAACCTCATATACCCGTGAACAACTACCGTTCACTTTTTTAAAGGGAGTAGATAATGGATTTATCACGAAAAGAATTTATAAAACTAACCGGTCTGGCGGTTGGCTCATTCTCCACCGGTATTGATGTTGGTTACTGTTATCAAAAATCAGGAGGGGCTGTGTTAGAATACAAAATACGACAGTTGGATTTGGTTCACACATGGACCATTGCACGAAATTCATCCGACGTAAAGAATAATGTATTTGTTAAATTTGAAAAGGACGGTGTGATCGGCATCGGTGAAGCTGCTCCCAATGTTCGGTATAATGAAACACCGGAATCGACTGCCGAAACCATTCAGAAAGCAATACCTCTGTTTGAAAAAACCAATCCATGGCACTATGTCGATCTGGGTTACGCAATTCAGGATATAGTTGAAGAACAAACCGCTGCCAAATGCGCACTGGATATCGCGCTGATAGACTGGATTACCAAAAAATTAAATATTCCGTTGTACAAATTCCTGGGGCTGGATAAAACCAAAACACCGTTGACGACGTTCTCCATCGGCATTGACAAGCCGGAGATTATGCAACAGAAAATAAAAGAAGCGGAAAAGTACCCCATTTTAAAAATAAAAGTTGGGAAAGAAAACGACCGGGAAATTTTGGAAGCTGTCCGCGAAGTAACCGACAAACCGTTGCGTGTTGATGCGAACGAAGGTTGGAAAATTAAGGAAGAAGCGCTCGAAAAAATTAAATGGCTGGAAACAATGAATGTGGAATTTATCGAGCAGCCAATGCCATCCACTATGCTGGAAGAAACCCGTTGGTTGCGCGACCGGGTGAACATTCCCATCATTGCTGACGAGGCTGTGAAAAGCGCTTCTGACATTCCCAAACTCGCGTATGCATATGATGGCATCAATATCAAGTTGATGAAAAGTGGGGGTATTCAGGAGGCGTTGCGCATGATTTGGATGGCGCGATCCCTGGGAATGAAAATTATGCTCGGCTGTATGATTGAAAGCAGTGTGGCAATTTCTGCAGCAGCACATCTCAGTCCGCTGGTCGATTATGCCGACCTCGACGGAAATTTGCTAATTGCCAACGATCCGTTTAAAGGCTCCACTGTAGAAAAGGGGAAAGTCATATTGCCCGATGGACCAGGCTTGGGAATTACGGGAACGTTTTAAGCGACCTACTATATTAAGCGATTCCATCGCTCGAAGCGATGGAATCGCTGTATTTATTAAATTAATTGGTTTGATAATTTTTAAAGTTCACTTTAAACAACAACGAATACATCACCGGTACAAATCCCAGTGTTAACACGGTGGCAAAAGCCAGTCCGAACATAATTGTGACCGCCATCGATTCCCACATCGGACCACCGCCCCAATATAGCGGTATCAATCCGCCAATCGTTGTCGCAGTTGTTAACAATATCGGACGCAGCCGTTTTTGCGCCGAGTTTATAATTGCCTGAGTCGCTTCAACGCCATTTTCGTCCTGTTCAATGCGTATTCGATCAATTAGCACAATGGCATTGTTAATGACCACTCCGGCTAGCGAATAGACTCCCAATAGTGTCATAAAACCGAAATAAGAGCGCATAACAACCAAACCGATAACAACCCCAATTAATCCTAGCGGTATCGTCGTCAATATAATGAACGGACGCCGGAACGAATTAAACTGAAACACCAATAACAGAACAATGAGCAATCCGGCAATCGGCATTTTCTCGTTAATTGATTTATTGGCTAACTCTGAACTTTCCATTTCGCCACCGAGCTCATAGCGATATCCGACATCCCACGTTTTTTGCTGCTCTTTTAGCCATTTATCCATTTCAAGCGCAATCGCTATCGGGGTGCTCTCCGCAGTCACGCCTGATTTAACGGTCACCACTTTAAGTAAATCACGTCGTAGAATTTTTGAAGGTTCCCAAACGATTTCCAAATCGGCCACTTGTTTTAATGGAACACTATTCCCGGTTACCGATGAATAAACGTTAATTGTTTCCAGCTTACCAATATCCTGACGTTCCGCGGCCACACTACGCAACGTCACCGGAATGACTTCGTCTTCTTCACGATATTGTGTGGTAATAATACCAGTAAGCGCTGTTTGCAGGGAGAACGCAATATCCTGATTGGTAATACCGGCACGCTTCGCGCGCGCTTGATTGATGTTGACCAGCAGTTTCTTGGTGCGCAATCCCCAGTCATCATGAATTGCTTTTGTCCCGGTAATCGTCTCCATTTTTTCTTTTACCTGATCGGCAATCTGAAACACATTATCCAGGTCTTTACCCAAGATGCGAATTTCAACTGGAAATGCAGACGGAGGGCCGTATTGCAATCGGGCTACTCGCGGTCGGACTTCAGGAAAATGTTCTATGCAAAACGCTTCGGTTTTATGTACGAGTGTATCCAACATCGGACCACCGTCGCTGGTATTCACTATAAAACACGCGTACCCGGCTTTCGATTGTTCCGGGCTAAATCCTAACACAAACATTGGTGGTCCCTGCCCAATATAGGTTGACCAGTTCACAATACCACCACTGTTGGTTGAATCTGCCATTAGCTCCTGTTTCATGTACTGTTCTAGTTCATTCACAATTTCAAGGGTACGTTTAATTGGTGTCCCTTCCGGCAAATTGATTTCTGCGGTATACGTGGCTTTATCATTATCCGGGAAGAAAATGGAAGGCACAAGCCGAAATCCCTGCATCGAGATAAAAAATACGAAAACAGTAATTCCAATTGTCAACCAACGATGCTTCAATACAAAAACCAGGCTGGCACGATACATCCTGTAAAATTTAGAACTGAAGCTTTCATCTCCTGTTCGCTTGACTTTTAAAAAGTACACGCACAGCATTGGAATCATCGTAAGAGATAATATCCATGAACAGATCAGGGTTATGGTAACGACTTCAAATAATGGTGCACAGTATTCACCCACGCCGGATTCTGCCAGATAAATCGGCAAAAATGCTGCCGATGTTGTCAGTGATGACGTTAACAGCGGAATACGCAATTCATTTGCCGAATTAATTGCTGCCTCCACCGGTCGCTTGCCTTCTGCCATTTGCACCATTATCGATTCCGACATGACGATCGCGTTATCTACCAGCAGCCCGAGCGCCACGATGAGGGACGCAATCGACATCATATCGAGACCAATACCAAAAAGTCCCATCACCCACAAGCTCATTATCATCGCCATCGGCACCAGTGAAGCCACCACAAGTCCGGTGCGAATACCCAGAAACAATAACATGACCAACAACACAACACCGATAGCTTGCATTAAATTATTCGTAAAGTTGTCAATTTTTTTTTGGACATCAGCGGGTTGAAATGAAACAAAATCGAATTCGATTCCGATTGGATAAACGGATTGAAGGTAGGCAATTTTTTCCTTAACATTGTGCCCAAGATTTATAATGTTTCCACCTTCTCGCATATTAATCGCAAGCGCGAGACATGGGGTACCGGAGGAATGCACCACCGTTTGCGGTGGATCGATATAGCCGCGATAAATGTTGGCAATATCGCCCAAATAAATTAATTCCGAACGCCCCGGAATATTAATGAGTGTTTGTTTCAAATCATCGATGGATTCAAAATTACCGGTTGGTTCGAGAATAATATTTTCGTAATCCGTACTCACATCACCACCGGTCATAATTATATTTTTTGTGGCGAGAACGCCCATCAAATAATTTGTGGTAATTCCCAATTCAGCCAGGCGGGCATTGTTGTATTCAACGAATATTCGCTCTTCCTGCGCACCGGTAATCTCCACTTTGGCGACTTCATCAATTGTAAGCAATTCATTCCGGACTTCATCAGCAACTTTCTTTAATTCGGCATATGAATAGCCTTCGCCTGTCAGAGTCACAATTGTTCCGAACACATCACCAAATTCATCATTTACTCGCGGTCCGAAAATTCCATCAGGAAGCTCGCCACTATTTTTTGTCCGCTCGACCTTCCGTCGCAGTTTGTCCCAAATCGGCCGCATTTCATCATATTGTTCTTTGAATGTCACAAAAATAATTGACACACCGGATTTTGACTGACTATCAATATGATCAATTTCCGGCATTTCCTGGATCGCTTTTTCCAATTTGTCCGTCACCAGTTGCTCTACCCGTTCCGGACTGGCGCCTGGGAAATCCGTCATGATCAGTCCCCAGCGAATAACAAATCCCGGATCTTCAGCGCGAGGCATCGTGCGGAATGTTGAAATACCCGCAAATAAAATCAGAATCAGGACAGTCGCTGTGATCCGGTTTTTTTCAATTGCTGTTTTGGTTATATTCATTTACGAATTCTCCTTGAGACTCGTTTTATCTGGTACTCGATTTGTTAAAATTATTCGTTTTTGTCGTATTGCTTTTCCATCAAATTTTAACTTTCAATCCTTTATGAATACTGCTTACACCTGCAGTCACGACCAGATCACCATCATCGAGTCCTTCAAAAATTTCAATCCCGGAAGCAGTTAATTCCCCAACTTTCACTTCTTTGCGCTCGATTGTGCCGTAGCCGTCTTCATCCGGAATTGGGATAACGGTAAAAACAAAACGGCCTTGCCGATCTTCCAATACTGCCTGTGATGGAATATAAAATCGTTCTCGGGCATCGCTTGATTTGAAATTGAATGCCACATTTGCGGCCATTCCCGGACGAATTTCACTATCCGATTTATTCAACCGAACAGTTACCGGAAATGTGGTTCCCATGCCCGTTGTTGCGACGCCAACTTCCAGCACTTTACCTGAAAACGAACGATTGGGAATCGCATCGAATGTAACATCGACGTTATCACCTTCGGTAATTTGTGCGATTAAGACTTCGGGAATCGAGAGCCGGACTTCAAGTTCATTTCCTGATGTTAACATCGCAATCGGCTGGCCAGCGTTGACATTTTCGTTGACTTCTACGCTGACAGAAGCGATCGCCCCATCAACCGGTGAAAGCAATCGCGTGTACGAAAGTTGAAGCTTTGCCATTTCCAATTGCTTTTCTGCCGCCTTTTGGCCAGCTTCTGCAGATTCGTATGTAGTGCGTGCGCCATCCAGGTCGGCACGCGACGCGTTATTTAACTCATATAATGCACGTACCCGATCGTAATTAGCGCTGGCGTTTCGTGCTTGTGCTTGTGCCTGCGAGATTGCGGCTTCCATTTGCTGAACCTGAAGCTGATAATCTTTCGCATCCAATTGGGCCAGTAGTTGTCCGCGCTTTACATTATCCCCGACAAGTACGGCGACTTTCTGTACTGTCCCAGGGACTTTGAAACTAAGCTGGGATTCCATCCCTGCCTGTGCGACGCCATTAAATGTACGCACACGCGAACCACCAGTTGAATACGCGTGCATGTAGCGAACCGGACGAATAATTTCTTTTTCCTGGACAGTTTCACTACATGAAAACAATACCATGAAACTACCACAGATGATAAAAAAGGAACGAAGTGAATATGATTGAAACATGATACCTCCACTTTTTTCGGAAATAAATTTATGTAATCACTATCTCATATCAAAAATGTTACTACTAATGGGGTAGTAATTTAGATATCAGCCTAACCTGGACAAACCAGAATTAAAAAAAATAGACAGGATAACAGGATGAACAGGATTTCTTAGAGGAAGAGATAATACAAATCCTGTGAATCCGTGAAATCCTGTCTAAAATATGTTTTAACATTTTCTGCCAAAAAATGTCAGAAAATAATTTCTCAGT
>JAFGDW010000335.1 GCA_016931935.1 Candidatus Zhuqueibacterota bacterium | reverse complement strand
TTTGTATAATCTCTTCCTCTAAGAAATCCTGTTCATCCTGTTATCCTGTCTAATTTTTTTAATTCTGGTTTATCCAGGTTAGGGATTGCTCAAAAATTAATTGTCTTTTATATTCATGCTAATATCATTAATCTTTGCATGGAGATTGAAGGTAATCGGTAATCAGTGAACGGTGATCGAGACACTGATCACCGATAACCAATTACTCATAATACTGAAATACTGACACGTTTCTGTGATTTAATTATTTTACATTCAATTTTTGAGCAATGACTTAGTGACGACATTCTTTATTCACAAAGGAAAAAATGAAAAAAATTTTGATATACGGATCACTGTTATGCATGCTGGGTACCGCCTGCGGGTATTACTCGTTTTCCGGCTCCACATTGCCAGCGCATATGAAAACGATCGCAATTCCCATGTTTGATGACAGGACTTCAGAATTCGGCGTTGATCAAACGCTGAACGATAAATTAATCGAAGCTTTTGTAAAGGATAATTCCCTTAAAATTGCTGATCCCAGAAATGCTGATTCGATTCTCGAAGGTACCATTCGCAACGTACGATATCAGGCAGGCGCCTACAATAGCAATGAACAGGTTGAAGATATTAAAGTCTACATTACAGTTGATGTAAAATTTACCGACGTGAAACAGAATACCGTCGTGTGGGAAGAACAATTAACCCAGTGGGGAACGTACAATCCGAATGATGCTGATGGCCAACGCGCCGGACTCGATGATGCAATTGATAATATCGTCCAGGACATCGTAAATAAAACCATCGCCGGGTGGTAAAATCCTGTTAAATTTTAAAACTATTCCTGATTTTTTCAGATGGTTCGTGATTCAAATTTCATAACAATTTTTTCATTGAATTTTGATAAAATATTTATTATTTTTATTGACATTGATGATTAATAGCGGAGAGATGCCATGATGAATGAAGTGCAGCGTGAAGAAGTGAGATATTTGGAAAGTAAATTAAAACAAAATCCGGATTCCCTGTTATTTGCACGATTGGCCGATATGTACCTGGAAATGGGGCAGCTCGAGCAGGCAATTCAATTGTGCGAAAAGGGCATCAGAAAACATCCGTATTATGTTACCGGTCATTACATCATGGGCAAATGTTACCTTCAGAAAAAACAGTTCGATCATGCGGAAAAGGAATTAAAACGCGTACTCCTGTTCGATCCTCATTATGTTGCCGCTCACCGGGATTATGGTAATTTAATGGAACAGATCGGCTGGCATAATTCGAGCGAAGCCAGTTATCGCAAAATCGTGGAACTCGATCCATTCTGTGGGGCAGCGAAAAATAAACTTTCAAAACTCCAAAATACCGAGGCCGGCAGCGAATTTGGTGGTGATGAACTGGACATCGATTTGGAAGAATTCGAAGAACCCAATGCAATCCCTGAAGAACCAACTGACACAGCATCAGGAAGCAGAACCGATCCGCAACAACTGATGGACAATCTTTCCGAGTCATTTCCCGAATCAGAACAAACGGATGCAACCGTTACGGCGCATCAGGATGATGAAAACTTTTCATACATTCTCGATGATATTTTCAGAGATGAAGAAGATACAGAATCAGATATTCCAACATCTGGTCAGGAACCGGCCGAAGCTGACGATGACGACTCATTCATAGCTCTCAAATCAGGTGACACGTACGAATCCGCATCTGATTCATTTGATGAATTTGCAGCTCCTGAAAAGGAAGATGAAAACGAATTGCCATATGCATCCGATTTAACCGTTTCTGATTCCCTGAACGATGATGAATTTTTTAAAACGGCTGAAGATACGGATACCAACTCCGATGAAGATGAGAATGAATTTTTCAAATCCAACATAGAAGTGGATTCGCACTCATTAGAGACCGATGGATTTGAATTGAACACCATGAATTTGGACCTGCCACATCAAGATGACGATTCGGAAGAGCCATATGATATTATGAACGGGATCGAATCCGATCGTGAATCCGATGATACGTATGATGACGAATCCGATGGCTATGTGCACAATAACGCCTATAATAACAAAACACCCTTTTCTGAAGAAGAAGAGGGGGAGCTTTCGAAGAAACTCGACCAGATCGACGATATATTCGAGCTCGATGATGAAGAAAGCGAACCAGCGAACACGTTCAGCATTGATGATACAGAAGCTGCAACCGATGCGGCTTCAAATAGCAGTGATGAAGACATGGATTTTTTTGTAGCCAATACGGCATCTGAAAAGCCGGAAGAGAGTTCGTTCAATCCATTCGATGATGATTCGGATACATCCGGCGATTCTTTCATGGATGGTTTTTCAGAGACCAAATCGGACGGCGATTCACTCTTTGAAGAACAGCCCGAACCAGCGCCGGCAAATCCTTCCTTCTCACAACACGAATCAGAGCCGGAATCAGCGTTAAAACCCAAAGAAAAGATTGTCACACCAACACTTGGCGAAATTTACGCCGCCCAGCACCAGTACGCCAAGGCGATAGGCGTATATGAAATTCTGCGGAAGAGTGATCCGGATAACTCGTTCTATGAAGAAAAAATCAACTATCTGAAGAAGAAACTTGAAGAGAGTAAAAATCTTGAGTGAGCCCACCTCGGACCACCAGGGGATTGACGTTTCGATTATCATTGTTACTTACAACAACGAAAAGGAAATTGAACCCTGCCTGCGATCGATCGCGATGCAGCAGGGGGATCTTCAATGCGAAATCATCCTCATTGATAATGCATCTAACGACCTGACACGTACTCGCATGAGGCGCAGTTCCGCAGCGCTCGATCATGTTCATTTTGTTTTTAACACAGCAAATTATGGTTTTACCCGTGCCATCAATCAGGGATTGGCGTGTTCCAACGGTTCGTATTTATTGTTATTAAATCCGGATGTGGAACTTTCAGCGGGTTCGTTATCCAAACTCATATCCAAAATAAAAGTACAGGAACATGTTGGAATTGTCTCACCGCAATTTCTCGGTTCGGATAACATGATTCAGCCATCATGCCGGCGATTCCCCCGTCGTCGCGACGTGTGGTACCATGCAATTGGTCTACCGTGTTTGTTCAAAAAAAGTCGGGAATTTAACGGCTGGAAAATGGGGGATTTCGATCATCGCTCTGAAATTTTCGTTGATCAACCGCAGGGCGCGTTTTTATTAACGAGCCGGGATGCATTCGAAAAAATCGGACCGCTGGATGAAAGTTTCCCGATGTTCTTCAGTGATGTGGACTGGTGTCGGCGGTTCAAGCAGCAAGGCTACGAAATTCTATTCACCCCAATCACAAAGATCGTTCACCATCAGGGCCGATCGATTTTTCAACGGCGACTGCCGCTAATCTGGTCGTCACATCGTTCTTTTTATCATTACTTTCGAAAATACGATTCATCATTGTTTGCATGGTTATTGACATTCGTCACGGGGCTGTTGCTCCTGGAAATGGCCATTGCCCGGAGTTTATTGTATTTTATCACACCAAAAAACCAATAAGCACTGCTTCCGGTTTATACACCTGCCATGCCCCATCATATGGAGTAATCATGATTTTTCGATGTCTGTTCGTATGTTCATACATACTGTTTTCATCTATTTACTGTTTTAGCCAAGCCAATTCGTATCAATCTTTTCCGTACAATTCTTTCACGCAAAATTCAATTTCCGATTCTCTAAATTCCGGTTCAGCGCATTCCCGACGCCCGCTATACGATTTGGGCAATGCCATTAAAACTATAGGCACCGATGCCTGGTATTTAACGACGTCTCCGTTACGAATCCGAAAACACCAGATTTACTGGCTGGGCGGATTAACGGCAGCAACGGCAATTCTCTATCAATACGATGATCGATTGGTCACCCGAATCCGCGAAGTGCGACACGATCCGGTGTGGGAACAGGTTCTCGATATTGGTGACCAATTTGAACCGATCGGCTACATGGGCTTTACCAACAAGTTTTATGTGGCTGGCATCGGCATTGGTTATATAACACGTTGGGATTGGTTGACCCGTGTTTCAGCAGAAATATTTGAAGCGAATATGCTTGCCGGCTTATTCAAAAATGTCGCAAATCTCGCCGGACGCGCCCGTCCGCATGAGGGTTTGGGACCGTATCATTTTGATTTTCGCAATGGCACATCGTTTCCATCAGGGCACGCAGTTGTTATCTTTAATTTGGCAACCATACTTTCACATCACGTCGGTCATCGTTCGTTTTCGATTGCGGCGTATGGGATTGCCGCCACCGTTGGTCTGCAACGTTTTGCGTCCCGCGGCCACTGGCCATCGGACGTGCTGGTGGGCGCCGCATTGGGAACAGCGGTATCGCGCACGCTTATCAAATTGCATGAAAAAAACAATTTGGCAGTGCTCCCCTACTTTACGCCAGAAGACAATTTGATTGGTTTGAAGTGGCAGGTTTGTTTTTAGACAGTGACGTGCTACGCTCTTCAAAAGTGCGTAGCACGTTCTCGAAAAACTTAATTAA
The DNA here is from genome assembly GCA_016931935.1 of Candidatus Zhuqueibacterota bacterium. Taxonomy (GTDB): domain Bacteria; phylum Zhuqueibacterota; class Zhuqueibacteria; order Thermofontimicrobiales; family Thiofontviventaceae; genus Thiofontivivens. Next base: position 4,693 of record JAFGDW010000335.1, on the reverse strand, counting down.
TTCGCTTCGTAATTCCGCTTGATCGCACACCAGTCGCCGCACATCGAACACGGCATGGTTGTTCTATCATCACCATCCATCTCTACTTTTTCCAGATAATCACAGAATTTTGCCGGATCAATCGCCACGCTTTGCTGGGCGTCCCAGTCAAAATCTTTTCTAGCCTGGGAAATTTTACGGTTGCGTTCAATTTCAGCAGGATGGCCGCGCGTTAAATCCACCGCCGCAGCAGCAATTTTGGAGGCGATCACACCTTCACGCACATCCTGAAGTGTCGGCAGCCGTAAATGCTCCGCCGGTGTGACATAACAGAGAAAATCCGCGCCAAAATGCGCAGCTAGCGCGCCTCCAATGGCGCCGGCAATATGATCGTATCCGACGGCGTAATCAATCACCAATGGTCCGAGCACATAAAACGGGGCATTGTTACAGATCGCCTTTTGCTTGCGCACATTTTCTTCGATCAGGTGATATGGCACATGGCCCGGGCCTTCCACCATGACCTGGACGTGCGCTTCCTGACAACGCTGCACCAATTCACCCAATGCTTCCAGTTCACCAAACTGAGCGGCGTCATTAGCGTCCGCTGTGCAACCGGGGCGCAATCCATCGCCAAGTGACATCGTGATGTCATATTCCCGGGCAATTGCCAGAATGTCGTCGAAATGCTCGTACAGGAAACTCTCTGTTTGATGATGCCGCATCCATTGCGCCATAATCGAGCCGCCGCGGCTGACAATTCCCAATAATCGTTTATCCACCAGTGGCAAATGACGGAACAACAGGCCGGCATGAATCGTCATAAAATCGACTTTTTCTTCCGCCTGTTTCTGAATGACTTTCAAAAAATGATCGATCGTCAGATCCCGCGGATGTTCGATCCCGATCATTGCTTCATAAATGGGCACCGTCCCCAGCGGCACATGAAACTGAGTGGTGATGATATTGCGAAATTCACGAATATCACCGGCGATCGATAAATCCATGACTGAATCCGCGCCGGCATCTATCGCCACTTTCGTTTTCAGCATCTCATCGTCAAAATCGCACTTGGTTGGCGCTGTTCCGATGTTTGCGTTCACTTTAATCCGCATACCCGTGCCGATTGCCGTTGGTTTCACGCCGGTATGCAGATTATTTGCGGGAATAACGATAGTACCATTTTTTATCCGCTCAACCAGATTTTCAACAGTAGTTGATTCATCTTCTGCAAGCGCAGGAAAATAATCCGGAATAGCGCCCCGTTGCAGACTGTCAATTAATGTACTCATAATTACCTCTTTGAATAAAATGTGAACGGCCATCACCTGTCAATTGGCAAGTGTGGCCGCAATGTGTTTTCTGAATCTGGAAAGACGTCTTTTAATACTACGCGCGTTGTTGATCGCTGAGATAACGGCCGCATGCCGGACGCCTGTCCGAAAAATAGCATCAACATTTTCCAGGGAAATTCCGCCAATCGCCACCACCGGAATGGAAACAGCCTCGACAATTTGTCGCAACATATTCACACCAATAACTTCCACGTCGGATTTTGTCGATGTTGGGTAAACCGAGCCGGCGCCCAGATAGGTCGCGCCAGATTGTTCCGCGGCGATCGCCTGCTCCACGTTTACCACCGACACACCAACGATCATCGTCTCCGGAACGCGCTTCATCACATAGTCATATGCTTCATCGTCCTGTCCGATGTGGATGCCATCTGCATCGATCGCCAGCCCAACATTTACTCGGTCATTTACGATGAATATTGCATCAGGAAATTCGGCTACCTGTTTTTGCATTGTGTGGGCCAGAATGGTAAAATCTTCATCATTCATTGTTTTGGCCCTTAATTGAATAACGCGCGCGCCAGCCTCCAACAGTTTTTGACATAACTCGGTTGAATCGGCAAAGCAATAAACATCCGGCGGAAGTGCATTAAATACTGCACGTTTGTCCGTCATGTGATTGGCTCCTGTAACGTAATTTTTGATTTGAGGGAAATGAATTGTAAGTCGGTAGCGCTATCCGGAAAGGATGTCGAAATGCAGAAGAAAACAGGTCAATCAGCAAAGTAAAACCTGTTCGTATGAAAACCGGTGATTCCTTCCGCTGGCATTACCCAGATCAAGTTCAAGGGTATAATCTCAGCCCTGCAACTCAGAGCACCCCAAAAGTCAGTTATAGTATACAAATTATTTTTATAGGAAGCAATCATTTTTTAGACGTGAGACGCCAGATGTGAGATGTGAGACGAAAGATAGTGATCGGTCATCGGTAAACGATAATCGGCCCAAAATTTTACATTTCACATTTCACGTCTCACGTCTCACATTGTAACTTTTCGCCATACTCATTCGTTCTAATAACAGACCATGCGCACAATGAAATTTAAAAAACTCGTCCACCACTACAAGAATCTTGTATATAACCAGGCCTGGTACTTTACCGGAAACAGCGATGATGCGGCGGATATTACCCAGGATGTGTTGCTGAAACTGTGGAACCATCTCGACAATGTATCAGTTCGCTCGGCAAAAAGCTGGCTGCTAAAAGTAACGCGTCACGCCTGCATCGATTTCAGCCGCAAGAAACGGGAACAATGTTTCAGCGCCTATGAAAACGAGGCAGCGGATAATTCCATCGATCATTTGCTAATCGATTCGGATATTGATCCGGAACAGTTTATGGATAAGCTGGAATTTCATGAAAACATTAGCGACGCCCTCGCTGCATTGCCCGAGAAACTGCGCACCATCGTTATTCTGCGGGATATTCAGGATCAGACTTACGATACAATCGCCCAAACATTGGATATTCCGCTAAACACGGTGAAAGTGTACTTGCATCGCGGACGAAAATTGCTGGCCAAAACCTTGCGGCCACAAGCGCAACTATAATTCGGAGTGAAACCATGACGTGCAAAGAATTTGAAATGTGGATGATCGATTACATGGACGGCTCGCTTTCCCGTGAACAGCGAGAACGGGTAGATGCACATTTACAAAAATGTGCGACCTGCCGAACGATGCTCGCTGATGAGGAAGCAGTCCACGCGGAATTGCATCAGCTTCCCAAAATGAGCTGTCCGGATGATGTCATTGATCAACTTTTAGATGCTGTCGGGGATGATACCGATTCCCTGACAGACAGAATACGTTCATGGTTTCGGGTGGAACCGGTCTGGAAATTTGGACTGGCAGGCGCATTGGCGTTGGCGCTTATTGTGGCTGCGATTTATATTCCGTATGAGAAACACATGGCAACACTGCAACAGACCGAGTACACGCCGGAAGAAATTGAACAGGCAAAATCGGACATCGAACTGGCGTTGGCATATTTTCACCATTACGCGCAGAAGACAGAGACAATAATTGAACAACAGGTGTTGTCGGAAGCTGCGTTAAAACCAATTAAATCATCCATTGGAAAAGCAATTTCGAACTTTCCACCTATTTAAAAAAACAGCGATGGCATCGCTTTAAAGATAATTTTTAACCGGAGGCAATCATGAAAAAATTAATGTTCGTAGCAATACTCCTGCTGACCACCGTGCCGTTTGTGCAGGCCCAGAAGAATGAAGATTACAAAAAACATCCCGGCTACGTGGATTTCGGCTCGCTGGATCAGTTTAAGGACGCTGAGGAAACCGTCGAAGTATTTATCAAAGGACCACTGCTGAAATTTGTATCACGAGCTACATCACATGAGGATCCCGACCTGGCGCGGCTGCTGGATAATTTGGTCGTAATCAAAGTGAATACGTTTTCCATTGATGCGAAAGATTACAAGGAAGTCCGCGACATCATTAACAACGTATCCAAAAAGCTCGACCCCCAAAAGTGGGAATTGATGGTGCGCGCCAAAGAATCCGATGAGTACACGGAAATCTACACGCAATTTGGGAATGATGACAAACTGCTCGGCCTGGTGGTAATGGCTGTGGAAGAAAATGATGAAGCCGCATTCATCAACATCGCCGGTGATATTGATCCGTCCCAATTGGGAAAGTTGAGTTCTAAATTTGACATCCCGGAACTGGATTCGCTGGAAATTGACGCCAAAACGCATCATGTAAAGTAAAGGAGCACGCCATGCGAAAAGCAATGTTCATTATCGTTATCGCTGGTCTGCTCCCGATGTTCAGCGGCTGTATGACCAGCCATGAATTTAATTACGTGGAACGGGCGATTCGTCACCAGATTCGTCCGGCAAACATCAAAACCAATTTCAAATTCAGTTTCGGTCCTCTTACGCTGGCGCCGGCACGGATCATCACCCACTATGTGGACGATGCCAAAGAGGCCGACATGTACTTGCGCGAGATTAAGAAGGTGCAGGTTGGTGTGTACGAAATCCGCAATACGGATGATCGCTCCAAATTCCGCATTCCCCGTGACGCCGAAAAGAAACTTACTGATCTGGGTTGGGAACCGTTCGTACGCGTTCGTGAACGCGATGGCCAACAGGTGGATATTTTCTACAAGACCATTTCCGACCGCATGGCCAGTATTTATGCGGTGGTGCTGGACCACGACGAACTGGTGATTGTTGAACTCAAAGGCCGGCTCGATCGGATTATCGAAAAAGCCATTCAGGAACAGGGGCTGTCGATTGCGGATGTGAGGCGGTGAATCACATTCCGACTTCCGAAGTCTTCGAGACTTCGGAAGTCTTTCTGCATTAACTATCCGCGTTCATTTTAGGCATG
>JAFGDW010000334.1 GCA_016931935.1 Candidatus Zhuqueibacterota bacterium | reverse complement strand
TTAATCATTGTTGTTATTTCACTAATATCCTGATATTCTGTTGTTATTATACTAAATCTTTCTAATATTTGGTCTGCCTGAAATGCTGCATTTCTTAATGTGCCAAAAACATTACTGAGGGTATTTATAGTTGCAGAGATTAAATTACCTTCCGTTTGTTCTGTTAAATTACCGTTTGTATATGAAGCAGTATTAATAAAAGCAGATAAATCTCCAATACCACCTAACATGCCTCCCATGAGTGAAACCGTACTTATTGATGCAATCAAACTGCCTTTAGCTACAAGTGTTGCAGATATTACTGAATTTGTATTTATGTTTGCTGAAATACTTCCTGACGGTTGTGTTAATGTACCTGTTAAACTTGAATATGTGGAAATAGCAGCAATTAATTTTCCTTCTCCAATTAGCGTACCCGATACGGTTGAGAGTGTATTGAATGACGTTTCTAATTTGCCATTCGCCAATAATACACCAGTAACAGTACTCGATGTATTTATTGCTGAAACTAAATCGCCTTTTGCATTTAATGTACCCGCAATGACACTCGATGTATTTATTGTGGATTCTAAATTACCAGTTGCTATAATTGTACCGCTTAATGAACTCGAAGTATTGATACTTGAGGCAAGTACTCCGCTTGCTGTTAAGGTACCTGAGACAACACTTAACGTTGATATACTTGCAGTAATATCTCCTGCTGGCTGTACCATCGTTCCGGTTACATCTGAATTAGCGGAAATAGACGCTTCCAGTTTTCCCCCGCCAACTAATGTTCCACTGACCGTTGAATTTGTATTGACTGATGTTTGTAATATACCCGAAGCAGATAAACTTCCGGCAACAGCAGAACTTGTACTAATACCCGATGCTAAATCACCCGTTCCGCTCAAATTACCCGCAACGGTGCTTGATGTACTGATACCAGATATTAAATCACCTTCACCTTTCAATGTGCCAGCAACCATGCTTGACGTATTGATGCTTGCTGAAATGGGACTTGCTGCTGCACTTATCGTAACAGACGATGCAATATAATCTAACGATGCATTGCCTGTACTGATAACAACATCCCCATTGGCATGGGTCGTATCACGCCAGTCAAGACGTAATTCTAATAAATCGCCAGCATTACCGGCGGTCCAGTCTTTTGATGCAATAGTTAGCGTTTTGTCTCCTGCCGTAGCCTCTACTTCATTGGATTGTGCAGATGTTTCCTGCACCGAACCTCCACTATTACAACGATTAATATATGCACTTACATAACATTCCGTTTTCCCTGTATCAATAGTAAGATAAACAGTGAATCCTCCTGTTTCCCAGTCCCCATTATTCGGGACGTTTGCGGTAGTGCGGAAATAGCATGAAGTTGTAGTATTTTTAGTAACAGCAAATGTTACACTACTATCCCCTTCGGCAGATGTTCCAAGTTCCCACCTCGAACCCGCATCAATAACGTTATTTGTCAAATGAAAGTTAGCCATCAGAAATCACGTTTTTCAAATGCCTTACGATACGTTTCACTCATCAATAAATCATCTGTCCACACACCACGCTTGAAGTTCTTACGCCTTACATCATCATAATTATTTGTAGCACCCCAATTGTTCACATTGCTATAATAATAATAATCCAACCCAACAAGTATGTCTTTCTGCCTGCATCCCGGAACGTGATAATCATGCCAAATCAAAACGATCAACACACCATCAACAGGCAAGTCTCTCCACTTCGCTGTTTTGGAATTGAAAATCCTGCCGTCATTGTAATAGATTTCCCAACCACGTGCAGGTAGCATCGTTAATCTTCTGTTATCGTCAATTCTCCTGCTGCAAATTCGGGAGTAATACCAGCACTAATATTCAAATTAGCAGTCAAATCACCCCAGAATAACATATCCCCACTCGAAGCCGCGGTCATTATGGAAAAAGCAACTGCAGTCTCCGAGCCTGCAGTACACGCACCAAAAGTAACCGCTGCTGCATTTTCAGCCACCCCACTCGCAACAGTCCAGCCCGCACCACTTCTTGCCACAGCAACACGCCCATAACCAGTATAAGTACACTCAGTACCTCCACCCGCATCAGAAGGTGCAACTGTGTAAAGAGCAACATAAAGACTACCTGCCGTTGCGGAAGGCTGCAATCCACTACCATCACCAATATTAGCCAGGGCGGTATTAGTGAATACCAACTCTAAAATATCGGTTTCAAATGTGTTAGTTTTTGATCCTGCCATACTTTTAAAATTTTAAATTAATAAAAACTATAAATACTATATTTTTAAGCAAATCTTTTTATATTTCACACAATTATCCTGATAGTAACTCATCATTATTTCATTGCGGTTTTTGCCCAGATCATCATTTCTTATGCTGACATGCACCCAGGAAGGATTATCTTTATCGGCAAATTCAGAAATAAGCTGGTCAAAGATCATATTATTGCGTATGGTCATGAATATTTCTTTATTTGTCGGACCCGTCTTGCTGTTGTCATTATCCAAATCCATAGCTGCCGTGTATCCCAAACACACATGCTGGCTGTCTGGTGAACCCCCGATAATTTGATTTAACTTCTTACATCTGAAAAATGAACTTATCCGAATAGGTCTATCACCGAGTAATATTCTCAGGGGTTCAAAGATTGTTTCTGCAATAAATTTCATATTCTCCAATTGTATTTCGTTTGGAGTATTATCTATTCCCAATCTAAAAGCCGTTTCAGAAAAAGTAGCTTCTCTATATGATATGTGCTTACTTATCATTTATCGAATCTAGTTTATTAATTAACTTTTCGAGTTTAAAATCAATAGTATCCATTTTTGTTACCACTCTGTTTTCTTTAATTTCAACTTTAGCAGATTCCATCCGTATTGTATCCTGCGGATTACTTACGTATATACTCATTAATAAGAACAGTAAGTTCATCTATCTTTTTATTTGTTTCATCAACACGATATAAAATAAGTTCGTAATTCTGGGAATCCTGGACTGTTTCAATAGATTCTACCCGTCTTTCAAGGTTCGCTGATTTCATCTCATTTTTGCCTATGGCAATACCGAGTCCTACTATAAAAATAGTCCATTGAACTATCTGCCCCCAGCTTGGAGTTTTTAGATTACCGTTAGTCATGAGAATATCTATTTAAGTACAATTACAAATCAAACAAACAATCTTCTCTGCGTTGGCGATCACAAATAGTATTGCTGCTACTATTAGTAAATAAGCTATAAATTCAAGTGGTTTCATTTTTGTTTAATTATCAAACTTGTCCCCCTAATACAATCTTCATCATATTCCGTGCTTTTGGTATATATATGAAAATATCCGTTTTGTAATGGCATTAATCCAGAATAAGTTTCATGTTCTATCCCAGAATTTTTAGCAATATATTTTAAATTGTCAACCATATTAAAAGTATTCCCATTATTTATACTTATATAAATTTCTTTATTCGGAGAAAGAAGTAAAAAATTATTTCCGCTTCGTTTAAGATAATGTCCAACAGCATTTAACGATAATAATTTGATGTGTTTTGTTGTATCCGTTATTTCTGATATTTTCGACTTAAACACCCCGAAATCATCATCATACGTATCATCACTTACCCATATTATCGAATCGTTAACGATATTAAGTCCCATCATTTTAAATCTTCCCCCATCTTCATAAGTCGCTATTATTTCTGGCTTTAAAGTATCTCCTTCATAAGTGAATTTTATAAATCTCGATTCTGTGTTCAAATCACCAACAGCGCAATACCAGGCATCATTGTTTTCATTATAAACAATATCATGAACGTGTCTTACTATAATGTCACTATTCACATCACCGAGTAAATTCCCACCCTCGCCGCTCACCCATTTGCCGTCATCAGCTTCTACCAATGTATAAGTTTGTGAAGTTGCTCCGCTGATAGCGGCCTCCCCTGTTCCTAAAGTATCATTCGCCCTGTACCATTTAAACGTGCTTGTGCCTTCTGCATCGGAATCTTTATCCCCGTAGGTGTAGTTAAGTGTAAGCGTTGAATCTACGTGATACGTTCCTGACACGCTTACTGAAGTGGCATAAGGAATGAAATTGTATTCCTGATCCAGTGAACCGACACCGCTTATAGACTGCCCTTGTACATGGACAGTATCATTGCTTATTTTATAAACAGTATTATCCTGCCCTCTTAACGTAAGAGAGAATAGGGTTAAAAATATGATAAGTTTAATCTTCATACCATTTAAAGTTATCGCACCAAATTTCCAAGGGTGCGGAATAATTAACAAATTCAATATTCATATACCATTTCCATGGTTGAAACCAACTGACTGGCATTTTATGGTCGGGATAAACCGTAGCATCTTTGACATCAAACAATACTTCATCATTCAATTTTACCAAATATCTACCCGGATTACCACGTTCAATATAAAACTCCATTGTGAACCATTCACCAATAGGAACTTCTTTTGTGCTTATCCGATCCCATACGTTGCTAAATTCTTGATCTGCTGGTTGCATCTTCTGCGCCATCAGATGCCAGTAAATCAATCCGTTGCTCTTTTGAATGTAAAGTGGAAAGTGTATCTGTCCGGCACTGTTGCCATCCCATATATCATTATGCTGTTCCCAAAACTCAAACAATAATATCCAAGCATAACCCGAATATCCTTCCAAATCAAACCCGTCATCTATAAAATAATCCTGTTTAAAATGATAAACTTCTCTTTCCGACATAACCAATGTTCCCTGTACACGCCCAGAATAATCACAACCCTCGTTTATAACCAAATGCAACTTTTCATTAATAGTTTCATAATAATTTTTTGTCAAATCTTCACAACTATATTGAAAACTGAAAGTGCCGAAATATTGACGTAAATCATTTTCCCATCCCTGTGTAAAATCACATACAAAATCAGGTTCGTTTGGCTGTGGAATTGTATCAGGAATCTCAATTACCTCTTTCGATATGCAGAAATATGCACTGTCATTCAATTTTATGCATACACTATCACCATCAAAGAGTTTCCATGCATCATCGTAATAGTAAAGATTCGGAGCGTTGAAGGCAAGTATATAGTTATTGGTATCTTCTGGACATGGTTCGCAGGGAACATAATTATCAATGATTTCCTGCAATGAATCAATTTGCTCCTGTAATAAACTGTAATCGCAATCTTCACACGGATACAATTCATTATACTCTTGCTCTATCGGTTCGGGGCATTCCGGGCAGTCAGGGCAATCCGGACAGGGAGTTGTACCATTGTCAGGGCAACTTGCAGCCAGAAGTACGATTGATAATATGATTAATAAATGCTTCATTATTAAAATATTTCTTTTGTTCCGATGCAACCATTAATATAAAGCGTATCGCAATCAAGATAAAAACCCGTACCATCATGACCGACAGAACTCATATCTTCCAAATAAATAACACCAGCATTAACAAACATTATCCCCGTAACTTGTTGATAATCTTTTATCTTTTTTATCCCCTGAATGGTAATACCCCTGAATTTCAGATATGTACTTCCATTGCCGTCAATGCCGGCTATCATTTCCTGTTCATTAATATGTCTCGAGAAGTCTATAACCGGAATTTCATCAGGATAGTTGAAAAAACAAATGGGCTTCTCTGGTGTTCCATTGTGCGGGATAGGAATATTTGTAGAATGAGAATAATACGTCCCGCCCCTGAAATAGACGGTATCTCCCGTGTTAGCTCCGTTTAAAGCCCTTCGTGGCGTCCTCCATGGCTCGTCTATTGTGCCGGGGTTGCTGTCCCTGCCGTCAGTAGAAACATAATACTGCCCGTTTCCTGAAATCAGAATCATTAAGACTAATATTATTAATAAGTATTTCATTTAATAATTGTAAAATTCACCCCCTGAATAATAAACTCCCGCACCGGAATTAAATAACTGCACCACTTTGTCACCGGTTAAACCGCTTGACCATAACCCAACGGAATCAATATATCCGTACCAGAAATTAGCCGATCCGCTGCTGCATCCGATATACCAATTCTCTGCTTCTCCAGTCCAGTTTGTCGAATATGTATCTGAATCAACGCTTGCTCCGTCAATATAAAAATTGACATTTGTCCCGTCAGCGACAAGCGTGAACATATGCCAATCTTCATCTTTACTGCTTGGATCTGTAAGCCACAAAGCACCGTTCACGTCAGCGGAAAAATTACCGGTAGACCATCCAACAACAAGATCGTCCATTGCGTTACGGGCCATGCCAACATCCCACGTCCTCGAACCATCGGAAGTCTTTGCCCATATGTTTACTGTTCCGGTATTGCCACCGAGAGCTATCGTTGACAAATCAACGCGACTGCTGCTACCATTAAAAGAACCATGATAACCCTGGCCAAGCGCACCTGCTGTTGTATAGGTAAGATTATAAGCAGTGCCGTTATTTGATCCGTGATTATCATATACGTCATTTTCAAAATCATACCAGCTTATAAGATTATCAGATAATCCTTCAATTGGTGAAGGTCCACTTTCTGCACCTGTTGCATATGAAATGCCTTTATATTTCAAATTATTATATTGAATTCCTTTATATTTGAATAAATATTTAGTGCTGGGATGATAGATTTCATAAAAACCAGATCCTCCACCTTCATATCCGGCTCCATAAAATGGATCATCAACAGTATTTATTGTACCGGAAGCATAGAATAAAACTTTAGATTCATAAGGAGGCACGTATAATGTTCCTGAAACATTATTGCCTATGGTATCTTTGAAAACGCAATTACCAAGATTAAAGTTATGTGCAGAATCTGACCAGTTGGAAAACAACCACACAAACTGATCTTCTGTAATACCCGATACATCGGCAAAAGTCCAGCTATTCTGATTATAAGTAGAGTGATCTTCAAAAGGAGTAAGTGCCTGCCATCCGGAAAGCGTATAATAGTAATTATCTCCGCTTATCCTGTTGGCAAAGGCATATTGCGTTCCCGTCCTGAATGGGTTAAAATAATAATTTGAATCAAGATACGAATTGGCAGTCGGAGTGCCGGTGCTTGTCCATATAACACCCATTGAATAATCGGTATCCGTCATAATGGCTGTGTTATGTTTGAAAGTCATCGGATCGCCTATATAATTTGCTGCCCCTGACTTTATCAACATAGCCTGCTGATCTGAATAAGCACCTATCACGTCAAAATCATAAGCTATATTATTTCTTATAACATTGTTGGTCGCCCCCGTTCCCATATCGTTATATATTGCGCCATTGGCATATGAAATCACATTTGAATCAACCGTCCAATAGGCTGCATAGTCATCAAGATAAATAGCGTTTTTCTCCGGATAGTCATACCATGAAAAAGAAATATCGTCATCCTGGTTATAGATGAAATTTTTCCTTATTATCTTCGTTGAATTATCCCTGACACCTCCCACGTAAACGCCACCAGCATCGTTTATGTGCTTGCTCCAATCATGAATGTAGTTGCCGTAAATCATAATGTCGGGGTCGCTTAGCTCGGCGTAATTTGAAGTATTTATAGCACAATAACCGACATTGCCAATTTCATTATAGTAAATATTAAGGTCGCTTTCCGAATAGACAGAATATATTCCGTTGTAATTCCACCCGTCACCATCGCCTATCGTTTCACTTTCACCGCAGTAGTTAATATGACATCCATAAATATCATGTGATCCGCTCAAGCTGCCGTCTACAATGAATATCCCGTTCCCGTTTGAATACATTATCGTATCGGAATATATGCTAATATCATAAGAACCTGCCGATAAAATAGCTGCATGGCCACCGTAATACAGGTGGCATGAATCAACATCTATTTCATGGCTGTTTTTAATTAAAACATTGTATTTATTGGCAGCATCAACCTCAATGCCGTTTAGAGTTACATAGGAACTGTTGTAAATATAAATGACTGAATCTCTTACCGGTGCATATACTGTTAAATATGAAGGATTGGTTTCGTAATAAAGAATAATTGTATTGGTGCTATAATCATACTTCCATTCCCCAGCTTGATCAGGTATGTCATTAACTATTTTATATTTAATATCATAGTAGGGATTGGTGACATTCG
>JAFGDW010000333.1 GCA_016931935.1 Candidatus Zhuqueibacterota bacterium | reverse complement strand
TTTGTATAATCTCTTCCTCTAAGAAATCCTGTTCATCCTGTTATCCTGTCTAATTTTTTTAATTCTGGTTTATCCAGGTTAGGTAATCCGATCAATGATCATAATTTGCAGTTGCTTTTGGCCTTTGGCTATTAGCGAATTGCCAACAGCCAATAGCTTGTTTAGAATTGGCATCATTTGACGGCTCATCAAAAAGGTTTAAAATATAATCGTTTGAAGTATATCGGTAATTGGTGAATAGAGCGATCGTATCGCTTGAAGCCATACGATCGCTAATTTGCATTAATGAAATTATAGTATCCGTTCAATAATTTATGGTAGTACCTTTCGACACCGTTCGTGCGGCGAACAGCAGCAGCACGCCGCTGCGAGACGGCAAGCTCAGGGTACGGATTAAGACGTTGGCTGATCCCGCCGAAAAGGCGGGACAGCAAAACCATGCAAAATTGAGTGGATACAAATTATATATAAGGAATAAATATGAAACTCGATGTATTGGCATTTGGCGCTCACGCCGATGATGTAGAACTTGGCTGTTCCGGTACAATTGCCAAATTACAGGCGCTGGGCTATAAAACAGGTGTTGTTACGCTGACGCAGGGCGAGATGGGAACCCGGGGAAATGCTGAAATTCGCCGGCAGGAATTTGAAACTGCCGGGGAGATTCTCAAACTTAGTATACACAACATGCTTGACCTCCCCGATGGATTTGTTGAAGTCAATAAAGCGAACAAGCTCAAACTTATCCACGAAATTCGTGAGTACCAGCCATCGATTGTGTTTGCCCCCTACTGGGTGGTTCGTCACCCGGATCATGGCGCGGCATCACGACTGGTTCGCGAGGCATGTTTCCTTGCCGGTCTTAAAAAAATTGATACGGGACAGGATGCACATCGTCCCTACAAAGTGATGTATTATCACAGCCGGTTTGAATTTAAACCATCGTTTATCGTCGATATTACAGACTATCACAAAATTAAGATTAAATCTATTTTAGCCTATAAATCACAATTCCACAATCCGGACATGGCGCAATATGGACCCGATCAAACGTTGATCAGCCGTCCCGATTTTCTCGATCGCATCATTACGCGCGACAAGCAATACGGCACGTACATCGGCGTGAAATACGGCGAACCATTTCTCGTACGGGAAGCGATTAAAATCGACGATCCGGTCGCCCATTTCGGCCCTGAATATCTGGAGACGATTCCATGAGACGTTTTGTTCTTCTTTCTATTGCATGTATTTTTTGTGTTTCGCACTCATTATTCGCCAAAACGCCACAAATTGATGAAATCATAAAGGCAGTCCAATTGCGCAGTCAATCAGCTTACGATTCGCTCCAGTCGATGACATTTGAGGGGCATTCACAAATTCATATCTATGTCTCTGCCGGTATTCTTGATTTTCGAAAAATGTTGTATCAACGGGAAAATTTTTTTCGTGGATTTTGGGAGAAGCCGGATTCATTAAGAATCGTTTATCTCGCTGATGCCAACAGCGCTGCGGACAGCGCTGTAACGGCTCTTCCCAATCAATTGCCGAATCCGTTTCCGTATACTCATTCTCTCTCGCAGGCGACCAGCAATCTTGATTCCAACCTGACAAAAACGCCACTGTATCCATTTTCTCCTGGCGCAGAAAACGTTTACACGTATCGCTTGTTGTATTCGGTCGGGACTGATGAAAATCTGGTTTATACAATTCATGTGGAGCCGAAGGACAATCGCGTTCCGGCAGTAATAGGTACATTTCAAATTGATCCCCACCGGCATGTTGTGGTGGGATCGGATATTACGCTCAACGAAGCCTGCCGGTTCTCCAAAGTCTCTGCCAAACGGGAAGGACGGCGCACATCGATCTCGATTGGTGGAATCGATGATTTTCGAATTAAAACGACTTTCTTGCTTTACTATAACACATTTTGGCTGCCGGCACGGGTCATTGAATCCGGCACGTTCAACCGCATGGGAATTCGCGCCGGGATGGAGCGGATTACTGAATTCGATCTGTATGACATTAATACCGTTGCCCCGGATACACTCGTGAATCAGGCAGTTACGTTTCAACCCGATTCGTTCTTTCAGCAGCAACTGGTTATGTTAAATCCAGATTCGCTGGAGCGTATCCGGAAGCGGCTACTCACCGATATCGAAAATGATGCAGAAAGCGATGACTTGTTCCGTTCGCTCATTCGTTCGGAGGTTATGCGTACATATGCGACCAATACAAAGCTTGCGTATGGCTTCGATCGTTATGTGGCGCCGCTAAAACGAATTGCGGATGTCGTGCAGTACAACCGCGTGGATGGTCTGCGGCTCTCCTACGGTTATCAGGCGACAAACCTGTTCATCCCGCGATCCATGCTGGGATTGCAGGCGGGGTAT
Organism: Candidatus Zhuqueibacterota bacterium; assembly: GCA_016931935.1. Taxonomy (GTDB): domain Bacteria; phylum Zhuqueibacterota; class Zhuqueibacteria; order Thermofontimicrobiales; family Thiofontviventaceae; genus Thiofontivivens. The sequence goes on along the minus strand of JAFGDW010000333.1, from coordinate 32,766 downwards.
GGTTTTGGCGATCGCAAATGGAAATATCGGGCAACGCTGCTGCACTATCCGGACACCCGGCAGCGCTGGATGATCGAAGGCAATGCCTACCGCACGTTGAGCTTTGCTGACAATTATCCCTGGATGAGCACGGGACGAAATACGCTGTCGAGCTTTCTGTTCAAGCAAGATTTTCGAAATTATTTTTATGCCAGCGGCGCAACGCTGGGAATAAGTTATCGCATGACCGATCACACAGCGTTGAAGCTGACGGCCATTTTAGAGCGGGAAACCAGCGCAGACAACCATGCCGATTTCAGCTTGCTCCACAGAAAGGACGAATTCCGTTCCAATCCCGCAAGCGCCGAAGGTATGTTTCGGGGCATGCAGGCGATGTTCAGTTACCAAACGTTTGCGACGGAATTCAAGCTGGAACTGCTGCACAGTCCGCGGGAATTTTTCAACAGTGATTTCAACTTCACCAAAATACAGGCACAATTTCGCCAACGATTCTCCGCTGTAGGACCGGGACAATTAAATGGATTTCTAAGCGCCGGTGCATCGCGTGGCTTGCTACCAACGCAACACCTGTTTTATTTTGGGGGGAAATCGTTTTTACATTATTATGGTCAATTCCGCGGCGTCGAACCGTTCGCGTTTACCGGCGATCGGATGGCCAGCGCCGTGCTTGATTATACGATCCCGGGTTCAAGCTTGGCCGATGCCGGACTAAAACTGCCGGTAATTACCAAGCTGCAATTCACCACATGGTACGGCGCCGGCTGGAGTGATCTTTCCGGGAAGCATGTTCCCTACCCGGATAATTTTTCAACGGCCGCAACGGATGGATATCACGAAGTCGGTTGCGCCATTGGCGACCGATTGAATTTCCTGCGGCTGGATGTGGTTCACAATAATATTTCGGGGACAGGCGTTTCAGTAAATTTTAATGTGCTTCGTTGATTGAATATTGTCTGTCCTATTTCGGAGTACAATCCCGCCGATGGCGGGATAGCTTGTGATAAAACGGATGTTAAATTCAATATTCAGATTGCAGACAAAATGATAGCGCTACGAATATCATCATTTTCGGAGAGACACTTAACAGGTGTTTGGGCTATCGCCAAAATCACCTGTTTAAAGGCAAGTAGCGCACCGATCATTTCGAATAAATAGAATCTTAATCATCGCACATTTTTTGTGGATTTCAATGTCCACCCTTAAATCATGTGAATTTTGTATCCACTCAATTTTGTATGGTTTTGTTGTCCCGCCTTTTCGGCGGGATCAGCCAACGGCGTATTCTGTACCCTGAGCTTGTCGAAGTCAACATAACCAACTAATATTGAATGGATACTAAAAAAGAAAAACTATAAAACGTAAGGATTTCGCATGAAAATTGGCATTGTATGTTATCCGACTCACGGCGGCAGTGGCGTTGTTGCCTCCGAACTGGCGATTGGGTTGGCCAATCGCGGACATGAAGTTCATATTATTAGTTATGCAACACCATTTCGGCTGCGTTCGTTTCATCAGCAAATTTACGTGCATGAAGTGAATGTAGCCACCTATCCGCTATTCAAGTATCCGCCCTATGCGCTGGGACTGGCAACAAAACTGGTTGAATTGGTGGAAGAGTATGGTATAGAACTGATTCATGCGCATTATGCAATTCCCCACGCGACCAGCGCTTATCTTGCCAAGCAAATTTTGAGAGATCACACCATAAAAACCATTACCACACTGCACGGCACAGATATCACATTGGTCGGGACGGATCAATCATTTCACCGCGTGATTAAATTCACGATTGAAGAATCGGACGCGGTAACGGCGGTCTCGCACTATCTCCGGCAACGCACGATTGATGAATTTTCGATTCAAAAGGAAATTCACGTCATTCCTAATTTCATCGACACATTGCGGTGTAAAAATAATAAAGATGCTTGCCTGAAAACCACGTACGCGCCTAATAATGAGCCGATTTTAGTACATGCGTCCAACTTTCGTCCGGTGAAACGCGTGGGCGATGTCACCCGGATATTTGCCGAAGTGCGCAAACAAATGGCGGCTAAATTAATTTTCATTGGCGATGGGCCAGAACGATTGTTCGTTCAGCAATTGGCGAGAGAGCTACAAGTTCAGAAGGACGTTATCTTTCTGGGTGAGCAAGATCAAATGGAACCGCTGTTGCATTGCACCGATCTATTTTTGCTACCGAGTGAACAGGAAAGCTTTGGCCTGGCTGCGCTGGAGGCGATGGCTTGTGGTGTGCCGGTTGTGGGAACATCAGTTGGCGGTCTACCGGAAGTAGTGGAACATGGTGTCTCCGGTTTTCTGGCGCCAGTCGGTGAAATCCGGGAGATGGCTAACTATGCTATTTCATTGTTATCCGATCCCAAAAAACACGAAGCGTTCAGGGTAGCGGCACGCAGACGTGTGATGGATTTATATGAGGCACAATCAATTATTCCGCAGTATGAGGCGTTGTACAGATCGTTGTTGTGAGACGTGAAATGGCAGACGTGAGACGAATATATATTACCTGAAATTCTAAAATGAATTTCAGGAAAAGCCACGTTTGACGATTCACCAGCAAATTGCCGCGATGCTAAAAATAAATCCAGTGAATAAGCAGGATGGCTAACACACCCACAAAAATATTCATCGGGACACCAATTTTCAGGAAATCCCGGAATTTATAACCGCCGGGACTGTACACCATCAAATTGGTTTGATAGCCGATCGGGGTGGCAAAGCTGGCGGATGCAGCAATAGCCACAGCAATTACAAACGGACGGGCATCCACACCTAATTCCGTTGAGGCAGCAACGGCGATCGGAAACAACAGCGCTGCGGCAGCATTGTTGGTAATAATTTCCGTATAAAAACTTGTCATGAAATAAACGCCAATCAATATACCGATTGTGCCCCACGTTCCCATGCCATTCACAATGAAATGGGCCAGAAATTCTGCCACTCCCGAATTTTGCATGGCTTTGGAAATTCCGAACGACGAGGCAATAATAATGAGTACGCTGTATTGCAGGCTCTGCTGAGCTTCTTTTTTTGAAATGCTTCTGGAAAAAATTAGCGCAAGCGCTGCCAGTCCTGCGACGACCACAATCGGAAATAGCCCCAAACCCATTACCACCAACATGCATGCAAAAACACCCACGGAAAACCATGCATGCCAGTGCGGTTTGGATGGCACCTTTTCTGATTCGGAAATCAAATAAAAATCTTTGGAATTGTACCACTTGTTTAAAAAATCATGACGCGCCAGCATCAACAACGTATCACCTTCGCGCAAAACAATATCTCCGATTTTCTTCTTTATCCGCTCACCGTTCCGGTGAATAGCGATAATCACCGCATTATAGCGGCTACGGAAATTGCTTTCCCGGACATTCATGCCTTTTAGCGGTGAACTGGGGGAAATAACTGCCTCATACGCGCGCACAAGATCAGCATCGTAATTTTTTAAATCAAATGCAGATTCTTTCAGCAATCGTAAACCGGGGGTTTTCTGCAATTCCATTATCGTTGCGGGCAGACCGGTGAAGAACAAGCGGTCTTCAAGTTGAATCGTTTCTTCCGGGCCAATCACCGCCAGCGTTTTTGCCGCCCGTTCAATCTGAAACAGGAACAATCCCTTTAAATGACGCAATCCCGCTTGCTCGATGGTTCTGCCAACAAACTGGTATTCCGGCTCCACTTTCAATGCCACGACAAATTCACGCGTGTTCTCGCCAAACTGCAGCAACGGCTCTATACGATCCGGCAATAATCGATAACCAAACAGGGCAATAATTGTAATACTTATTATAGCAATCGGGAGCCCGACTTTGGTTATTTCAAAAAAAGTCATTCCCGGCATGCCGCTGTCCAGCATCAAACCGTGCACGACGAGATTGGTGCTTGTTCCGATTAACGTACACATGCCACCGACAATCGCCGCGTAAGAAAGAGGGATCAGAAATTTTGACACGGCATAATCGTTTTTCCTTGCCCAGTCATGGATGGTGGGTATCAACATGGCGACGATCGGTGTGTTATTAAAAAATGCGGACATTAACGACACCGGAAATAGAAAGCGCATTAGTTTGCGGGGAATATTGGAATTGGTGTTACGTCCGAGCAGCAAATCGCCAAAAGAATTCAGAACACCGGTATTTTTAACTGCTGCGGCGACAATAAACAGGAAAGCCACTGTAAGCATCCCCGTATTGGAAAAACCGCCGAGCGCCTCATCAACATTAATTATGCCACCAACGACCAATAACAACACCGCCGAAAAAATAACAAGCTCGGGGCTGATCAATTCGCGGACAAGCAAAATTGTCATGATCACAAGAATAATCGTCGTATACCAGAATGCGAAATCCATTTACTCATTCCATCTTAAATTTTACAAATGCAACTGTTCACATGTGTTTTGGAATCAGTCGTGCGACGCACTTGTATTCGTTGGAAATCAGTTCGTGCATTTAGTAACTCAATATTCTCACAGTGATAAAAGTGCGTCGCACGTTTAAACATTTACTCGTTCCACATTAGACTCTGTTAACTGAATTGCCATAATACAAATATTCAACATCAATGTCAAATAAAAATACGGACAAATTGAAAAGCATTTTTTCACTTGCGAATTCATAGCAAATCCGTTATATTTCAAAAACAAATAATCGGAGAATCTATGAGTGAAACCGAAATTGCCGACCAACTCTTCTCGTGCATGAATTCTCGCAGTCTGGACAAGCTCGCTGACATTGTAAATGATGATACAGAGTTTCATTTCCCGGGGACTGCTCCACTGCATGGTCTCACCCGAATTCAAAAATTCCTGCGAATTCTATTCCGACAATACCCAACGCTCACATTCACGGTGCTCGACATCATTCACCAAACCGGAGTGTTTGTGGTGGTATGGACCAATACAGGCGTTCACAAGTCCGGGCAATCATATGAAAATTCCGGGGTAACTGTCGCTTATGTTGAAAATGGAATAATTCGTTTTATGAGCGATTATTTTAAGTTACGCAGAGTTTTATGTAATTGTGTTGGAAAGCGTGGGAGACAAGGTGACAGGGAGATGCTTTTCCTCCCCTTCCCCTTGTCTCCCCTTCTCTTGTCTTCAGTCCGGTATAAAATCGATAAGAAACCCATTAATAGATTCACTCACAGATAATTCTCAGAAACTTGATCTGATAAACCACCAAATCGGAGATACAATCATGCAATTTACCTACCCGCCCCGTGTGTCACTCGCTCACTTACCGACGCCAATTCAACCATTCAGGTCGGATGTATTCAATCATGAAGCACCGACTGTTTTCATCAAGCGTGATGACCTGACCGGCTGTGCGCTTTCAGGGAATAAAATCCGCAAGCTGGAATTTGTGATTGCCGAAGCGCAGCGCCAGGGTGCGGATACACTCATCACCTGCGGCGGCGCACAATCCAATCATTCGCGGGCGACCGCCGTTGCTGCAGCACAATCTGGTATGTCATGCCAGCTCGTGCTACGCGGCACACCTGACGCAGAACCGGATGGCAACCTGCTGATCGATAAAATGGTCGGCGCTGACATTACGTATATCACGCCCGAACAATACAGCAGTCAACGGATGGAAATCATGCAATCCGTTGCCGAACAATTGGCAACGCAGGATCATAAAGCGTTTATTATTCCCGAAGGCGCATCGGATGCGCTAGGATCATGGGGATATGTAGCCGCAACCGAGGAAATTATCAAACAGCTTGAAGCACAGCACATCACGATTGATACAATTGTGTGCGCAACCGGTTCGGGCGGAACGCTTGCCGGTCTGATACTGGGCAAGGCGTTATTTGAACAGTCATACGACGTAATCGGCATTAATGTATGCGACGATGCCGCGTATTTTATCGATGTAGTTGGTGCGATTTTAAACGATTTCCAACAGACCTTTCATTTGAAATTGGGACTGTCTTCAGCGGATGTTCGCATAATCGATGGGTATGTCGGACAGGGCTACGCGATCAGTTCGCAGGATGAGCTGGCATTTATCCACAACATTGCCCGCACGACCGGGCTACTGCTCGATCCCGTCTATACCGGTAAAACCATGTATGGACTGACGCAACAAATCAATAGCGGCCGATTCTCAAAATCATCCATCATTCTCTTTGTACACACCGGAGGGATATTCAGTCTTTTTCCACGCAGACACGAACTTTTCTCATTTTAAAAACGTGCATACATTTCACCTGAGTGCATATAATGCGCAACCCAAAACCGAATGCGTTTAATTCCTTTGAGACAAAGGCGCGTGCGTTGCCTGATTTCAAGGGATTAAACGCATTTTTATTTGAAAATAACACCGGGACCTATTTGGTATGGGCTTTGCCTGAAGTACAACCGTACTATTACAATTCAGGCAATATGTCGATATAATAAAACAAATGGAGGATGTGCAATGAAAAAATTAGTTACAGGTTTCGTTATTTTCGTGGCGCTTGCTATTTCTATTCAGCATGCCTTCGCTCTCGGTGTATTGTACAACCGTCCGCTCAACAGCAGCCAGCAATACTCACGCATGTGGATCAAGTCTGTTGATATCTCCGTGGACATTCAGGATCAGATTGCGGTTACCCATGTGGACCAGATTTTTCATAATGATTTGAGCACACGGGTGGAATCAATCTACATCTTCCCGCTGCCGGAAAATGCCATGATCACCGAACTGGTCTACTGGTTCAATGGCAAGCGTTATGTGGCCGAAATTCGCGAACGGCAGGAAGCGATCAATGACTACAACAATCAAGTGCGTCGGCAAATCGACCCGGCGTTGCTGGAGTATTTGGGCGACAATCTGTTCCGGCTGAGCATCGCGCCGATCGATGGCAATAGCGATGTCCGCACCGAAATTACCTATGTGGAATTATTGAATTATGAATTCGGCCGGGTACAGTACAAATTCCTGCTGAATACATTGGGACTTTCCCCGAAAGCATTGCAAACAGTCTCATTAAATGTTAATGCCCAGTCGCAGACGCCGTTCCGGTTGCTGACGTCACCATCGCATCAAAATTCCACAGCCACCCATTTGCAGAAAGTATCCGACTATCAGTACGCCATCATGTACGGCGATGAAAATTATTTTCCGGATAAAGATTTCACGCTGGAATTTGAAACCGTGCGCGACGACGTTACGATGAACGTGCTCACCTACACGCCCACAGCCCAGGATTCCTTTGGCACAGACAGTTTTTACGCATTATGGATTACACCACCGGATAGCGTTACTGAAACAGAAGCCATTCCCAAGAATATCATGTTCACTGCGGATGTGTCATCAAGCATGGAAGGTTCCCGAATGGAACAGTTGAAGTCGGCGATGCATACCTTTCTCGACCTGTTAAATCCACAGGATAGTTTTAATATCGCCACGTTCGGCACATTCACCACCATGTTTGAAACTGATCTCGTTCCCGCCAATGAGGAGAATATTAGCGCGGCCCATGATTTCGTCTATCAAATGTACGCCATGGGGATGACCAACATCGATGCCGCGCTGAGCCAGTCGCTCAACCAGTCATTTGGTCAATACACGTCAAACATCCTGGTGTTCCTGACAGATGGCAATCCCACGTATGGCGAAACAGACATCAACCAAATAATCCAAAATTCGAAATCCTACAATCAAAACGATGTGCGGATTTACACATTTGCAATTGGTGATAATATCAGCCGGTCCCTGATTATTAATGTTGCCCGTGAAAACGGCGGCTATCCGACATTTATTGATAATGATGAAAGCATTGCTTCGGCTGTTGCCAATCATTTCACACGCATCTCCAAGCCGATCTGGACCAACCTGTACATCGATATGGCTGGTTTGTATAACTGGGATTATTATCCCAAAATATTGAGTGATCTATTTTGGGGAAATCAGGTAAATCGCTTGGGTTTGTATTCCAGTGGCGGCTCCTATAATATTTCGTTATCCGGAAATTATGCCGGTCAGGACATCACACTTTCGAAAAGTATAAATTTTGATCGCACTGCCGGCCAGGGACACCGATTTGTGCCTCGCTTGTGGGCCAAGGCAAAAATCGATCATCTGACAGAGCTAATTTCAGCATATGGGGAAACGACTGAGCTAGTCAATCAAATTATTGCTCTCAGTTTGCGCTTCCAGATTCTAACTGAATATACGGCGCTTTATTCCGATCCAAATGTCACAGCGGTCGATAAGAATGAAACCGGCGTGACTCCGGAGCAATTTACGCTGCAACAGAATTATCCGAATCCGTTTAATTCAACCACATCGATTCGCTATACGCTCCCATCTGGCAATGATTCGCACCACGTCATTCTAAAAATTTACGATGTGCTGGGGCGCCTGGTAGCAACGCTGGTCGATGCCACACAATCGTCCGGCAGTTACGCTGTAACCTGGAACGGCACGAATCAAATCGGCATGGCGGTACCTAGCGGGACCTACTTTTATATGTTGGAAGTAGATGGAGTGCGTGTGACAAAGAAGATGGTGTTGTTGGAATAGAATTTTGGTTTTCTTGCCTTCTGATCATCCGGTAAGAATCCACTTTTATCCAGGATGTGTCGAATTGCTAGATCGAATAGCCTTCCGAATCGCCTGAAGAGGATTCGGAAAGCTTCCATTTGTAATAAAAATTTTAATGCTTGCTCCCTTAGCTCAGGTTGTTTCTTCAAAATTGATTGTCTAACAGGATAGTTAACATCCTCCCTAACCTTCCTTCAAAGGAGGAAATATGCCGAGCGGGAAGTCCCGCTTTGAAGGGGGACTTAGGGGGATGTCTACACGATTGTTACTAAGCTAAAAGTAGAAGCAGAAAATTTTTATCTCTTTAGCCAGCCTTTCATTCCGCACGCAACGGCGTTTTTTGTCCCGACGCGTCGGGAGAATCTCCTTAATCTTTACGCGTGGATGAAGGAGATTCGCATAAGCAGCGAACTTAATTGAATAAAAAAATTAATTGAGAGATAACAAAAATTTAATTATAACCTATGCCCTGTACGAATCCCTGCCAGTGTGCTTAAAATAACTCATAAGAAGAGTATTAAACCAAAAGGAATAAAAATGTCAAATCGAAAAAATATCAGTCTGCTTGCACTCTGTTTCATTTTGCTATCCCACAATCTTTATTCACAAATCTTGCTTCAGGGGACAGTTACCGATAACGGCGGGGAATATTTGAGAAGCGGAGCCGAGCCAGTCGTCAATGCGTTGGTTACATTGACCGATCAAACGAATACGACCCGTTGGTTCAGCGCTTATACGGATGAACAGGGTCACTATACAATTAAAATACTTGCAATCGGCATCGCCGACAATCCTTCTGAAACACCTGGTGATTTCCAATTAATGCAAAATTACCCCAATCCGCTTAATGCCACTACCACCATTCGCTACGATATCCCCACCCAGTCGCATGTCAGCCTGCGCATTTACGACACGCTGGGGCGGTTGGTGACGGAATTGGTGAATGCCGAAGGGCGGGCTGCCGGAGCGCATGCGGTGGTGTGGGATGGTACAAATTTTGACGGAACAGTTGTGCCCAGCGGATTGTATGTATACGCATTGCAAACTGAAAAATCAAGAGTCGTGAAGAAGATGGTTGTGTTGGAGTAATAATAATATTAAAAATTCACAGAGGGATTATCACTATGAAGAATCTTGATGTTGTATTAATGTGTGTTATTACGTTCTCATTTCAATTATATGGTCAAAATATTCCATATAACCAGGAATTTCAGGTGAATACATATACTGATTGCTATCAAACAGCTCCTGCAATTTCTGCTCTTCCAGACGGAGGATTTGTCATCTGCTGGGATAGTTTTTTTCAAGATGGTTACGGCGATGGTATCTTCGCGCAAAAGTTTGATAAAAATTATCAAAAAATTGGAAATGAATTTCAGGTAAATACATATTTTAATTCCAATCAATTCGAACCTACAATAGCTGCTTTCTCAGATGGCGGATTTATCATATGCTGGATTGGACACTTGGCGGAAAATTTTGGTGATGGTATATTTGCGCAGAAGTTTGATAAAAACGGTCAAAAGATTGGTGATGAATTTCTGGCAAATACTTATACTAATTCTTATCAAAGTGATCCAAAAGTTGTCGTACTATCAAACGACGGATTTGTAATATGCTGGGCAACTGAAAGAGGCATATTCGCTCTACAATATGATAAAAATGTTCAAAAATATGGAGAAGAATTTAAAGTAAATTCTTATAATGATTTACGTACAAGAAAGCCTGCTATTATTGCTTTATCAAATGGTGGATTTGCCGTTTGTTGGGCACTCAGTTATAGATATGGTGCAGAAGGAGGGGGAATCTTTGCTCAGCGATTTACTGAAAATGGACAAAAGATCGGTGATGAATTTCAAGTAAACTCAATTATAAATGGTCGCGAAGATTATCCAGATAATCCAGATATTGTATCTCAGCCAAAAGCAGGATTTATAATTTGTTGGCGTAACAAGAATAGTATATATACACAAAGGTTTGATGAGAATGGGCAAAGATTTGGTGATGAATTTCATGTAAATACTTATAATGATTTTGGTGCGGAAGATCCTGCGATAACTGCTCTATCTGACAGTGGATTTGTCGTCTGCTGGGAGAGTTATGGTCAGGATGGCTCTCAATCTGGTGTTTTTGGTCAACGGTTTAATAATAATGGTGAAAAAACTGGCCCTGAATTTCAGGTGAATACGTATACTGAAAATCGTCAGGAAGATCCTTGTTTAGCTACTCTGCCTGATGGTGGAATTATTGTCTGCTGGGAAAGTGATAAACAAGATGGATCAGATGATGGCGTGTTCGGTAAGTATTATTTTGAAGCCCCCATCCAACATCATCTCACTCCATTTTCATTGGGAGAACCTCTCAACGATGCTACAGTTAATGTATGCGATCCTAAATTCATGTGGAGTCAGGCCAGCGCCATCCATGAATGCTACCCTTGGGAAATCACATACGATCTCTACATCGACACCGACTACAATTTTAGCACTTCCGATATTATCACTGGCATTCAGGACACTACCTACCTTATCGATTCCCTGACCACCGGTCACACCCACTTTTGGAAAGTCCTTGCACACAATCTGGCGGGTGACAGTTTGTGGAGTTCCGAAGTAAACGGTTTTTATATTCGTCCGGATGCGAAACCAACACCGGTAAATGTATTTTGTCAAAACACACCCGCCACATTCACCCTCCACCAAAACTACCCCAACCCGTTTAATGCGACCACCACCATTCGTTACGACATGCCCACACAATCGCATGTCACCCTGCGTATTTACGACACGCTGGGCCGGTTGGTGGTGGAATTGGTGAATGCCGAAGGGCAGGCCGCCGGAGCGCATGCGGTGGTGTGGGATGGTACAGATAATTCAGGGAGAGTGGTACCCAGCGGGTTGTATGTATATGCATTGCAAACTGAAACATCAAAAGTCGTGAAGAAGATGGTGGTGTTGGAATAGATGGGATTGAGAATATAGTTTAAAATTTTTCAATTATTAAAACTTTTTGTAACTATACTGCGCACGGTCATAATTTGGAGCTTGTTTTAAGATACATTACGTTGCCTGTCCAGTTTCCTTAATATATTTACACAAAGGTAAACAGACTGCCTAAGTCCGGTCATTCCATATTCATGAAGGAAACTTGACCGGGTGGCCGGAGCTATCCCGGCGAAGCGGGGCAACACGTCCACTGCGCTTTGTTGTTCCGCTTCAATTCGGCGGGATCAGCCAACACACAAAATAGCACTTTAAAAAAATGTTTAAAAAATACCCGTTTTGAGTATATACTGAATTCGAAGTGGCTTTGAGGACGTCAATTAGAGATGCCATCGCTCAGAGCGATGGCATCTCTTTACCCCAATCCAAAAGCCACTTTGGATAGAGTACATGTAAAAAATTCAATTATTCCTTCACGTGCCAAATCTAATACATGACGGGGGTTCCATCCCATAGTAACGCAGAAATAACAACATTGGTATCAACGATGATTTTCATAAGACTTTTTTTGATCCCGAACTGCTCGTATTTCCGAATCCGTCATTAACAAATTACCTCACCCGATAAAACATTTTCTTCTCCTCCCCACTGGCTTTTATCGTCGCATCCATCCCCATTTTAGCCGCTCGGCTCTTTTTGCCGGGAATGTGTGTCGCGGATGGATCGAGCGAACTGGACGGCTGGTCAGAGAGAATCATCATATCCCGGTCGGCTTGCAGACGCGTGGCAATCGCCCACTCCACATCGTGGGGATCGTGAATATTAATATCAGAATCAACCACCACGCAATGTTTTAACGATTTATGCGCGCGGAATGCTGCTTCCAAAGCTGCTTTGCCGTCGGATGCTTTGGTTTTTTCAATCTGCACCACCGCATGCAACCAGGCGCTGCCGCCCGGTGTGATGGAAACATCAAGGCAGCGACACACGTTGTTCACCTCCCGCAAAATGTCGATTTCCTTGGGCATACCCATCAATATTTGATGTTCGCCACGTCCCGGAACCAATGCATGATAAATCGCATCTTCACGCATGGCTATTCGCGATACTTCAAAAACCGGTTGCTGCCGGATATGATCCCATGTACCTGTAATATCCACAAACGGGCCTTCGTCACCGGTTTCATTGACGAATCGGCCTTCAATCACAATTTCAGAGCTGTCCGGCACCCACAGGTCGACGGTTTTACACTTCACCAGTGTGACTTCGTCCAGCCGCGCCGCCAGCTCCATTTCATTAATTCCCGGATCGGGCGAACACGATGCTGCCAGCAATACAGCCGGTGGTGCGCCAATGCAGATTGCAGCTTCGGCAACGCCATTACTGTGCTGCAACGCATTGAATGTCCCGCGATTTTCCACTACGCGTACTGTCCCCCGATTATTGCCCGTGATCATCATGCGATGGTACGACATGTTCGGTCCGAATTGGGGATCGTTTACAATCCAGACACCGGCGGTGATGTAAGGGCCGCCATCGCCCTGATAGTGATAAAGAATCGGCAACTTGCTTAAATCCACTTCGGATAATTCAATTTCGCCATAGATTCCGTCGCGTTTCTCAAGCTGCACATCTCCAGCAGATAATTTCGCGTGCAATGTATGGAGAAATGTCTCCTGCGGAATATTCAAATGCCGGGCATAGCTCTCGCGATTGGCGAACAGATTCCCGGCGACTCTCAAGCCGTTGACATCTTCAAACAGAACCGGTGCTGGTTCGGTTTCATTTATTTGTATAGCGACTTCGAGATTCGGATTCGATTTTTCCGAAACGACCTGCAATGAGCCGCGTTTATTTTCATTTTCCAGACATTCACGAAAATTCATGGTTTTTCCTTTATATTGCTCTGGCTGAACATTAAATGGGTCGTATGTTGCTTTATGGTGATTAATAAAAATATCGTTCCCGGTTTCTAACCGGGAACGCTTCTTTCAAGGCTCTGCCTTGAGTATGTTCGCGGCAGAGCCGCCATGTTATCATTACCAGCGAGACGCTGGTAATGATGATTTGATGAGTTCGCTAATCATTCGGTGCATCAGGATCGATTGCAGTGTCCGTTTTTATGTCGCGGTTATTATTCGTGCTTACCCCTGCTTTCATTATCTGTTCTTCAAACATCCCGAGTACATGATTCATCACATTATCTCGCGCGTCCTGCTCAATAATCGTCTCAAACGGAAACCCGAACACAATGATGGAATATTTCTTCCCCCGGTAAGCTACCGCTGCACCAATGTTATTTTCCTGATACCGTAAAATCGCACTGGTCATTGAATCAACAGGGGCAATCCCATCCGGCGCTTCTGCTGCATAAATATCCGGATGTGGCATTGTATTAAATTCAAACGCTGTTCCAAAATCCATAAAGGTTGAATCCACGCACCAGACACCGCCGCCTTTGGAAGCGTGATTCGTTCGCCAGATGAATTTCAGCATTTTATTGGAAAATACCAGCGCAGCAGTATCGGGAGACTGATTTGCGTAAATGTCAGCGCCGACATAAGAGCCGGAAACAAACAAATTACCGCCAGCGCTGCAATAATCAGAAATCGCCTGCCGGAACGGTTCCGGCCATGCCTGAAACTGCTTCTCCCCCATCGGTTTTGGCCAGCCCGTTGTTTTCTCTTCTCCCAAAACGACATCCACAATCGGATAATTCTTGAGATCGATTTCCTGCTGTATCACCACTTCATCCGAAACAGAACAGAACGCATGGCCGGCCGCACGGATGGACACGCCATGAATGTACGGGTAATCGAACGAATTGCCAGCAATTATCGTTGTTTCCAGATTGGCGTAACTGGCGCCGAAGCCGGGCGAATCATCATCCTTCCATTGTGACGTCGGCGAGAAATCGATCTGATCGCCGGTGAAATTGAGATCATACTTGTCGGGAACTCCCTGGTCGTGGAAATTGGCAAATCCGGCAAATTGATCAGTGATGATTTTGGCCGGCGCTGCCACGCGGTCGAATGCATTAATAATCAACACTGGCGGCGTGTCCTGCTCGTACCAGCACACCGACAAAATCTCCGACGGAAAGCTTTCACCGCCGGCATTCACGGCGGTCACTTTGTAGCTGTAAATAACACCCGGCAGCAAGCTATCGAAAGCAGCAATTGTACTGTCCACGAGTACACCGTTATCCCAGCCATCACCTTCGAGGCGGGTATAGACAATATATTTTTCCGCGACAGCGGTTGGCTCCAACGGATCGTCCACCGGCTGCCAGGAAAGCGTGACACTGCTTTTGGGATGCAGCACCGCTTGGAAATGATCTACCGGTAGTGGTTGCACCACGTAATCGGTTTGATATTGCATTGCCTCAAACCGCAGCAATGCCTTGTAAATTGAACGGCTAGCATCGAATTTGAAGCGGGGATCCTGAAAAAACGTCATATCGAGAAAACTCTGGTGCGACAGCAACTCCAGCAACACAGCCGGAACGTTGGGGCGAAATGCTTCTGAATACTGTTTGTCCCACATGCCGCGACGTCGCCATAACGGGTCCCAGGTTGCACGCAGATCATTCACAATCTGGGTTTGCAGCATGTCAGCAAAATCACGATTCGCCAGGCGCGACATGCTGTCCGGGAAAAATGTGGTGGAATCTGCGCCTTCGGAACTGTAAATTGCCAGCGTGCCGATCACTGTGTCGTGCAGGGCAATGCCGGCATCGGTGTGAAATGCCAGCGACAGATCGATCGGGATGCCGAGCCCCGGATCGGTGCGATCCGCATTCGGACCAAATGGCGCTCCCTTCAAATAATTCACCCATTCACCGCGACTTTGATAATCATCTTTATAATCACTTTCTTCATTGTTAAGACTGAACACCAGCGTATCTGGCATGCCCGCATATTGCAGGTAGTAGCGCGCGCCTTCAACATAACGCGGCCGGCCGCTTGTTTGGCCATGCCGGGAGACATTTCCCATGCCGCCGCCAAAGCGCACAGCATCAGCCGTCACCCAACTGCCGACTTCATCGCTTTGATTTGTCAGCGAAACCCGGCCAATTTCAGGATTATAGCCAGCGTAAAACCGGTACGTCCCCAGATAAATCCACGTTGCGCCACCGATTTGTTGGTTTACCAGAAAATCGGTTTGTCCGCCGCTATGATAGACCGTGTAATGCGCATCCGTCACGTTGGAATCGCTGCGCTTCCAGGAAATATATACAGCGTAATCCCCCGGCGCCGGGAATTCCGGGATCCAGCTAATTTCCGCCGATACAACTGTATCCGCTGGCATACGCCGGTATGTACCTTGCTGGAAAGGATTCTCCCCTACTCCATACGGGGGATTACCAACCGCAAATCCCACGCTATCGGATTCAATCAACAACTCGTTTTGAAGATCGTATATTTCCTCACTATAGAATGTGTCCCAATCGCGCGAGTTATCGTTGTCAATAATTATCTCATGCGTTTGCGTATCGCGTTCACGCGGCAACATCACCAGCGCGCCAGCATTTTCCAGCATGGGAACAAGATAAGGCAAGGTAAATCCAATCGGGCCGATATCCTCAACTGTCTGAAACAGCCGCGCACGCTGCCACTCCCAGCGATTTTCCGATTGTTCAAAATACCAGCCGTGACTGTGCCACAGGGCAATGTTACGATTGAACAATCCTTTGGTCGGGTACCAGGGGCGATTCATATTCATGACCAGCGGCAATGTGCGGACATCCTGCCGCGGCATGCGGGCGGTATCGTATGTTGATGTGTCTGAACGGAAAGCATTCGGAATCAGCGATTCGATCGGAAAATCTTTGGAGAATAGAATGACTTGATAGTTTCGGTATTTTCGTCCCAACTGTTCTTTCAATGCCGCATATGTGCTGGCGACATTATTTTCCCGCCAGGGGATGTAGCCGAAAATCGGATTGAGATAGATATTTATTTTCTGGTGGAATTTATCAATACGGACGGAATCAATGCGCGTGGCCGGGTAGACTGGTACAGGCTGACGTGTTGCCACGCCCTGCTGTAATATTTTTTCCACTTTTTTATGAACATCTTTGGTATCCTTGTCCATACCGGAATAATCGTACACCACGACTTTCCCCAACTGCTGCGCGCATCCGCCCACGAAAAGCGCAAGCATAAGGGCAACTATTATTCGCCGGTATTGCATGCTCTATTCCTTTATTTGAAAATTGGTTGTGAGATGATTGATTGATGTTGAAAATACAACGTTTGGGGGAGAATGTCAAGCGGATTATCGTGATTTATAAGACACATATTTTGTTCAAGATGAACTGATATTGATAAATATTTTTTCCGATTACAAACAGCTACCGATCTCATCGCTTCAAACGATTGGATCGGTTCAGCAAAATATCTAAAAAATGTATCCATTCCATATTAGTTGGTTATGTTGGTCCACCACGGCGGATCATTCCAAAGGCAGATGCGCCTTCGGAGCACTCAGTCAACGGTTTGTTCCGTACCCCGAGCTTACTGTCTCGCAGCGGCGTGCCGTTCCGATACATCGGAACACGAACGGTGTCGAAGGGTACACTCACCATCATTTATTGAAAGGATACTAAAAAATCATAAAATCCTTCTAATACCCTGTAAGCTCCACATACCCATAACCGTTTGTTTTTTTATTTTGGAATATGCCATCAAACGTCACCACCCCTTCCCAATAGCGGAATTGGCCGGTCCATTCCTGGGCTTTCACCTGCGGGGCAATGTGCAATTGGAGTTTTTCCGATGGAATAATAATCTCCCATTCAGAAGGATAAGTGATGCCTGTCGGGCTTTTCCATGTCGACAGAATATTTAGTGTCACTTGATTCGGCTTAATTTCAATACGATGACCGTCATCATCCACAAGACTCCCACCGGAGAACGGACTGAGACTACCATCCTTATTGCGAATTTGGTACCACATCAGGTCATAGCCATTGTCAAGCTGCAACGAAAACCAGTCCCAACCTGCTTGATCCGGCCTGAGCGCACTGGTGCTCCACTCCCGGTCGAACCAGGCGTGTCCGGTAACGGCATGCTGTTCTCCATCCAATGTGATGCGCCCACTCACAGTTAGTCGTGTGTATGAATAATAGTAGGACGTATTCCCCGGTTCCGGGCCTTTCCGGCTTAAGCCATTATTTCCCTGCAATACTAGTGGTTTCTCATTCACAATTCGTAAATCGAGTTTGTGACTGTCATCTGCTGCGTACACATGCACGGCAATTTCAGAGCCTGACTGATCCGATGCTGTCTCTATCATCCAATCGTCCAGCCACACTCGAAACGGCTCGGACTGTGCGCCGGCCAATCCAAGTGCGCCCCGGCTGAATCGCTCCGCCTGATAGAATGTGTTATTCACCACATCGGTAATGGCAAAATGCCCCATGTACACATGACTTGTGCGCCATTCAGAATCACCGATTACAGAATCCGGTGACATCGCTGTTCTGAAAAAAGTGAGCTGAAAGCCATACAATCGCCCCGTACTATCCGAGACATTCCCCGTAAAATACCACCACTCTGTCCGAAAATCCGGGTGCGGTCCAAAGTCACG
Organism: Candidatus Zhuqueibacterota bacterium; assembly: GCA_016931935.1. Classification (GTDB taxonomy): domain Bacteria; phylum Zhuqueibacterota; class Zhuqueibacteria; order Thermofontimicrobiales; family Thiofontviventaceae; genus Thiofontivivens. Next base: position 14,678 of record JAFGDW010000333.1, on the reverse strand, counting down.
CGGAAATTGGAATGGGATTGGTTCTATCGCTTTTTTGAATCCAGTATCATCGGTCGATGATGACATCATTGCCAAAACAGAATTGGATGTGTTATCAGATTGTTTGGTCCTATTGGTGTTGGTTTGGCAATTCACAAGCAACGTAACAAGGGCTAATATTAATAATTTCCTGATCAAATAATTCATCGATCATCCGTGCAGAAATCTTTAAAATTCAAAATACATATCATTATATCGTCTTATTCCAATTTCAGTACATTGCAAAAGGGGATTCCGGTATTCACTAAAAAACAGCGAAACCGGAATGACAGGCAAAAAATCCGTTCAAATCCGTCTAATCCGTGTCATCCGTGTCCGATGCTTTTTATTCATCCCGCAATGCCATTGCTGGCGAAATTGTGGCCAGCTTATACGCCGGATACAGACCGGCAACCACCGCAGCCAGAATAGCTAATCCGATTGCCTGAACCAGCAAATACGGCATAATGTCGAAATGGATTGTCCAGCCAAACGACCGCTCATTCACCACATGAATTAGCACCCACGCCACAATATTGCCGATGGGTATCGATAGAATCCCGGCGATGAATCCCATAAAACCGGTTTGCAGCAGCACTAGTTTCCATAACTGTCCGGGCGTCAAACCAATGGCGCGCAGCACGCCGAATTCGCGCGAGCGTTCCAGTTGCAACGCCATCAACGCGCTAAGCACGCCGATGAACGCCACGATAATTGCCAGCAATTGCAGCACGCGGGTAATCAGAAACGTTCGGTCGAAAATTACGACGGATGCCTTCAGCAGTTCGTGATTTGATTGTAGCACCAAATCACTGTTTGGCGGCGCCATCTGCCAAATAGCACGCTTGATGGCGTCAATATCCGCATCAGGTTCTGTATAAATTAAAATGCGCGACAGCTTGCGGTCGTCAAAATATTTTTGGTAATTCCAGTGGGACATTGCGATCAAGCCCAAATCAGTGCCATACTCATAATGCACGCCAACGACGCGAAACGCATGCGGACCGCGATCGGTGGGAATCATGACCGTATCACCCAGATTGATATTATTTTTGTACGAATAAGGTTCAGACACCAAAACTGCATCTTCATGCTGAAATGCCGGCCAAATATTTTTGGGAAGCCCTTGTTTAAACGCGAAGTTATTGTAGCGGAATTCACCGATCTTCGCAGCCAATATAATCATGTATCCCTGTTCGGTATCAAGTTGAACTTCGCGATAATAATTCACATGTTTCACGCCGGGAACGGCTTGTAACCTGTCTGCCATTGCCACATCGAGTGCGCTGCTGCTCTGGCGGCCGATCAGGCTGGGGGTGGAAATATAAATATCAGCGGTAAGAAGTCGCTCCATCCATTCGATGACCGTGTTGCGCATATTATCCACCATTGTGCCAACGCCGACGGTGGTCGCCACGGCGATGCTCAGGGCGGCAATCGCTACGGCGGTACGGCTCATTTGCGTCACAATGCTGCGGGAGGCCATTTCGCCAAGCAATCCGAACATCCGCTTCATCAGCGGGGATGCCAGTCGTACCAACGCAGTCATGGTAATTGGTGTCAGCAACGCCAGTCCGGACACCAGCGGCATCAGGCCGGCATAGCTGAACCAGATATTTTTCACCGGATACAACAGAATCGCCATACCGATAACCATCAGCGATACACCAATCGCGGTAAAACGGGGAATATTGTTGTGAATGTTGGTTTCCACCTGCGAGCGAATCAGTGTTACCCTCGGCGGAGCGGTCGTAGCTTCGCGCGCCGGTTTGATCGCTGCGACCAACGTCGCCACAACGCCAAGTCCCAATCCCTTCAACAGGCTGAGTTGGCTTAAATACAACTGCCGGACGTTCAGCACATAGTACAGATCATTAATGGATTGCGTCACTAATTTAACCAGCCCTTTACCAAGCAGCACGCCGAATCCCAATCCCAGCAACGTTCCCAGAATTCCCATTACCAGCGCTTCTACCATCATCAATGTAAACAACTCACGCCGGGTGACGCCAATCGAGCGCATCAGCCCGATGTGAATGCGGCGCTGCACCACAGAAAACGTCATTGTATTGTAAATCAGAAACATGCCAACGATCAGCGCGAGCACACTCATGGCGGTGAGATTAAGTTCAAATGAATGCGTCATCTGCTCGCCTGCTGCCTGTCGCATAGCTGCCGGAATGATGCGATAGCCGTCATCAAGTCTAGTTTGAATCCGATCGAGCAGATCAGCGCGATTATCCGGCACGACCAAATCGATGCGGGAAAGCCGTCCGGGCATGTTCAGCAATTCCTGGGCGGTAGCAATATCAGCCAGGATAATATTTTCCAGCATCGCGTTGCCGTCATCGCTTTCGGCATTCAGCACTCCGGCAATGTGAAACGTTTGTTGCTGGTTATTAATTTGGAGAATTGTCGTGTCCCCTGCTGTAACGTTCAGATCGGCTGCCAGTTTTGCTGGTAGCAGGATAGCATTGGGTTGAATCATGAAATTCATTCGTCCAAAGGCGCGTGATGTTATCACCGGAAAATGCTCGGGACGCATGGCATGCTCCGCAAACGGATCGATGCCAAGCAGCGTGCAAATACGCGGCGGTTCCGTAGGCACCGAACAATTCCCTTCAATAATCGGCGCGCATTGTGTGATTCCCAACTTCACCCGCAGATCACGATACAGCGAATCCGGCACCCCGGTTGGTCCCCCCATGATATGATGTGTTACCTTGCCGCTCACCTGCTGCATCGACATTGTAAACGCCTTGCCAGCGCTCTGATTGGCCAGATCAATCGCCACAACCACAGCGACACCAAGCGCAATCCCCAATACAGACAGACCAAACTGCCAGGGGTGTTTGGTGATGTAGCGAAGACTGGAACGGATGAGGGTTTTGCGGGAGGATTTTATGTTTTTAGTTAGCATACAGGTTTAAATTTTAATTTTCAACAGCAAACTAAACAATTCAAGAATTCTCTAAGAGTATTCAAACAGGCCAGAAATAAGTGATATTCATGATTTTCCTCCATCCATCTCCTCAATCCCCCCATCCTTGATCGTCAAAATCCGATCCGCCATGCCTGCCACTTCCCGGCTATGAGTTGCCATCATCATGGTTTTGCCTTGCTTGCGAACCAGGCGATCCAATATTTCAATAATCATCACACCGGTTTCATAATCGAGATTACCAGTCGGTTCATCAGCCAGAATAATATCCGGTTCGTGAATGAGCGCACGGGCAATGGCTACGCGTTGCTGCTCGCCACCGGACAGCCGGTCCGGGAAGGTGTGCATACGATCATCAAGTCCCACTGTTGCCAGCATTTTTTCGACGCGTCGATTGGCGTCATACGGATCGATGCCTACCAATTCCAACGGGAGAAATACATTTTCTCCAACCGTAAGTGTAGGAATAAGATTGAAGAACTGAAATATGAATCCGATATGGCGCCGCCGGAATTGCGTGCGTTCGCGTTCCGAAAGTCGAGTGAGCGTTTTGCCGGCAATCGTCACATCGCCTGATGTGGGTACATCGATGCCGCTGATAACGTTCAGTAATGTCGATTTACCCGAACCGCTCCGGCCCAGCAGCACAATTAATTCATGTTGATCAATCATCAAGTCGACCCGGTGCAGTACATCTTTGGAAGCGCCAGCCTCAGAGTAGGTTTTAGTAACATTGGATAGTTCAATGAGTGGCATGGAAATTTTCTCAGGAATGGACAAATGTGCCACGCACTTTGAAAATGCGTAGCACATCATTGATGTAAAAGAATTAAAAGTATACAACCAATCCCACTGCATCTTGTTCCACATCAAATAAAAAATTATCATTAGCGATTTTAAATCCATGAACGCACAATATCAGCATGATCATCCACATTAATTTTCTGCAAATTTCTCCTTGCTAATTATTTAATTTTAAGTTATTATATAGTGTTTGTCAATAGCACAATCAGTCATTAATCGTAAGGACATTCACATGTTTGAATTTATTTCAAAGCATCGATCATTATTCATTTTCGGTATTCTTGGCATTGTAGCCTATTTTGCAATTGAACCATCATTATTGTTTATTTACCAAACAACTCACACACTAAGCCGACCCGAAATCCGCAAACAGGCGGACGATTTTCTGAAATCTCACGGCTATCAAATTGATGATTATTATAAGCGCTTAAGTTCGCGAACAAACGATAATGTGATATCTTATCTACAAAGTACATTTGGAGTGATTCGGACTTCTGAATTATTAAAAAATGAATTGAAGCATCTTACATTTTGGGATTGTAGGTACTATCTCAATGTTCCCCGCGATGAACCTCAAGATCGCTATCGGGTATGGTTGACGCATAATGGTGAAATCATACACTTCGATCACAATTTCCCGGATTCAGTTGGGACAGCCCATCTTTCGCTTGAAAAAGCACAAGCACTGTGCGAAACGTATATAACTAATAATACAAAAATAAATCTGGCAGACTTTACTCTTGATGATTCCACCAGTAACAAGCAAAAAAATCGCACGGATTTCTTTTTCAAGTGGGTCGAGAAAAATCCCAAATATAAAGAAGCAAAGTATGCAATCCAGTTTAATATCAAGGGCGATGAAATTAGCCAGTATCAATATACTCTGGAACTGCCCAAAGAATTACAAAACAAATATGGTATTAGTTTAACGACCTACAGCGTTCTATACACACTCGGATGGATATTCTCATACATTGTTTTACTTTTCATTGTTGTCATATTTTTAAAAAAGTACCACGAAGGAGAAATCGGGATCAGGCACGGGTTGATCTTTTTCCTGACCATTTTAGTTGTGGGTCTCATAAACACGATCAATGCTGCATCAAGCATGGCCGAAGGAACCACCATCGGTAATATGTCACGATTGCATGTAACGCTTCTGATCGGTTTGTTCAACATTTTTTTTATTGAATTCTTTAATGCACTCAGCGTTTTTACGGCATGGTCAGTTGGGGAATCAAACTCACGACCGGGATGGGAGTATAAGCTATCAGCCATTGACGGTGTTCTGCGAGGGAAAATATTCACGGTCAACGCTGCATCCAGCATTGTACGCGGTTATTTAGCAGGCATGACACTCGTCGGTTTTATTTCTCTTTATTTGTATACAACCGTGCACCTATTCGGTGCCAAGCCTTCTTATATGTTTATTCTTCCGAGTATTGATAAAGAATTCATTTTTCTGACGCCGATTGTCACCGGTTTATTACTTGCCATCAGCGATGGAGTCATTTATCGGTTGTTTTTCATCACCTATTTGAAAAAAGTGTTGCGATCCGAATGGCTGGCGGTGATCATCGCAGCAATTTTAGCGTTAAGCAGAATTCCCGATATTGGCTTATTCCCGATGGGGTATCAATACTTTGCAAAGTTTGCTATCGGATTATTTCTGGGGTACCTGTTTGTTAAATATGATATTTTGACAGTTTTATTGACTTCGTTTACCGCAGTGCTTTTTAGCCAAGCGATTCCATTGCTTTATATGAACAACAACTGGTTTGCCATGAATGGTCTGATCGTGCTCGGTGTGCTCGCGGTACCGCTTGTTATCGCTGTAATTGGTTTCAAACGAAAGACTGTTTTTGAATACCAGGGCGATGAATTACCTCCGCACATCCAACGCATCAGCGAGCGGGAACGAATGGCGAAAGAGTTGGAAATCGCCAAGAAAGTTCAGATGAGTTTGTTGCCAAAAGACAGTCCCCATTTTCCGGGACTCGATTGTTCTGCGATTTGCATTCCGGCACGGGAAGTTGGCGGTGATTATTATGACTTTGTCCGGTTGAGCAACAACAAACTTGGTGTGGCGATTGGCGATGTATCCGGCAAGGGCGTGCCATCCGCGATTTATATGACGTTATCCAAAGGCATCCTGCAATCATATGCTGAGGATAATAGCTCTCCGAAACAGGTATTGTGCAAAGTCAACAAGCTGATATACCAGATGCTGGAGAAAAATTCATTCGTCAGTATGATCTATGCGATTATTAACATGACGAATTTTGAGGTCACGTTTGCCCGGGCTGGCCACAATCCAGCGATTTTGTATATGAGTGAAAACAATGCCACACAGCAGATCGAACCGGGGGGGATCGGAATTGGGCTGGAACAAGGACTGGTATTTGAAAAAACACTGGCTGAAGAAAACATGACCTTGAATAAAGGCGACCTGCTGGTATTTTTCACAGATGGCTTTACCGAGGCGATGAACGGTAAACTTGATGAATACGGAGAAGACAGATTGACCCGGGTGATTGAGCAGAACAATGAAGCATCAGCCCAGGCAATTGTTGAGGCGATTTTGAAAGATGTTCATCGATTTATAAAAGGCTATCCTCAGCATGACGATATGACGATTATTGTGATTAAGCGGAATAGGTAGAATTCAATTAATGGGGAGGGTTTATATTTCACGGGGAAATAGGAAGGCTGAGCATGTCATGTTTTTTACTTGGCCTTAGTACAGCGTTTCACAATTCTATGCAGGATTTAATCATCGTAGCTTCATGGTGAGTCCTTCGACTTCGCTCAGGATGAAGGTTTCACCATTTGGGTGCAATTCCCAATAAAAAGCATTTTTCCCTGTTCGTTAAACTGAAATACGACACCACAAACAAAAAATCCCCGCCAACGATTGGCAGGGATTTTATTCAGCAAGTATGTCAACCCAACTTATTTAATCTCAATTTCTTTCGGTTTGGCTTTTTCGCTCTTGGGAATTTCAATCGATAATACACCGTTTTTATAACTTGCTTTAATCGCTTCGGCATTTACACCTTCCGGCAGGCGGAACGAGCGTTCAAATTTGCCGTAGGAGCGTTCAATCCGATAGTAGTTGTCTTTGCTTTCCTCATGCTCCGATTTTTTCTCACCGGACAGCGTCAATACATTATTTTCAAATGAAATTTTTACATCGTCTTTGTTCAGGCCGGGCAGTTCGGCATGCACCAGGTAACCGTCTTCTTTTTCGGCAACGTCCACAGCCGGACGCCAGGTGGTGTCATTGTCCCAGTCTTCACGGTCAAAGCGATTGAAAAAGCGGTCAACATCCCAGGATGGGGAGACCAGGCTGCGTACGGGGTTCCATCTTACTAGTGTCATGATTTGTTCCTCCAGAATTTATCGTTTAATTTGTTTTTTGTTTGCTGACTGATTTTACCCAGTACTGATACAAAGGCCGTGCCAAAATATTTTTCAGCAACAGTAACTTTTTATTTTCAATGGCTTATGAGAAGTGGTATTTTTTGCAGAAAATTTAGTTTATTTTTACACGCGTCATGATGGCGGACATAAAAACAGGATCGACAGAATGATGAGACATTATGGCTGACAGATTTTAAGACTGGTACTCAAAATCGTGGCATCATTGGCAAATTAATTTCATATTGCTTGAAACTATCAAAAAACAATTATTAAATTTACAAAATTAGCTCAGATCCTCGTTGACTATTTTTTTTAAAAAAGGTATTTGACAGGATAACAGGATCTACAGAATAATTATCCTGCAAATTCATCCAGTTAGCCTGTAACCTTGTCTAAAATTTCTTTTAGCAGCTTGAATAAATAGCACTCTTTAAACGATTATAAATACGGACATCAGTAAATCAAAATGTTGGCTAGAGAGGAATTTCTACTCCGTAGTAACAATCCTGCCCACACGCTGCCGGGATCGCACTTGCCTTAGCGCCCGAAAACTTAGCATTCGTTGATGCTTTTCGTCGATCAGGTTCACGCTTAACGATGCCAGGCTTGAACGGATGGTAATTGGTTCAACCGTCTGGAAAATTGGAAAATGATCATAACATCGCTGGAGTGCGTAGTTGGGAATTAACGGATCAAAATGGTGGATGTGATGCAACCCAATACTCCCCGAAAACCATTGAAGAATTTTCGGCAATTTGTAATAGGAGCTGCCGGCCAACGATGCTTGCAGCGGATCCCATTCCGCGCTGCGCGCCCAATAAACATCGTCGAACTGGTGCTGAACATAGAATAGCCAGATGCCGAGCGCGCCGGCGACGAGCAGCACCGACAACTGGATCACCAGAAATGTTATAATACCAATTGTGAAATGGGCAACTCCAATCATCAGCAGGATGGCTATATTTGTTATGATGATGCTAAGGCGATCGAATTTTTTATAGCTCTTGTCCCAAAAACGATGTTCAATAATAAAGATGTACACCGGTCCGACAACCACAAAAATCAATGGATTGCGGATAGCCCGATATGCAAACCGCTTAAACCACGTCGACGCCAGATACTCTTCCACGGTAATTGTCCAGATATCACCAGTGCCGCGTTTGTCAAGATTTCCCGCGGTGGCATGATGGCGCCAGTGCGCATTCCGCCAATCGTTATATGGCGTGAATACCAAAATGCCGGTGATGTAACCGACAATTTTATTTGCCCATGATGACGTGAAAAATGAGCCGTGACAGCAATCGTGAAAGAAAATAAAGTTACGCACCAGAAACAGACTGGCGACTAACGAAATCGGTATGATTACCCAGTACGGGTAACCATTGTTTAAAATTGCAATCATAATTGCCCACAGCGCCATATATGGAATCATTGTATTTACCAGTTGCCAGATTGCTTTACGATTATCGGCTTTCCGGAAAGGCGCTAATCTTTTGTACAGATTGTGTCTTATTGTCTTGGCCTCATCTTTATCTATATGCTTCTTTATATCAAACATATTATTTCTCCTTAAATAACTTTAAATTTTCTATGTATAATTTACCAGTAAAAAATGTATGGAAGTGTAAAACAAATGTAAATTAAGTGGGGGTGTGATAGTTGCCTACCTATCCGGTTTTTAGGGAATGGAACTCTTCATTTGGGAGTGTGTTAAGAAGTTGAAATAAGAATAGCACGGATTTGGATTTTATAAGCAATTTTAATACATTTTCACCTATCCAAAATCTATATTTCAGAATAATTATATTAACAATGTATGCGTAATTTTTTTATAAACTCATCGCACTAATTGCCTGTTTTATAATTTGTGCGTGCTATCGAATAATAATGCTATAAAATATATGTCGGCGGTTGTAAATAAAAAAAATATACTATTTCGATTTTTATACGGAAATGCAGTACAATTTTTCTATCATGGTGGCCCAATGAAACATGAGCGATCTACACTTTTAATCAATAGAAAGTTTTCGAAATAAGACTAAAAAAGCAAATTTAAAATGCTCATTCATCGGCCCAAAGTTGCCAATCATCACGAACACCGGGAAAGGAAAGCGAGAAAGCTGGCAGGAGACGTGGTTTTCTCCCCATGCGGGGTGCTTAGAGGAGTGGATAGTGCTATCCACCTAAATTATCAGATTATTCACGTTTGTTTAGGGAAAGTCAAACTGAACTCAGAAATGTAAAAAGATTCTGCGAGTGATACAAGCGGAAAGTTGGAATGATGCATTAAAAAATAGTAACAATAGAAACGGAGAAAGGAGAAACGGGATGGAATACCTATGTTAAAAGTGGATTTATTACTTTAAGTTCATTAATCCATTCGTAATCCTTTACATTTGCAGTAATAATCGGTATCATATGGATTAGAGCTGTGCCTGCTATTAAGGCATCGCCAAGTGATATTTTTCGCTCCTGACGTAGTGAAATTGCTCTATCACATATTTCATTTGATAATGACAGAACCGGTAGGGACTGAAAAAATTTTTCTAACTGTTTTTAATTTGATAGGCCGAGCTTGTGAAAACCCAATACTTCGACTTTACTAATTACTGAAACAACCGGATTTTCATGCGCAATAAATTCTCGTAATTCACGGTAATCGGGCTCCATTGCGTAGATAATGATATTGCTATCCAGTAATATCATGATTCCCTCTACGGTAGTTTACGATCTGCGCGAATTTCGCGCTGCCATTCATCAGGATTATGAATCCCCAAACCACCTGTTTCAGCAATTTCCTGACAAATAGCCGCGACATCCCGACCAGTTACATTTATCGTTTTCTTATCCGGAAGCTGATGAAACTGCTGAATAATTCTAAACAGCAAATCCAAATATCGATCATCGAGCCGATCGATTTCTATCTTTAGCTGGTCTTTTATCGACATCATTTACCTCGGCATGTTTTGTTTGTCAATAATTACTTTAATATAATATTCATATTTAAAATATCGAATACTTATTTTTAGTTTAGACACAAAATATTCGGATGAAAGAAGGCTGAAAAACGGAAAATAAATAACAAGAAAAGCAATTCATTTGTTGTCCATACTCCATTTCCTGTGTTCCGTCCTACATACTCATCATCAAAAATCCAGTAAATGTGGGATTGTTAGGGGAAATCCTTGGATCCACTTTTGACTTCATGTCATTGAGAATCGTGCGGTAGGCTTCATAAAACGCCCAGGTCGGCGTGGATTTGTAGACGAGCGACTCCAGCTCGAACACGTCGATAACGTTTTTGGCGGTGGTTGGTTTTACAAACACATCAACATGGGGGTTAAAATACACCGGGCAAATGGTAATCACCGGCCATTTCGCAACTTTGCCGGTTTGCAGGATGTCAACGATCATATTGAAGCCGTTTTGTTCGTTCCCGTGTAAACGCTGGTACAGTCCGTTGGCGAGGAATTCTTTTTCCTGCGGATTTAACGAGTTGACAAAATCCCGTAGTTTGGGCTTTTCGAACACCGATACCAGCGATGACCGGCTTACGATTTTCACAAAACTTTCAACAATCATTTCCGGATCGTTAAATTTGTCGGCGGCGAACTCTGCTTGTGTTAACGGAACCATCTTGTCCAATTTATGACGTTTGGCATGCACAATCAGCTCCGGGTCGTCGAAACCACTCGGATATTTTTCCAGAAACGATGATTCGGCGTGTCTTAGTTTCTCCAGATTCATGGCGATTCCTGTCGTAGGTTAGGTAATTAATTATCTGAATTCTTGTAACGATATAACCGCACGAACGTTCCACCAAACATAATCACTGCCATTAACAACTTCCAAACCGTTTTCCTACATTTCCTGTAAATATTTTCGCACAAATCGGATCGCCATCGAACCTTCACCAACAGCGGCGGAAATACCTTTCATCGCGCCGAATCGCACATCGCCGGCAGCGAAAATGCCGGGCACACTCGTTTCCGGCATAAACGGATTGCGTTTTAATTTCCACCACGATTTAAATGATTTTTCTTTCATCAGGTCGCTTCCGGAAAGAATGAATCCGGTTTCGTCTTTTTTTACCAGACCATTCAGCCACGCAACGCCAGGCTTTGCGCCGATGTAAACAAACAGGGCTTTTGCAAGTACTGTTTTTTCTTCACCTGTGTTCACGTTTTTCAGGGTGACGTTCTCCAGTACCGAAGAACCGGAACAGGCAATCAACTCTGTATTCACAAGTGCATTTATGTTGGGCATGCTCTTAATATTTTCCACCAGATAATTCGCTGCTGTCTGGAAAAGGCTGTCACGACGGATCACAATATTTACTTCCCTGGCAAATTGGCATAAATACAACGCCGCCTGGCAGGCGGAATTACCGCCACCCACAATGTAAACAGTTTCATTGCGGCACGCGTGCGCCTCCACCGACGCAGCGCCGTAATACACACCTGCGCCGTTAAATTTTTCGATTCCCGGAATTTCGAGCTTTGTGTAGGCCACGCCAGTGGCAATCACAATCGCCTTGCTGTGCACTTCCGAACCATGCATCAATGTCGTGATTTTGTATCCATCTTTCACAGCGATGGTTTGCACCTCGGTCGGTGTAAGAATTTCGGTTCCAAAACGCTGTGTTTGCGTAATGGCACGGCGGGTGAGTTCTGCGCCGGAAAGACCGTTGGGAAAGCCCAGGTAATTTTCAATACGGTTGCTGCTGCTTGCCTGTCCACCGGGATTACTCTTTTCAATCAGCAACGTTTTCAGCCCTTCGCACGATCCGTACACCGATGCAGCAAGTCCTGCCGGACCGGCGCCAATAATGAGCACATCGTACATCTCCCTGGTCGCTGTTTGGTGAAGCCCCACGCCGGCGGCAAGTTCAGACAATTTTGGATCAAGCAGAAAAGCGCCGTCTTTCAGCACAACTAATGGCAAATTCGAGCGGGAGGTATTCGCGCTTGTGAGATATTTGTCTGCATCCGCGTGATTCTCAGCATCCATCCAGATGTAGGGAATCAAATTGCCGGACAGAAATTCCTTCAACCGGTGCGATTTTGGCGACCACTGAAATCCGATAATGCGCATTGCTTCATGATCTGGTGTGTACTGCGCCTGCCAATCATCAAGCAAATCATTCACAGCCGGGTAAAGTTTTTCTTCGGGCGGGTGCCACGGCTTCAACAAATAATAATCGAGTTTGACGCTGTTAATGGCTTTAATAGCGGCTTCAATATCCGAATACGCGGTGAGCAACACCTTTTTTGCAGATGGAAAAATTTGATTGGCTGCGTCAAGAAATTCGATGCCTTCCATCTCCGGCATCCGCTGATCGGAAATAAACAAGGCGACCTCGTCATTCTGCAATTTTAATTCTTTAATCAGCTCAAGCGCTTCTCTGGCTGATTCGGTCGCAGCAATTTTATAATCATCGCGGTATTCATTCCTGATATCCCGCTGTATTGCCCGTAAGACCTGCACATCATCATCGATAATTATTATATATGGGAGTTTCATTTTAACGCCTCGCCATAATTTAACGATAAATTTTTTCTTAGTTATTTTAATTGAAAGAGTGAATGTCTGTTAAACAGGTGAAACGTCAAATGTGAAATGTCAAAAGTTAAACAAAAACAGTGTGTCTTATCTTACGTTTGCCGTCTCATATTTCACTTATTTCACTCGTCGGCCCAATCGGGATACAGACCGAAAACTCAGTTTTGCCGGGTTCAGATTCAATTTTTATATCACCATGATGCCGATTCACAATTCTGAGTACAATATCCAGCCCGATACCGGTACCTTCACCAACTTTTTTGGTGGTGAAGAAGGGATCAAAAACGCGCGAAATGATTGCCTTTGGAATCCCCGCGCCATTATCACGAATACAAACCATGACGTCTTTGTCGTTATGAGTCGTTTCAATCGTAAGCTCGCCATTTTTATCAAGCGCGTAAATTGCGTTGTCAATCAGGTTTGTCCATACCTGATTGAGTTCACCGCCATACGCGTAAACATCAGGCAAATCGGAGCAGAAATTCTTTATCACTTTAATATTCTTTTCACGAAGCTTAAATCCAAACAACGTCAGGGTGTTTTCAATATCCTGATGGATATCGGTTGCCTGTAAATCATTGCTTCTGTCCATGCGCACATGGCTTTTAATCGATCCTACCAATTTGGAAATGCGGCTGGAGGCATCATCAAGGTCCTTTACGATTTTTGAAGAACTCAATAAATTTTCAAGCCAGGGAACAACCAGGATAAACGCATGCTGGCCCATATTGTTGTAAATATTTACCAGCTCCTCTGGTGAAAATCCAAATTCAGCAAATGTTTCCGCAATTTCTCTGTCTGTAACGCCATGTGTTTCCAGCCACTCCGCCACCTTATCTTCATTTTCCATCCGTTGAAGCGTGGACAGCTTCAATTTTCCATTCGCCCCGATTTCTTTTCGTTCGACTAGTGCGTGGATATTTTGGATATGTTCCGGCGTCAGATTGCTCCGCAATAGTAGTTTTGTTAGTTCGTAATTGCGAGACAATCGTTTATAGAGTTCATTGGAGATACGGTTGATTGCGGCTGCCGGATTATTCAATTCATGGGCGACGCCGGCGGCAAGATTGCCCAGCGCGGTTACTTTTTCATACTGCAATTGTCGGGTCGCAAATATTCGTGCGCGCTCGGTCATGTAGCTGACAAGCCGTCTCACAAATTCGGGATTGAGCCGTTCGAGGTCTTGAAAATAATTTTTGTGAATTGAAAGTGTTTTGACTTCTCCCGATGCATATGCGAAGCCGGGAAATGTTTCCATACGCGAGTATGGTAATAAGCCGCCGATGCCGCCTGAGACATGATCATTTTCGAAGGTGAAATAGTATACCTGGCGTCCTTTTATATACATATAAAAAGGAACTTTGCCACTCAGCATTATCCACATCACGTCCGCCGGATCACCGTATTTTCCAATGATTTCACCATCCGAAAAGACTTTATAGGTCGAATGATCGAGAATCCATTGCAAATGCTCGTCTGGCAGGTCGCTTAATGCGATTACGGCTTTTAAATCTTCAATTGTTATTGATTGCATTTTTCAGAGAAAACCTTCATGAAATATAATTTGGGAATTAAAAATATGTGTTCATTAATTATGCAAACCAGATCACGATAACGGGCATGCAAATATTATTCACAATATTTGAACAGAATCTTTCCCCGATGACAGAAATTCGATTGTAATGAAGCGATTGTTAAATAGTGATCCTTTGAAAAGGCTTTCCTCCAGCGATTTGCAAAAATAAATTTCCTGGCTTATATTACTTTGGTCAACAAATATAAGCTAAAACCCCACGAGGATCGCCATGTTATTCGCTGGTATTGATTTATACAAGCATTATCTCGTGATTTCTGTGATTAATCAACTTGGCCACGAGCTATCATCAATTCGTATCAACAATGATTCAAAGTTACTCATCAGTTATTTTAG
>JAFGDW010000332.1 GCA_016931935.1 Candidatus Zhuqueibacterota bacterium | reverse complement strand
TTTGTATAATCTCTTCCTCTAAGAAATCCTGTTCATCCTGTTATCCTGTCTAATTTTTTTAATTCTGGTTTATCCAGGTTAGGTATAATAATAAATTTGAGCCACGAATAGACACTGATTTGCACGGATTTTTATTATTTCATGTTCTATATCTGTGTCACATCCGTGTTAATCAGTGGCTGAAATATATATGTGTACAGATTACGATACTGAAATTTTTTTCCATTTTACGTACTCGAAATAGCGAAAGCCAGAAAATTATTGGAGCAACTTAAGAACTAACATTAACGCTGATTTTCAGACGGCAATCGTCGTTCAAGTACTATATTTGCCGTTTACATTTTTTTTGTTGATCATTTCCTGATAGTTCCGTACATTATAATATTTCTGAACCGGTTTGAAAATCGAACTGCATCACATGAAAGATTTGCTATGAAAAATCATTTTAAATCTGCAGAAATTCCTGTAGATATTATGGCGCCCGGAATCACCCGGCAAATTATGGGGTATCAATCCGACTTAATGCTGGTGAAAGTGTATTTTGAACAAGGTGCAGTAGCAGCAATTCATGATCATCCGCATCAGCAGGTAGGCTATGTTTTAAAAGGTAAGTTTGAAGTCGATATTGATGGGCATAAAGAAATTTTATCCGCCGGCGATGCGTTCAGCGCGCCATCCGGTGTGAAGCATGGTGTGGTCGCTTTGGAAGAAGGAATAATTATCGATACGTTTTCGCCAATGCGGGCTGATTTTTTAAAGTAAAGGGTGCGATTATGAGACAGGATATTGTAAGACGAATTGAGGAATGTGGCGTTATTGCCGTGATTCGCATGGATAACACAGAAAAATTACAACAGGTCATCGAAGCAATTTCCGAAGGCGGCGTAAAGGCATTGGAAATTACCATGACAACTCCCGGTGCAATCGATGTGATTAAAGCGGTATCCAAACAAATTTCATCCGACTTCATGTTGGGCGTCGGCACAGTGCTCGATCCCGAAACTGCACGCGCTGCAATTTTGGCTGGTGCGGAGTTTGTGGTCGGCCCAACGCTGAATCCCGATGTGATCAAAATGGCTCATCGTTATGATAAAGCCGTGTTCCCCGGTGCATTTACACCGACCGAAATTCTAACCGCATGGGAACATGGTGCGGACATCGTTAAAGTTTTTCCGGCAACGGCGCTTGGTCCCAAATTCTTTAAAGATGTAAAAGGACCGTTGCCCGAGGTGAAAATGACGCCAACCGGCGGTGTTGGTTTGAATAACGCTGCAGAGTTTATCAAGAGTGGCGCTGCCTGTTTGGGCGTCGGTACCGCAATGCTCGACAAAAAAATGATTGCTGAATCCGATTGGGATGGATTAGCAAAATTAGCTGCGTCGTTTGTTGCGGAAGTGAAAAAAGGCAGAGAAGCGTAATGACGGAGAACGGAAAACGGAGAACGGATAAAGCATAGCGCAAAGTGCATAGCGAGAATAAATAAATTCTGCTATGCGCCATGCTCTATGTGCTCTGCTAACATTTCATTTTTCACGTCTTACGTCTCACATAAAAACGGAGAAACGAAAATGAGCAACAAAATAGTCACCTTCGGAGAAATTATGCTCCGATTGGCTCCATATAATTATGAACGATTTGTACAGGCGGGCACCTTTCAGGTAACATATGGTGGGGGAGAAGCAAACGTTGCAGTATCACTGGCCAATTTTGGCAATGATGTTGCATTTGTAACGCGGCTTCCTAAAAATCCCATCGGTGAGGCCGCGTTGAACGCTGTTCGCGGCTACGGGGTGGATACACAATATATCCTGCGTGGCGGCACGCGATTGGGCATTTACTTTTTGGAACATGGCGCTTCGATCCGTCCGTCAAAAGTTGTGTATGATCGCGCTGATTCGGCGATTTCGCAGGTAGAACCGGGCATGATTGACTGGGCAACAATTTTTAAGGACAAAGCATGGTTTCACGTGACCGGTATTACACCAGCGCTAGCCCCTAATGCCGCCAAGGCGACAATTGAAGCGGTTCAGGCCGCCAAAGCTGCGGGTTTGAAAGTAAGCTGTGATTTAAACTACCGGAAAAAACTCTGGACAAAGGCAGAAGCCAAAGAAACCATGACGAAAGTCGTTGAATATGTCGATGTGGTTATTGCCAATGAAGAAGACGCTGCCGACGTGTTTGGTATTGAAGCAGCTTCTATCGATGTGACCACCGGCACGCTGGATACCGAAAAATATAAAAGTGTCGCCAGTCAATTGAAAGACTATTGCAAGGCGGAATTGGTGGCCATTACGTTGCGCGAAAGTCTCTCGGCATCGGATAACAATTGGTCGGCAATGTTGTTTGATGGCAATGAATTTCTGGTCAGCCGGAAATATCCCATTCACCTTGTTGATCGTGTTGGTGGCGGTGATTCGTTTGGCGCTGGTTTGATTCACGGACTGGTTAACGGTTGGGACAAACATAAAGCATTGGAGTTTGCTGTGGCAGCGTCCGGCTTAAAACAAACAATCCCCGGCGATATGAATCTCGTCACCGAAGATGAAGTACTCGGAATCATGAAAGGCGATATTTCGGGTCGCGTGCAGCGGTAGATTTCTTCGCGCTCAGGAAAAAATAGAATATCATTTTACGTTGCCTGAGCCTGTCCCTGCAAAACGTGGCAACATTTGCACAGGTTATCTGGGAGATGTCGACTTCGACACCGTTCGTGCCGCGAACAACGGCGGAACGCCTGTGCGAGACGGCAGGCTCAGCCGACGATTGCTTGCAGGCTGAACAGTCACATTATCACTTTTGATGATCTGTTTAAATCAGGAGGAAAAATGATCAGTCTTTCCACGCTCGTTCTGTATACTATTGGCTCCATCATTATTATCATTTCTCCTGGCCCTGATTTCCTTTACGTTACCACCCGTGGCATTGCCCAGGGACGAAAGGCGGGAATTCTGTCGGCTGCCGGTATCAGCATCGGTTTGTTAATTCATACCGGCCTGGCGGCTTTCGGACTTTCGGCCATTTTAAATACATCGGATATTGCATTTCAAACCATCAAATATATTGGCGCAGCGTATTTACTCTATCTTGGCGTTAATACGCTGGTTTATGGCGAAAACTTAAATCTGCTTCCGGATAGCAAAAATTTGAATGAACGGTCAATTATTCGGCAAGGAATTTTTACGAATGTGTTCAATCCGAAAGCGATTATTACGTTTATGGCCTATATCCCACAATTTGTCAATCCGGTCAATAAAAATGCCGCCGGTCAGATTATTGTTTTGGGTGCGATTTTGGCGTTTTTGGCAATCGTTTGGTTTGGCATTGTCGGTTTCTTTGCCGGGATTATTGGCCGCTGGCTGTCGAAGCATGTCTTTTACCAAAAACTTATTCGCTGGTTTACCGGCAGCGTGCTGGTAGGCCTGGGATTACGGTTGGCGGTTTTGCGAAAAACCGGGCAGAAGTAATTATACTGAACACGGCCATAAATTGGTTAGTTCAGTAATCCAATCTATGATCATAATATTGGTTGCTTTTGGCCGTTAGCTATTGGCCAACAGCAAATAGCGTGTTAAGCGTAGGCATTGAATGCATCACCCGATAAAGCGATGATGAGCTTCCCGTGCGTTTTTTGCGCGGGTTAGTTCAATCATTATTTAGGCCGCATCCCTTTAGCAGAGACGTTTCATCGGTTTTGCAGGCGCATGTTTT
>JAFGDW010000331.1 GCA_016931935.1 Candidatus Zhuqueibacterota bacterium | reverse complement strand
TTTGTATAATCTCTTCCTCTAAGAAATCCTGTTCATCCTGTTATCCTGTCTAATTTTTTTAATTCTGGTTTATCCAGGTTAGGTTATCATAACATTGCTTCTTAAATAGCATCATCACGTGTGCGAGACTAACAACAGATCGCGAATTAAGTAGTGACGTGTGCGGAAAGAGAAAATGCCAAATCAATTTAGCCGCTGCACATTGTGGGACGTGAGTTAGAACCAATTTTATAAACTGTAGTATTGCATAAGATAATTTGGATTTTAAATTAGCGCGTCTAAATTTCGAGATTTCGATTTTATTCTGATTTTAGCGTTCGCAACCTGCAGGATGTAAATTAAAATCTGTATTTGTGCTCGCATATTATGGTGAAGAAATTATAATTCGAATTTATCGCTTGCAATTGGTAAAATGCAAATACAGGTACTATTGCAGCGAGGGCAGGAACGGTTCGCCTTATACCGATATGAATTAACGTAAGCAACTTGATGGTTGGCAGAAATAAACGAAAATAACTCATATTATACGTTTGGATATATTTAACGGTATTGTTGCGGATGTGCGTAAAAAATGCATATTGAATAGTACCAATGTCGGCGGTCACCGCAAGATATTTACATGCGTGTGAATTAAAAATACAAACCGGGCATGACATGTAAGGAGATTTCGTCATACCCGGTTGTGGCGTGAGTCGCCGCTTGGGTTTGGCGCTCAAAAACGAAATATTTTGGCCAGAATTCAGCGAGGAATTTTGAAGGATTGGTTCAATAAGCTATATCTGTTACGGTTTAGAATGTAACCCAGCTACTATCGCTCTAAGCGAAGGTATCGGTAATATCCGCATGTTACAAACTCACCCGCAAGGAGTAAAGCTATCCTGAGCCTACCAAAAGCTGTCGAAGCTACATTGCATACCGTTTCAACGCCCCGGCCAGTTTATTACTCAAATCATCTGAAGCATCGTTGACCAATTCGTCGTCGGTTGGAGCGAATCCTTCGGCCTGGCGGGCAAGTCGTTTGGAATTGTTGGTCAACGCCCGTTCATCGCCGCGAAACTTTGCCCATTCACACAGATAATCACCAACACCCTCAAAGGACTCACTTTTCTTGACACGCGCAGTCGCCACATCAACGATTTGATAGGAGCCGGATAACGATGCCTGTGCAGTTTTAGTATACGCCGTTACGGTTGCCTGCACATCGCCCCACACTGTGCGTTCGCGCATTTTTCCTTTATCATCTACGTACTTTTCAGTTCCCACAGGGACCCGCTCGGTTTCCACATAAGAACGATTCGTGGTGCGTTCCGGAGTGTAGCGAATTTGTGTAATTTTACCGGTCAATAATTCGTGAACCCCAAGAATTTTCCCCACCGTCACTGCCGTTGCATCATCAATCGTGCCGGTCATGCCCAACTT
Source organism: Candidatus Zhuqueibacterota bacterium (assembly GCA_016931935.1). Classification (GTDB taxonomy): domain Bacteria; phylum Zhuqueibacterota; class Zhuqueibacteria; order Thermofontimicrobiales; family Thiofontviventaceae; genus Thiofontivivens. The sequence continues at coordinate 2,318 of JAFGDW010000331.1, read as the reverse complement.
CTGCTCCTGCATCACCTGCAACAACTGATCCCGCGAGACAATTTCTAAAAATTCCATCGCTTCCCGGTCATTCATGATCAGGCTGATCACCCGGTCGGTAATCATCTCTTCCACTGCGCCATATTGGGCTTTGCCGCTTTTATTGTCAAACGGAATGATTGCCATGCGCTTGATGCCAGCTTTACGGCACACTTCATAGCGCTGGCCGGCGTCCTGGAAGCCGGAGACATAATGGTCGGCAGCCTTAAATTCTTTGGCAGCCTGTTTCTGGCTGTCCAGTGACTGAATTTTGCTGATACGGTCGCCAGCAGCATAATGGCTTTTGGCAGCGTTCATTTTAGCGTTTCTTAGAAACGGGGAATAATCCCTGACATTAAACTGAATGACTTGTTGTGTTTTTTTGTCGACCAATTGTGGCAGGCTAGTTAATGTGGTGTTAACTGCAATTAATTGGTCGTACTCATCCACCACGGCATCCCAGCGAAACTCGTCCGATGCATTTTCCAGTGTTTTGATTTTTGTTTCGTGCTGATTCACCAAATCCGGGTAGGCCTGCTGGATTAGTATTTGGGCTTTGTCGTAACCCGGTTTCATTTTAAGCGCCGTCACACACGTGTAAAACGCGTCCTTAAAATTGCCTTTGGCGTAAAGTTGCCGCGCCTGTTTTTCCATTTGTCCATATTTTGTGAACGCGGCACAGCCGATTGTCATTAACGAGAGTATCGCAACAACAACAATTGCACGGTTTTTTCGATTCTGTCGAAACATGAATTCCTCCTTACTTTGTTTAAAATGAATGAGTGATTACATGATACGACATTCGTGTAAATTCTTCAACAAACACAACATTGTGACAACTTTGCGAAATATAACGCAAAATGGGGGAGATGGGGAAAGGGAGAAATGAAGATTTGGGATTTACGATTTCGGATTTCAGAATTTTAACGTTTTTTTGCGTTTGCTCTTCATTCCCAAATCCGAATTTCCAATGCAATTGGAATTAAGCATTTCCAATATCAGCGGCATCGATTTTATAAATGATTCGGTAGTGGTTAACAATAAGTTCTCGAATAGACGGATCTTGTTTTTCAGGGACAATTCGTTCCATTTGAGGATGTGAGGAGAGTGGTTTTACTTTTGAGATAAGAAAGTTCTGAAATTTTGTTGCCCATTCAGGGCTGTGTTTGCTAATGAAGTGTTTTATTTCTCGAAGCCGGTAATAAGCGCGGGTAATAAATTTTCCGTTCATTCACCATCCTTGTCTAACATGTCGCTTATGTCATCAATGGAGTAAACAGCGCCAGATTTTATGTCATTTAATCCCAGTTCTATTTCTTTCCTGATATTTTTTTCATAAACCAGTTCGTCATATCGTTCCGGGGAAATTAACACACCGCGGGCTTTGCCATGTTGGGTGATAATGATTGTCGAATTATGATCATTTATCTCCCGCAGATGTTTGGACAATTGATTTTTTGCTTCATTGACAGGCACAATGTCCCTGGATATATTAAGTTGGCTCATATTATTCTCCATTAATAAACTTGTTTGCTGTACCAATTTTAGCAAATTTATCAACAGTTATTTTTACCTAACCTGGATAAACCAGAATTAAAAAAATTAGACAGGATAACGGGATAATACGAGACTTCATATTCCCGAATGTTCCGCCCCATTTATTGTTCCTTCTATTTCCCAAAGTTGTTTTTTTGTTTTATCGCCAAAAGCCACAAGCCAAACGCCAATGGCCAATCCGTCTCAATCCTCTATCAGTCGAGGCATTCATGGGTTGGCTTTTCGCTTTTGGCCATTGGCGTTTGGCTAAAGCAAAAGCACAAAAATGGAAATAGTTATTGGCTTGTGTTGATTTTTTTCATGAGCTTGTTTAGCATTTTACCTATACTTGTGTTGTTGGATTTCAACTCGTCGTAAATATTTTCAGAAATATATCGGAGATCATAACATAAATCTAACTGGTAGTCGACTTCGGCGCATGAACCTCGGGCAATTTCGACAAATCGTCTGAATTCGGCCTGGCTGCTTCGCGCGCCGCCTTCCACTAAATTCATCGGAATTGAATAAGCTGCGCGGCGTAATTGAGATGTTAAGCCATACCGTTCATCTGCCGGAAAAGATTTTGTTGCATTATAAATTTTGAGCGTCATTTGATGAGATAGTTTGAAGACTTCGTACTCACGGATATTCCGTCCCATATTTTGTTCTAATCCTTTTATTGTTATTTTAAAGTTTTTTTAGCCACAAGCCACAAGCCAAACGCCAGCCCCGTCTCAAAGCGATGTTGGCGTTTGGCCATTGGC
>JAFGDW010000330.1 GCA_016931935.1 Candidatus Zhuqueibacterota bacterium | reverse complement strand
GTGCAGCCCAATCTGGCAAAACACGATCCGAGATACCCAACTGCCGATTATCTGCGTTCGATTACGCGGCAGGGCCTGGATGGAACCGTGGGTACAGAAAATTTTGCTGGCGGTAAATACCGGCCGATAGAAACACTTCTTGGCTCTGACTTTGAGACGGAAGCTTCGGATGCAATCATTCATGTTGTGGATAAACCTGATCCACGGCCGGTCTGGGTATTGGTCTGGGGCGGACCACACGCTGTGGCGCAAGCCATCTGGAAGGTCCAGCATACCCGTGATACTGCAGAACTCGATCTTTTCATCAGCAAGCTGAGAATTTTTATGATCCATCAACAAGATTGCACCGCCGAATGGCTTCTTAATAATTTTCCGGATTTGTTCATCATCTGCTCAATGAAAAATTACATGGGCATGTTCTGGAATATGCATGATTCGAAAACAGAGTTGGGTGACCTGAAGTGGGCTAACGAAAATATCCGACAGGGACATGGTCCGTTGGGCGCTGCCTATCCGAGAAGTGGGTGGGATCCCGATGCGCCGGGTGTTTGGGAGGGAGACTCACCGTCGTTCCTGCACCTGGTTAGTGGTTTGCGCGATGTAAATGATCCCGAAAAGCCTGATCAGGTCGGTTGGGGTGGAAAGTTTGTCCAACCCGATTCTACGAGGAATCATTGGTTTGATGATCCGATGGGCGTGAAAGCAGTTTATATGTGGAGGGCTGACTACCAGAAAGAATTCAAACAACGGGCAGATTGGATGTTACCGTAGGTGTAAATATTGTACAAATGAGAGAATGTAGAAAATGGAAAACCTGAATTGTAATAATATAAAAGGAGTTAAAAAAAATGAGAACTGCTTTTTTTTCAATGTTAATTTTATTGACGATGAGTTTTCAAACAATATTGCATGGAGCCCAGCTTAAACCACGTGTTGTCGTGTTAACGGATGTATCCACCTGGGAAACGGATGACACCGAATCACTGGTCAGGTTTTTGGTTCATGCAGACTTGTTTGAGATCGAAGGGATTGTTTGGACGACTGGATATAGCCACAGCAATATCGCGAGCAATCCAAGTCATTTCAATATTATTCATGGAGTCATCGACGCCTATGAGCAGGATCTACCAAACCTGCTAAAACGTTCGAATCAAATCGGACATGAACAGGATGCCAGCCGGCAGGAGATCGGTTACTGGCCGAGCGCCGGCTATATAAGAGAACGCACAATGTGGGGAAGCGAACGCCGGGGGATGCAATATATTGGCGCAAACAATAATTCCGATGGCAGCAACCTGATTATTGATCTGGCCGACGAAGACGATGACCGTCCGATCTGGATAACTGTCTGGGGCGGAGCAAATACGCTCGCGCAGGCAATCTGGCAGGTGCAGCAAAGCCGGAGCGATGCTGAACTGAAGACGTTCCTGCATAAAATCCGTGTTTATACCATAACGGATCAGGATCGCCATTATGATGGCTCTGAAGGATTTGAAGTCAGCTCACATCAATGGATGCGCCGTGAATTCGAAGGGGATCTGTTTTTTGTATGGGATGAATGCGCATGGAAATATCAGAATAGCACAGGGGTCAGCAATTGGACGCAATATGAAACCCATATCCAGGGGCACGGCAATCTGGGCGGCCAATATCCAAAGTACAAATATGGCGTTGAAGGCGACACGCCGGCTTTCTTGCATGTAATGTCCAACGGACTCAACAATCCTGAGGTTCCAACGCAATGCGGTTGGGGAGGATATTCTGAATGGGGATTGTGCGCGGATAATTTGACTTATGCTTATACAAACCATAGCGCCGGAAACGGTGTCTGCACAAAATATGAAAATAAATTCTATCCGGCGACCTTTAATAATTTCGCAGCCCGGATGGATTGGGCAAAAGACGGCGCAGGAAACCGGAATCCAGTGATTGTCATGGATGGCGATGAAGGGATTTCAATATTGACCAAAGCGCCCGCGGCAGGCGCGACGGTAACGCTCGATGCATCCGGCACATATGATCCTGATAATGATAATTTAACATTTAAATGGTGGATACAACAGGAAGCCGGAACCTATTTTGCGAGAAGGTATGATTTTGTAACCAGCGACTCATGTATGGCAACCGTAAATGTGCCTACTGATTCTGAAGGGAAAACATTTCATGTGATATGCGAAGTTACCGATAATGGAACACATAACCTTTCCAGTTATCGAAGAATTATTTTTGAACCGGTTGCGAACACGGAGCCGCGATGGGTCGGCACATGGAGCACAGCGCCCTATGCAGCCGGAAGCAATACGCCTCCCGCCCCTTATTTAGCCAACAATACGCTGCGGCAAATTGTCCGGGCATCAATAGGCGGAGACACGCTTCGTGTGAAATTTTCGAATCGAACGTGCTCAACGCCTGTCACAATGAATTTGGTGAATATTGCCGTATCCACCGATGCAAGCGCCAGCGTTATTGATGCATCCACCATAACACAGTTATCCTTTAATGGCAATGCATCGGTGACCATGAATGCATATTCCGATGTGACTTCCGACCCATTAGCGTTTCCATTAACTCCCGGTATGATTCTCGCCATCACTATTTACTATGGTCAGTGCCAAACATCCGCTGACATGACGTTCCACTACGGGTCGCGCACCGATTCGTATATTCTTGCCGGCGACCAGACGGCGTCAGCCGATTTTGCCGGCGCCACCACGGTGGAGCGTTGGTATAACCTCAGTTCGATTGATGTATTAGCTTCGCCAATGTCTGCTGCAGTTGCTGTAATGGGCAACTCGATTACCGATGGTTATGGCCTGCATGGCGGACCCAATAATAGATGGACACACTTTTTTTCTGATAGACTGCTTGAAAATCAGGCGACCTCACATGTAAGCGTGCTCAATTTAGGCATCGGGGCGACCCAGGTAACCACTTCCGGAGTAAGCCGATTTCAGGAGGATGCGCTTGCTCAATCCGGATTGCGTTGGATTGTTAATTTTTATGGTGTGAACGATATTGGCGCGAACAAATCCGCCAATGATGTCATCAATGCCTATCAAACCATGATTTCTCAAGCCCATGCTCAAAACATCAGAATTTACGGAGCCACGATTACTCCGTTCAAAGGGCACAGTTATTATTCGACATCACGAGAGGCTGTGCGGCAAGAAGTCAATGAATGGATACGCACTCCCGGCAATTTTGACAAATGCATTGATTTTGATAAAGCAATTCGAAGCGCTTCAGATACAACAAAAATGGACGCGGCTTACACCAATGATTGGCTGCACCCCAACGCCGCCGGGTATCAATTCCTGGGCGAATCCGTTGATTTAAATTTATTTCTGGGCGCTGACACGCTGTTTGAGCAGCCGGATCAGTCAGGATTTGAATCCCATTATTTTGAATCTGAATGCGGCCCGGTTGGCGCTAATTGGGATATTATTGAAGACGCTGGCGCTTCAAATGGACGATATATTTCTGTGAAACCCGGAATTCAAAGCCTTGATTCTGCTCCGGCCGGAAGTGAAAATGTAATTGATTATCCCTTTTCCATTGCAAATGATTCAACCTACTACTTGTATGCTCGAATAGATTGCCCAACCTATAATGACGATTCGTTCTGGACCAAAATGGATAATGAACCATTTCAACAGAACAACGGCTTGGTGACAAGTGGATGGCAATGGATGCAATTGCAAACCTATGACTTATCTGCCGGAGACCATACATTATCACTTGCATATCGTGAAGATGGCGCCAGGCTGGATAAACTATGTGTCAGAAATTATCAGGAAATTCCGGTAGGCATGGGGGAAGAGGCCGAAAATTTATGTGATCCCACAAGCGTGCACATTTCCCCGGAAATTCCTGAAAAGTATGCATTGGATCAGAATTATCCAAACCCGTTTAATCCGGATACTTCTATCCGCTATCAGCTTTCAGCGGTCAGCGATGTCAAATTGACGATTTTCAATTTGCAGGGTCAGGAAATAAAGATGCTCGTGCATGAAACTCAACCAGGCGGAAAATATCAAATTCAATGGGATGGTTTAAATGAAGACGGACAGCGTGTGGCGAGCGGGATTTATCTCTATCAGCTGCAAACCGGCGACCGGATTATGACAAAGCGGATGCTGTTATTGAAATAAAGTTGTTTTATAAAAAGAACTTGTCAATGATTGTAAATTATTATATAAATCAGAAATAGACCTTGAATGCTAATTTTGTTTACGAATTAATTTGTGGAATAAAAAAATGTCAGATGCAAAAATATTAGCGATCGATCAAAGCACAAGTGGCACAAAAGCGGTTATTTTCAGTGATCAGGGGAAGGTTGTACACCGCTGCACTGAAAATCATGAACAATACTATCCTCAGCCGGACTGGGTGGAACATGATCCCGAAGAAATTTTTGAAAAGACAAAACTCGCTATAAAGAATGTTCTTAAGGAGAGCAAGACGGACCTTTCTGAGATCGCCGCTGTGGCCATTACCAATCAACGGGAGACAGTCGCTGTGTGGGATCGAACGAACGGTAAACCTGTTTATAATGCCATCGTCTGGCAGTGTCAACGAGGCGCGGCCGTCTGCAAAACATTGAAAGAACAAGGCTACAGTGAAATGGTCGAGTCAAAAACAGGTCTGCTGATCGATCCCTATTTTTCGGCGACTGGTTTGAAATGGATTATGGACAATGTCGAAGGCGTGAAGGAAAAAGCCGCAGCCGGCGAATTGGTTTTTGGCACCATGGATTCGTGGATTATTTATAACCTGACCGGCGGCAAGGCGCACGCCACAGATTATTCCAACGCCAGCCGCACTATGCTTTACAATATTTACGATCTGAAATGGGATAATGAACTGCTGGAATTGATGGGACTTCATGAATCCATGGCTCCTGAAGTCAAATATTCAGACGCTATTTTCGGATATACCGAAATCGGCGATGTATTTGACCGGGAAATACCGATCACCGGCGTGATGGGAGATTCGCATGCGGCGCTGTTCGGACAAAACTGCTTCAAAAAAGGAATGGCCAAAACGACGTATGGAACCGGCTCGTCGATCATGATGAATATTGGCAAGAAACCAATGAAGAGTCCCCAGGGTCTGGTCACTTCCATCGGATTTGGATGCAAGAATGAGATCGATTATGTCTTTGAAGGCAATGTTCATTGCACTGGCGATATCATTAATTGGCTGGTTAAGGATCTTGAGTTAATCTCCAATGCACAGCAATCGGAAGCGCTGGCGCTATCTGTGGATGACACGAATGGCGTCTACATGGCGCCGGCATTTGTCGGGCTTGGCGCGCCTTACTGGGATAATGCAGCCAAAGCGTCTATTTCCGGAATGGCGCGGAGTACAAAAAAAGCTCACGTTGTCCGCGCGGCCCTGGAAGCTATTGCCTATCAGATCAAGGATTTAGTGGATTTAATGACCAAAGGCGTTGGCATTGAATTGTCGGATATCCGCGTCGATGGGGGGCCAACGAAAAATGAATTCCTGATGCAATTTCAAAGCGATATGCTCAGTTCGAATGTTGTCGTCAACGATGTAGAAGAAGCTTCGGCATTGGGAGCGGCATTCGCCGGCGGGATCGGCGTCGGGCTTTGGAAGAATCTGGATGAATTGGGCGGTCTGCTTTCGACGAGAAAGAAGTATCAACCTAAAATGTCCAAAGATGTTAAAGAAAAGTTATACGCAGGATGGTTGAAAGCTGTTAATACTGTAATTACAAAAAATGTATAATGATTTATAATTTAAAAGATTTTTTGACAGGATAACAGGACAGGATGATGCGAACCAATTATCCTGTAAATCTTGTTCATCTCGTCTAATTTTTTTATTGAATAGTTTTTTAAAAATGAAAATTCAGGATTAATAAAACCAGGGGAAACCGCCATGAAATTAAAACACTTCGTTGTTCAATTTACATGCACTCTACTGATCGGAATGTCGCTATTTTCCTGTTCTTCAAACAAATCGGATAAAACGGTCAAAAAAATAGCTGTTGTTATTTCAACATTGAATAATCCGTGGTTTGTCGTGCTTGGGGAAACCGCGAAACAGCGCGCTGAAGAGCTTGGCTATGAAGCTGTTATTTTTGACTCCCAAAATAATCCTTCCAAAGAGACAGAGCATTTCGACAACATTATTGCTTCGGGATTTAAAGCAATTTTATTCAATCCCACCGATGCTAAAGGATCGGTGGCAAATGTAAAAGCAGCAAAACAAGCTGGCATCCCGGTTTTTTGCATGGACAGGGAAATCGACGCCAACGATGTGGCTGTTTCCCAAATTCTGTCAGATAATTATTCGGGCTGTGTGCTGCTCGGGCAGTATTTTGTGAAAAAGCTTAAGGGGAAAGGCAGCTACGTCGAACTGCTTGGCCTGGTTGGCGATAACAACACGTGGAACCGCTCTAAAGGTTTCCACAGTGTAGTGGATAACTATCCCGATCTGAAAATGGCCGCCCAGCAGACTGGCGAATTCGATCGCAACAAAGCGATGGAAGTTATGGAATCCATGCTCCAGGCGCACCGCAATATTGATGCAGTCTTCTGCGGCAACGACGCCATGGCCATGGGCGCGTATCAGGCAGTGAATGCGGCAGGCAAAGCGGATAAAATTATGATCTTTGGTTTCGATGGCGCCGCTGACGTGGTTGACGCCATCCGGGATGGCAAGATAGAAGCCACCGGGATGCAGTTCCCCAAAACAATGGCTAAAACAGCCGCCGAATTTGCAGATAAATACATCAAAGGCGATCGTGATTTTAGTCAAAAAATCCCTGTGGCCGTGGAGCTGGTCACACAAGAAAATGTAGGCAATTACGCAGCGTATGGGAAAGCAAATTAGCTTTTCATTTTTTGCAAGTTATGATTAAGTTAGGAAAAAATTGATGGAGTGCAGCGTCTTTATGCGCTGCTGTATTGTGAAATCCATAAAGGGATTTTACTCCAATCCTGCTAACATTAATAGTAGTACATTTCACTTAATGAACATTGATTCAAATGAACAAATACATAAAAATAACAATCCTTTCCCTGATCGTTATTGTCGCCCTTTTCAATACGTTCTACTTTGAAAAACTCGATGCGAAAAAGGAACGGGAAAGCATAAAGGATTTCAATCCGAAAGAGAAAGCCGAATACTTCTGGGACAATAAACGGGATGATATCCTTAAGTCGGCTATTGATTTGAAATTATTTGATTCGCAATTGGCTGATAATCCTGAAGCATTGATTCGTCAATACGGAAAAGCGGTCGGGATAACGTCGAAATATAGTTTCCTGGTGAAGGGCGTTGCGATGCAAGCGGCGCCTGACGCTGACGAAATTCCTGTCACAATAACAGACGGGCATGCAATGTATAATCTTCAGATAAAATACATTTTCGGCAATGCGGCCCGGGATGCGGTCGATTATTTCAAAATCGATGAGTTTGAGAACAGCATGGATTTTAACGCGATGTCGACCGAATTGAACAGGCTGATTATACAAAGAGAGATTGTAAAACTGGATTCAATACAGCCCGGTGAAATGATACATTTTATCGGAGCGCTGGAAATCTATTCGGAGAATAAGCCAAGCCAGATCGCTATTGTACCTTTAAAGATTGAGGCCGCCCGTTGAAAGCAAGCGCAAATGAAAAAGCGGTCATCGAAGCCCGGAAAATAACCAAGCGCTTTCCCGGCGTGTTCGCCCTTAATCAGGTCGATCTGCGCGTGTATGCCGGCAAAGTGAATGCGGTTGTTGGTGAAAACGGCGCAGGCAAGTCCACGCTTATGAATATCCTGTCCGGCGTGTACACTGAATACGAAGGCGAACTTTTGTTGGACGGAAAAAAGGTTGAGTTTAAAAACACAGCAGAAGCCAGACAAGTGGGAATTTCCATCATCCATCAGGAATTGCAGTTGGTTCCGCATATGTCCATCGCGGAAAATATTTACCTCGGCCAAGAGCCGTTAAACAGAGCCGGATTCATCGATTATAAAAAAATGGAAGAGAATGCGCGCGCGCTGCTCAGCGAGCTGGAGTTTGAAACGAATGTCAGGCAAAAAATAGCGTCGCTGCGTATTGGACAACAGCAGATTGTCGAGATCGCCAAAGCGCTGTCGTTTGATGTCCGTGTGTTGATTATGGATGAACCGACCTCTGCGCTATCGGAAAGCGAGACCAATACGCTGTTCAAACTGATTGAATCACTCAAGCGAGATGGCGTTGCAATCGTTTATATTACTCACAAAATGAATGAGCTAACGCAACTGGCAGATTATGTCACTGTCCTGCGCGATGGGCGCTCTGTTCGTGAGTCGGCGGTGAAAAATATTTCAGTTAATGACGTGGTCAAGCTCATGGTCGGACGGGACATTAAAGATTTCTTTGTGAAACAACCGCATGAAAGAGGGGATGTCCGGCTAAAAGTTGAAAACATGTCCCTGAAAAAATCCCGGAAAAGTGAAAAATATTTACTCAGGGACATTTCATTTGATGTCCATGCATCTGAAGCGCTCGGTATTTATGGGCTCATGGGCGCCGGCCGCACGGAACTATTTGAAACGATATTTGGCCTGCACACAACGCTGGCGAGCGGGACTGTTTGCATTGACGGCAAATCTGTTAATATTAACAGCCCGGATGACGCTATCAACGCCGGAATTGCGCTTATCCCGGAAGATCGTAAACATGACGGTCTGGTTCTGAATATGGCGATTTCCCAAAATATAAGCCTTGTCTCGATGGAAAAAATTCTCAAAATCGGCATGCTTAATGAGACTTTGGAACAAAATCAGGCGGAGAAGTATCGCGAAAAGTTGAATATCAAATCCTATTCGTCAAGTCAACCTGTCATGAAATTGAGCGGCGGCAACCAGCAAAAAGTCGTTGTCTCCAAATGGTTGGCGACCGATCCGAAAATCTTGTTTCTCGATGAGCCGACCCGCGGAATCGATGTCAACGCCAAAAATGAGATTTATAAAATTATCGATGATCTTGCCGCCCAGGGGATTGCCATTGTGGTTGTATCATCTGAGCTGCCGGAGATTATGGCTATTTCCGATCGCATCATTACGATGTGCGCCGGAAAACTTACGGGTGAATTTTTCCGCAGAGAATTTTCCGAAGAGAAGATATTGCATGCAGCTTTGCCAAAATGAAATCACCGAATCTTCGATGACTGAAGTTTTTAATTATTGAAAGACATGTGGTAGATGAAAAAACGTAAAATTGATTTTTCAAACTTACAGCCTTTAATTGCCCTCATTATTATGGCTGTCGCCATGACAATCCTTTCCGAGAATTTTGCCACCAGAGACAACCTGTTTAACGTGGCCCGGCAAATTTCGGTGAATGTGTGCATTTCCGTTGGCATGACCATGGTGATCCTGACCGGCGGCATAGATTTGTCGGTGGGTTCTATTCTTGCGTTTACAGGCGCAATCGCCGCCGGCCTGTTTAAAAACGGCATCGAAATGCAGGGGATAAATTTATTTGCCGGGACGACGCTGTTTGGAGCCATTTGGATAGCTTTGGCGGCAGGCGCTTTTCTCGGTTGGTTTAACGGATTTATGATAACCAAATTCAAAGTGCCCCCGTTCGTAGCGACTTTGGCAATGCTTACCATCGCCCGCGGCCTCACTATGCTGTACACGAAGGGTTTTCCGATCACACAATTGGGCGACCAATTCACTTATATTGGAACAGGCTGGTTTTTAGGAATGCCCATGCCTGTGTGGATTTCAATCATTGTGATTTCGTTGGCCGCGTTTTTTATGAATAAAACCCGAACCGGCAGATACATTTACGCGATAGGTGGAAACGAACGAGCCGCGCTGCTTTCCGGCGTAAATGTGAACAAAGTGCTGGTCGTTGTTTACATGATTGCCGGCGCGCTGGCGGGCGTTGCCGGATTACTGGTGACCGCCCGTCTCGACTCGGCGCAGCCCAACGCCGGTCTGGGTTATGAACTCGACTCCATCGCCGCGGTCGTTATCGGCGGCACCTCGTTGAGCGGTGGGAAAGGCTCCATCATTGGAACAGTGATTGGCGCGGGCATAATTGGTGTTCTAAATAATGGTTTGGTGCTATTAAATGTGTCGCCATTTTGGCAGCAGGTTATCAAAGGATTGGTGATTTTGCTGGCCATTATCATTGATAAAATTCAGAAAGAGAAATAGGTGTTTAAGCGGTAGGCTATAAGATTCTATATTGATCAATTCGTTTAATTTCGTTCGAATCCTAACCTTGATAATCAAGAATCAAAAAATGATATGGACAGAATATCAGGATTTCACGGATTTATCGGATTTGTGAAATATCGTCCAGTAAATCCTGCCTATCCTGTTATCCTGTCAAATTTTAAAATGCTATAGTTTAAAACATGAAATCTATATCTTCAATATAGATTAATTGATATTAGAGATCAAGAGATGAAACACATTAAGAGGAGATTAAAAGATCATGGCTTATAAACAGAAGCTCACATTTGGAATCATAATTGGAACGCGCGGTTTTTTTAATTTTGAACTCGTAAAGGGTGTGAGGGAGAAGCTGCTCGCCGAGTTGAAAAATATGAATTATAATACGGTAATCCTGCCCGTTGACGCAACGCCAACAGGCGCTGTGGAAACGCTGGAAGATGCGCGAAAATGCGCCGAGTTGTTCAGTCAGAACCGGAATGATATTGATGGCATAATTATTTCACTCCCCAACTTTGGCGATGAGCTCGGTATTGTCAACACGTTAAAATATGCTGAGCTGAATGCGCCCATCCTCGTTCATGCCGAAGACGATGACAATGATAAAGTTGATGTGAAGAGCCGCCGGGACGCTTTCTGCGGCAAGCTCTCCGTCTGCAACAATCTTTATCAATATGGCATTCCCTTTACTGACACCACCTACCATACCTGCAAAGTGGACAGCGACGCATTCAAAGCGGATGTTCAACGATTCGCCGGCATCTGCCGTGTGATCGGCGGATTGAAACACGCTCGCATCGGCGCGATTGGCGCGCGCCCGGCGGCGTTTCAGACCATGCGTTCCAGTGAGAAAATTTTCCAGGCTTCCGGCATCACTGTCGTGCCGGTTGATTTGTCGGAAATTATTGGCGCGGCGCAAAAAATTGATGATAAGGCTGGCGTCTATAAAACAAAAGTGCAGGAAATTAAGGACTATGGCGCCATCCCGGCTTTTATTCATGACTCCAAAATTACATTGCAGGCGAAGCTGGGCATTGCCATCGACAACTGGATTCATGAAAATGATATTGACGCTGCGGGTGTGCAATGTTGGACGTCGGTGCAGGATAATTATGGGTGCGCGACCTGTCTTGCCATGAGCATGCTGGGCGAAAGGTTAATCCCGTGCGCGTGTGAAGTCGATGTCGCGGGCGTTATCTCGATGTATATGCTAATGCTGGCGGCTGGCAAGCCTTCGGCGTTGTTGGACTGGAATAATAACTTCGGGGAGTATCGCAATATGTGCGTGTGCACCCATTGCAGCAACTATCCAAAAAGCTTTTTTGAGAACGATATTCAAATATCAAATCTTGATGTGTTAGGAACTACATTGGGTCAGGAGAACTGTTTTGGCGCAATCAAAGGCAAAGTGAAATCCGGCCCAATGACATATTTCCGGATTACCACCGACGACACGCTCGGCATGATTCGAACCTATGTTGGCGAAGGCGAGTTTACCGACGATGTCTACGGCATGGACGGCGGCATTGCGGTGACGCGGGTTAAAAATCTACAGATGCTGTTGAAATATATGTGCAAAAACGGTTTTGAGCATCATGTGGCGATGGTGCGGGGCAATGTCAGCAATATTTTGACGGCTGTGATTGAAGATTATTTAGGATGGGATTTGTATTTGCAGGAGTAAAACACAAGTGAGACGTCAAATACCGCTATTCGCGGCACGAAGGCGTGAAACGTGAGACGTAAAAAACTAGCTACAACTGTTTATGCAACTTGAAACAATGAAAAGTAACTTATCAAACTTAAAACAAACTAGAACGGTGCAGTTCTTTTTGTCTCACTTCTCACTTCTCACGTTTGACAATTCACGTATGTAAAACCGCATTGCAGAATAATATTGAAAGATAGAAAATAGAGGCGCAAATGACAACCAGGGATTTAAAAACAAAATCGATCGATTACCGAAAAAAACTATTGAAATATATCAAGCATGCGAACGCAGGCCATACCGGCGGCAGCCTTTCATGTGTTGATATTCTGAATGTGCTTTATAATCATGTATTAGGCGTAACGCCTGAAAATTTCAGCGGTCGCGACAGGAATCATTATATACAAAGCAAAGGCCATTCTGTGGAGGCGCTTTATGTTGTGCTTGCGGATGTTGGCTTTTTTCCGGAATCGGATTTGGAAACGCTTTGTCAATATCAATCGCACTATGTGGGGCATCCAACTCGCAAGGTGAATGGCATTGAGCATAATTCGGGCGCGTTGGGTCATGCGCTGTCCTATTGCGTCGGCGTTGCGCTGGCGGAGAAAAAAGACGGACGGAATAATAACGTCTTTACATTGCTTGGGGATGGTGAATTAGCCGAGGGTTCCAATTGGGAAGCGTTGTTAACGGCCTCGCATTATAAGCTGGATAATCTTGTGGCCATCCTTGATTACAACAAGCTGCAAATCACCGGATGGGTCAAAGATGTGTGTGCGACAGAACCTTTGGATGAAAAGTTTACTGCGTTCGGCGCAAGCGTGCGGCATGTCGATGGCCATGATTTCGAAGCGCTAACTGAAGTTTTGAATAGCGTTCCGTTTGAAAAAGGAAAGCCAAATGTCATTATTGCGCACACCATCAAAGGCAAGGGCGTTAGCTTTATCGAGAATAATTACAAATGGCACCATCATGTTCCGACAGATGCAGAGTTTGAACAAGCCATACGGGAATTGGATCAAGTGGTAAAAAATATATAACCTGAATTTCCTAAAGGTGTGTGCAAATATGATAAGTAATCATCTGATCTTTTTATTTTTTTACTATCCACGGAAATCTCAGAATTCACAAAAAAAAATGGTCATTATTTCCGTGTTTATCTGTGTCTTCAGTGGTTAATTAGAGTTTTACTAGTTCATTTTCAAATTTTCTGTAAAAATCAATTTACCAATTTATAAGTTAAACGGGATAACAAATTCAATATGAATAAATTAGAATTAGGAAAAGCCAATTTAGAAGTGTTTTCGGAAACCTTAATTGAGTTGGCCAAAAATGACAAAGACATTGTTGTCGTAACCAGCGATTCCCGCGGTTCGGGCAAGCTGACGCCATTTGGCCAACAATTCCCGGATCAAATTGTTGAAGTCGGCATTGCTGAACAAAACCTGGTGGGGATTGCGGCTGGTTTGGCGGCATCCGGGAAAAAGGTGTTTGCGGTTTCCCCGGCATGTTTTCTCACGGCACGTTCGTTCGAACAAATTAAAAATGATGTCTGTTACTCAGATCATCCGGTCAATCTGATCGGGATTAGCGCGGGAGTAAGCTATGGCGCGCTGGGATCAACCCATCATTCGTTGCACGATTTAGCTGCGTTGCGCGCTGTCAATAACCTTTCAATCATTGTCCCGGCTGATAATTTTGAAACGCGTGAATCCATCAGGTTGGCGGCGGAATTGCCGTCGCCTGTTTACATTCGATTCGGGAAACGGGCGATTGAACATGTTCATAAACCAGATGATAAGCTTGAATTGGGAAAAGCCAATATTATTCATGAAGGCGGCGACGTCGCTTTTATCGCCACTGGCGAGACTGTCGTTCAGTCACTTATGGCTGCGCAGCAACTTGAGCAAAAGGGCGTTTCTTGCCGAGTTGTCAGTATGCACACCATCAAACCATTGGATATAGAAACGCTCGCCCAAACAGCGACTAAATGCAAAGCCCTGATTACTGTGGAAGAGCATATGGTGAATGGCGGGCTGGGCGAGGCTTGCGCCGGTTATCTGATGCTAACAGGGATTTGCGTTCCATTTAAAATTGTGGGCATCCCGGATGAATACACCGTGCCAGGCAAGCAACTGGATATTTTTAAACATTACGGGATGACTGCTGAGAAATTAGCCGATGCCGCGCTGCAGTTGATTTCGTAAAAATAATCTCAAAACTACTTCGCGACAAGTTTAAAATTGATAAAGCGCTAAAATGAGAGAAATTTTACTATCTGCTTCAATTTTAATTCTGATCGTCTGTGATTCACTGGCAGGGGATCCTGTTAAAATAATGCCAGTGGGTAATTCTATCACGGCTGGTGAACACTACCAATTTCCAGCGTTGGAGGAACGAACCGGATACAGGCACGTTCTATATAAAATGCTGATTGACTCCGGAATCAATGTTGATTTTGTCGGCTCGCAGAAACACGGAGCGCGATCGAAAAATAACAATAATAATTGGTATGATTGGAATTGCGAGGCCTATCCGGGATGGCAAATCCCGGCCATTGCTAACAAGGTAATCATTGCATTGAAGATATATCAGCCCGATATTCTGCTAATTCATGTCGGAACCAATGGCGATGACTGGGATAATAAACCAGTCCAGGTTATGGACATGCTGGATGCGATATCTAACTATTCAATTGAGAATGATCATCCCATGACTGTGTTCCTTTGTAAAATCATCAACCGGTTCAATGGTGGGCATGCGCCCACAACTCAATTCAATAATGCTGTCGCTGAATCGTTAGCTGCGAGAACTGATGATAAGATAAAAATTATATTCGTCGATATGGAAAATGGAGCTGGTTTGGATTATTCTGACAATCCACCCAATCCGAATGTTAATCCTCCCTATGAAGGCGGCGATATGTGGGGCGAAACATATCCGGGTGTCGTTTATGATTTATTTCATCCCAATGATAAAGGCAATACGAAAATAGCTTTAAAATTTTATATGGCGCTCGTCAAAGAACTTACAGCGTCCGCTAAGATCGACAAGCCCCAATAAGTCAACCCACGCTAATTGATAATTATCATACGATAAAGAAAATTGAATGGCATTTAATGTAATTTTTATTAAATTATGATCAGTATAACTACCGTAATAAGGAATGAATTATGAACAAGATATCTATCTTTATCCTTTTTACTTTTTTCTTAGAAATGCCCTTAATGGCAGGTTTAAAAATCGAAGATTTGGGTAAGATTTACGATCATAATTGCTTGCCAGGGATGTATCATCACCTTGAAACTAAAAAAGCTGTATGCGATGGAAATACAAGTGTGCGAAATACTGCATCGGAATTCCTTGAATGGAAGGGAAAACCTAACAGCAACGGATACGGATATTTTCAGCGTAATCGCGATCTGGGGCAGGTGTTCAATGTGCCGGGAACAGATACAATAATTGTAACCGCAGTCGTGATGCGCACATCAAAAGGCAATAATGCAGTTATGGCTGGCGCGCCGGGCGCTAATATGTATTTGCAATTGTTTGCAGTAAGGACAAAAAACGGGGAACAACTTCGCATTAATGATAATGGCACACCCATGGGGACACAAGCCACGCATGGATTTGATATGGCGCTCCATCGCTGTGATGATTTTGTGGAAGGAGTTGAATATGTTCCATTGAAACGTTCTGAAAATGGCATTTTCCCTGAGTCAATTCCACCCACTACTCACCATGCATTTCGCACACGAGACGGTAAAATTCTACCTGAACAGGAAGGCCACCTTCGATATTTCCGTCTTAAGCTGACCGGGAATGATGTCTGGGTTCTGGAAGGAGGCAAACGTTATGCATTTATACTTGGATTTGCTGAGGCTGGGAAAAATCGCGGCGTCGCCCTTGCTGTGGATTCACAAACCCATCTGCCTGACGCGCCTGTATTTCTTCGGGATAGCAATAATATTCCCTGGTGGGGGATCCGTCGGGAAGGAAACGGTAAGCTGCCTCCTACTATGATTGCATCACCCAATCCGCCGAAAGATAGAATCGAATACAATAAACTGGTCAATGAATCTCTTTTCCCGCCGAATCATTGGGATATCCTTTCGCCAACTTCAGAAGGATATCCGGATGTTGACACGTATCATATTTTTCAATTCTATCTGGAAGTGGATAAAAAGCATATTATTAAATGATAATTATAACGGAGGAGCAATAATAATATGAGAACTAGTATTTTTGCGATAGTTATTTCATTGGCGCTTCTTTCCCATTCGCTGTGCGCCCAACCAATTCAAAAACACAGAGTCATAATCCTGACCGACATTGAAGCCGATCCGGACGATACTCAATCGCTGGTTCGGTTGCTTTTATATTCGAATCAAATGGATATAAAAGGAGTCGTCGCCACGACATCGTGCTGGCATCGGGATTTGGTCAATCCGGAATCAATCGAAAAAGTAATTCGCGCATACGGCAAAGTACAGCCCAATCTTGTAAAACATGAGGCTGGTTTTCCCGAAGCGGCTGATCTATTAAAACTTGTAAAACGCGGCCTGCCAAAATATGGCATGCTGGGCGTTGGCGCTGGAAAAGATTCGGAAGGATCGGAATGGATCATTCAGGAGCTTGAAAAAAAGGACGAACGTCCACTTTGGATTTCTGTTTGGGGCGGCGTGAATACCCTGGCCCAGGCGCTTGATAACATCAGAAAAACCAAATCAGAGGAACAAGTCAAAAAGTTAATCGCAAAACTCAGAGTTTATACGATATCCGATCAGGATGACAGCGGCATCTGGATTCGGAATAACTTCCCGGATTTATTTTACATTGTGACGCCCGGCGATCACTATGGCAGCGCAACATGGTCTGCAATTAATACATTTGTGGATGGCATCGATAATTTTGAAATCAGCAATACCTGGATAGCGCGAAACATTCAACAGAATCATGGCCCGCTCGGCGCCGAATATCCCGACGTCGCCTGGGGGATGGAAGGAGATACGCCATCGTTTTTATCGCTAATCCCCAATGGACTAAACGTAGCCGAACATCCTGAATGGGGCGGCTGGGGCGGCCGCTATGAATTATACAAGCCAGATTTTGATCCAACCAAAAAAGGCGGATCAATTGTTGAAATTGCGCCTGAGACAAGAAAAATATGGACCAACGCGAACGACAGTTTCACCCCATATGTTTTTAACGACTATGGACGGGCGGTTAAAAACGACACGGCGACTTTTAATGGCTATAAAGAAACATTATGGCGTTGGCGGGATGATTTTCAAAATGATTTCGCCGCGCGAATGGATTGGTGTACAAAATCATATCAGGAAGCCAATCATCCACCCGTTCCTGTATTGGGGCATCCTGATCAAATAACTGTAAAATCAGGAGAAGGCTTTAGTTTGGATGCCAGCGGCTCAACTGATCCTGATGGCGATAATCTCAGCTTCCTGTGGTTTCATTATCCGGAGGCTGCTTCATATAAAAAAATGATAAACGTTGATGGCGCGGAGAATGAGCATGGCGCTTACGTGAAGGCCCCTGAGGTTGAAATGCAAGAAACGGCTCATTTTATTCTGAAAGTTACAGACAAAGGGATACCTCAACTATCAAGATATAAAAGAGTGATCGTTAAGATAATGCCAAAATAAAATTACAAGTAACAATGTCTGTTAACAGGGCAACCTTCACAAGCTTAAAATAGCGATGTACAGCGTTTATTCACTTAATTGTGATAGAGTATATTTTGCAGCGCGCGCAATGTATTTATCATCCGATTCGGATGCGGCTTGTAACGCTTTCACGGCTGGTTTTGCTGTTTCGCCAATGCAATCAAGAGTATTTGTCGCGTGAAGCGCCACCCAGACATTTTTATTTTTAAGTTCATTAATTATTACAGGCAATGCAGTCCTGGCTTCTCCCAAGTTACAAAGCGCTTCTGCGGCTATAATTTTTACATCTGGTGAAGCGTCATGCAGCAAGTTTTTCATGTCCGGTATTGCGGATTTGGCCTTTGCGCCTAAAACCAGGCAGCCCGTAGCAGCCCAGTATCGGACGAATTTATCTTCGTCGCTCAACCGCTTCACTAATTCAGGAAGAAAAATTGCATTTCGGGCAGTTGCCATATCCGCTGTTTCTATTATCCGATTTAAATTGTACTTGTCTGATCGAACAAAATCATAGAGTGTTTCTTCTTTGGTGATTTTTGTCATTTCCCCCTCAGGAATGAAACCCGTATCATGTATTTGCTTTTGCCATTCGAGGCAGGCGTTTCGCAGCTCAAGCAGTCTATCCTGATATTTGGGATCATTGGCTAAATTATGTACTTCATCAGGATCATTTTTTAAATCATATAGCTCTTCCGGGGGTTTTGGTCTCCAAAAGATACTTTGTATTTCATTACAATTTCCTTTTCGATACTCGTTTTCCCACGATTGTGTTAAAGGAGCCAACCATAAGTAGGAGAGGTGTTGCCCATATATTCGATGCGGCATATAATTTCTAATATATCTAAATTCTTTATCACGAACAGTGCGCATCATATCGTATCGCTCATCCATTCTGCCTCGGAATGAATAGGCGTAATCAGTCGGTTCGGCATTTTGGGCGCCAAGAAAAGCGCGGCCCTGCATATGGGGAGGAATTGGGATATTTGCCAAGCTCAATATTGTTGGAGCTAAATCGACAAATGCAATAATTCTATCGGTTCGGCCGCCCGGTTGAATTGGTGCAAGATGACGATACTTTTCGGGAAATCGAATAAGGAACGGCACGTGCAAACCAGAGTCGTAACAAAATCGTTTGCTTCGGCATAGTATTCCGCCATGATCCGCATAATAAAATACGATAGTATCGTTCGCTAAGCCATCAGCTTCCAATTTAGCTAAAAACTCTCCGACTTGTTTGTCCATATCTTCGACTTTGTCATAATACTGCGCCCAGTCGTGACGGGTTTCCGGCGTGTCCGGATGGTACGCAGGCAGCCTTACTTTTGCGGGATCATGCCGTAAATTTTCTTCAGTTTTATGGATGGAGCTTTCGTGACTTGTCATAATATTGAACACGGCGAAGAATGGTTGTCCCGGCGCCCTATTCGTGTATGTCGCATCTTCACTCGATTCATCCCAGACGCCATCCGGTTTTAGTGTATTGTAATCTTCTTTTGAATTGTTGGTGCAATAGTATCCGGCTTCCCTTAAATATTGTGGGAAGAACTTTATTGTCTCCGGAATGCTATTCAAGCTTCGCATATGCTGTGTCCCCATTGATGGAGGATACATGCCTGTAATGATACAGTTTCTTGCCGGGGCACAAACTGGTGCGTTTGCATACGCATTTTCATACAGGACGCCTTCGGACGCCAGCTTATCCAGATTTGGTGTTGTGGCAAATGTATCACCATAACATCCTAAAAAGGGACTGTTATCTTCACTGGTAATCCATAAAATGTTTGGTTGCTCTGCCTTTTTCTGGCAGGAATTGAAGATACCGGGTAAGAAAAGAAGAGTAGAACTTACACCAGCAGATTTTAGAAAATCACGACGTGTAAATTTGGTTGAACTCATTATGCTATCCTTACGTTTATGAAAAGAATTTAGATAAATTTCGTTCGCATTGTTGTGGATTTATAAATTGGATCGTTTGAATGCCAACATTTGCAGCGGCGGTTAAGTTTTCCTGCATATCATCAATAAATACTGTTTCTTGTGGATTTAAATTGTACGATTTTAGCAGGTATTGATAAATCCCCAATTCAGGCTTTGCCATACGGACACGGCAGGAGTAGACTTGTCCATCAAATAAGTCCCAACATGAATATTGTCGCTCTAAATGATTGATTGAGGCGGTGTGCATATTAGAGAGCACGTACAATTTGTGTTCGTTGTGGGATTTGATGTGCTTAATTAACGCCAACGTCTCTTCATTGGGAATTAGTGCGTGCGGGACATTGTTCATGAGTCTTGAAATATCTGCGGGGCTTGCGCCTGTCCTTGCCGCCGCGCGGTGGATCGCGTCATTATTATCAAGCAGGCCTTTATCGAGAAGTATCCAATCGTCATGTCGAAATACTTCGGCCATAATTTTTTCTTGAATTTCTAAATCTTCGAAAACATCTTCGATTATCTGTTTAGGATTCCAATGAAATACGACGCCTCCAAGATCAAACACAATGTTCATATTTTAAGCCTTTAACTTAAATTTATTCAAATAACATCATTTTTTTAATTTCAGTGGATTGATTTGTTTTGAGTTTGTAGAAATAGACGCCAGACGCAACTGATTTGCCTGACTGATCTTTGCCATCCCATCGTAATTTATAATGTCCGGATTTATGATATTCATCTCTTAAGGTGACGATTTTCTGTCCCAATGAATTGAAGATCACAAGTTGAATGTTGCCGGGAGTCAGACAATTATACTCGATAATTGTGTTTGCGTTGAATGGATTTGGAAAATTTTGTCTTAATTCAAACTGTTGCACGGTTTTGAAATTTGAAATCGATGACGTCAGTTTATCAATAGGCATCAGGTGTAAAAAATCAAAATAAACGCCTTCTTCATCAACAGCGTCAAGGCTAAAAATGTATTTAATGTATCGGGTACCCGAAGGAACCTGGGTTTCGGTGTCATAGAGCCACCATTCTGCGACGCGCTGTTCAGCAGTGGATACGCTGTTTAGCAACTTGTTATCCTGATCAGCGAATTCGATCCTGATTTCTGAGTCGCTGTCGCCGCGAAAATCGCGCATGTAACCGCCCCAACGAATCGCCAACTCGCCGTCATTAATTTGGTCAATTTTATCGATAAAATCAAATTCCTGTGACGCTTCCGCAGACGAGGCTCCTAAATTTGAAAATAAGTAATAGCCGGAGACGGGTCGGGCTTTATTGTCTTCATGCGCCCGCGCGCGGAGCGAGCCGCTTATTGTCCAGCCGCTTAAATCGCCTGTTTCCGCTGACGGATTCGCCAGTAAATTTTTTCCCAATGATTGCGGACTGTCCAACGATTTGAGAGCAAAGAACACATCATCAAATGCGGCATCGTTCGATTGCCCGTTTGCGATTTTGCGGTAGGAGTTGAGTTGAACACGAGCCTTGGTTGTCCCTTTTGGAATAAATGTGGTTTCCCCATACGGATGCCAAAACAACGTATCCCATCGCTTGCTGCTGGCTTGCATTAAAATATTAGCGTTGGCATCCAGAAAATCGATAATCATTTCGCCTTCATCATAGGGCTCGCACCGGCTGGCTTGAATTTCGCCGAGCAATTCATGGCCTGTCGAAAAGTAACAATTCCATACAGCAGCGAGCATTGCATTATCAATGTCATCAGCCCGGGGCGACAAGTCAATCGTTTGCGTGGCTGACGAAAATTCCTGTAAATTTCCGCCAGTGAAAAAATAACCGCCCTGATAGGGATACTGGTTTTCTCGATCAGCAACAGCAGTAAATCCGCCTGACATCTCCCAATTATCAGCGCCTGCTTCAGCGCCTTCATTCATGATGAGATTTTCAAGCGTAGTATATTTTATCGGAACACTAATCGGGGAAGCCGCGCCAAATTCGTCCGTGACGCCAGATGCGTTAATTTGATAACGATGGCCATATTCATGTGCAGATGTTCGCAATCGCACACGCCGTGGATCTTTTAAGCGAATCGCTTCAACCACATCAATGGATGGGCCGACATCCAACGGCGATATTTGATAGTTGTTTATATCACCTGCCGATGCAACGTCTAAATCCTGGTTAAACCACACTTCGATCATCTCAGCGTTGAAGCAGGGGATGACTTGAGTAATTTGTGGGCCGATTTCGTTCTTGTCTGCCGGAAATTCGATGGTTGTCCACACGGGTTTATGATCTGAAAGCAGGGGAGACAGGTTCAATATTTCGCCTTCGATTGCACGGCCTTTGCTGGCTTTATTACAAAAGAACAAGTCAATCGTTTGGGATCCTTCGCCGCCATAGAATCCAAATGCTGGCCAGGTAACTCGCTGACTGGGCGCCCAGCCGAGATCGGCCAGGCAGTAGCGAAAGTGTTCTTCAAGAATTGTTATTTGTGTGCTATAGTGCTCATCGTTGAAGTCGCCGAATGCGATTTGTAATGGAACCGGATCGTTGGGCATAATTTCATCAACAATGGTCCGTGCCGCTCGATCGCCTTCTTCATCCCAGCGAATGTGAAAATTGTATGCGGACACGGTTTGGCCATCAATATTCGTCCATGCATTGATGCCTATAACTGGCAATTCTGTAATTTTTGTGTAGGGTGTTTTGCTAAACAAGTAACAATCGTATCCGGCTGCCATATGCATATCTGTGAGCGCTGCAACCTGATTTCCAAAATCAGCCTGGCATTCTTGAAGCCCGGCGAAGTCGAGATCAAGCGAAAGTATTAGGTCTGCCACTTGAGCCGGCGTGCAGATTTTTCCGTTTACCCAAATATTTAATGTCAATGCTCGAATCGTAAGTTTTTGATTGGCAACGAGAATCTCTGACTCAGGATTCTCCTCAAATACGGTGTCCTGTTCACTAATATAAATATCATCAAAAATAGCGTTGGGGTTCGCATAACACATTAATCCAATTTTACCGGTTTGGAAAGACGCATCCTGAACAGCAAATAGCAGCGCGTTGTCTTCATATACATAAATGCTATCGCCAACAACATGTATTTTACCAATGAAGGTCCCAGGAATTTTGATGTTTGTTGTTGATTCCGACAAAGTTGTAACATACCCGTTAGCTATTTTTTGCAATCGCTTGAACGGGCCGTAATTTGATTCGTCTTCAACGGTGATGAAACGGTAATAGTTGTCTTTATCCTGATAGCGAAACAGCATGCCGATGCCATCATTATCACTGGATGAAATTCTGGCGGTGAAATAATAATCGGTCCATTCGACGTTGCCAGCAGAAATTTGTGTCCCCATATAATAAATGTGTTCAAATTCATTTTTGTAAATGTTCGATGTCTGGTTCAACGCGCCATTTTGTACAAACCAGTGCGAAGGGCCGGAGCTGCATGGTTCGTCATCAACGATTGTCCATCTGTCCATATTACCTTCGTTAAAGTTATCGCCCCACGGAAGCGATTGGCTGAATAAGTCTCCTTGGATTAACAAAAACAGCATGCAGAATAGGATGCAGGATATTTTGAGCATAGCTCGTTCCTTAATTCATGGTTCGCACGTATTAATATCTGCGGATTTATTTCCCACCGGAATCGTTATCGTTTCGTAAATATACAAATTTGATTCATCATCTTCCGGCATGAAATAAAACCGCAGCCGATTGTCGACTGTTTCAAAATAGAATGGATTATACGTCATGACCAAATCCGGTCTTACGCGCGCATTGACAGGAATCTGGTGGATAGCGATATGCCTTTCCAGATCAACCAGTTCGATCCCGCCGAAAGAAATTGTTCCGACTGATTGAACATCGTAATTGCTCAGGCCACTGCAAAGCATATATTGTCCGCCGATATAATGACAATCCTGATAGTCGATGTAATGGTTGCCATTTTCTGTGGTTTCACATTCAGGTTCAAAAATATCGTTTTCATGTTGATTCGATGGATCGGCCTTCCAGGTGTAGAATAACCGGGAACCCCAGTTAACAGCGTGAAAAGTGCCGCTTTTTGTATTGTGAACGACGCCGCCGATATGATCTTTTATGTGAAATATTTTGTCGGCTTCCAATGTGATCGGATCTACGCGATAGACAATGGACTGGCTGTTTGAACGATATTCTGCAACCGGAATCCACAAATATTCACCATCGTAATCAAAGCCGCCCGGGTGATAGATTGTTTTTTCTCCCAACGTAATTTGAGCGACTAAATTGCCGTTCTGATCAATTTTGTATAAATGGCCAATCCCTGTTCCCGGCGTTCGGTCGTAGCCATTTTGTGGGGGATTGAGCTTTTGGGGTTTGGTAATTGTCTCTACGGATGTTAAAAAGAAAAACTCACCAATTTTTACCATTCCCTGTGGATGGAATGTGCGGAAGTTTTGTTTGACAACTTTCACAAGTTCCCATTTAGTAGATCGGGTTAAGTTTTTAAATTGCGAAACGATGATATGGTTCATTTCGGTATTGTTGTGGTTTGCCGTATGAACGAGTGATGAATTGAAAAGTAAGGAGAAGAAAAGCGGAAAAATAATTGTTAACTTCGTCATTTGTATTCCCGAAAAATTAAATGCTAAAATAGCGTTTATGCCTTTTACTCAGTTGAAAACGGAGTGAGGCGCTTTTATGAGCTTCAAGACAGGGCAATCATGCAATTCATAAAGGTCCAGTCTATTTTCCTTTATTTTGTTTATATTAATGTAACTGGACAGGCATTGCACTCCGAACCTAATGGATTCTTCTGTAGGATGAAGAATTTTAATTTTCAGCCGACTTAAAGGCGAACGCATTAAATTTATTTAAATGATTATGCAGATAACTCAGCTTATGGTTTGTTGTCTTATAATCGCTCCGCCGGTCCCCTTGCGGGAGCGGAATGCAGAAAGGACGCTCCGCGTCCAGCAATCAACTTCGATACTTACAATATGTTAGAGAGCGATAGTCGCAGAGCGACTCGGGCTACACTCCGCCGGAGACCGGCGGAGCGAGATTTTCTAAGCTTGGAATACTTTGTAGCTGAGTATTTTGAATAATCATTTTCATTTATTTTCCAACATAATCGGCTGCGTCCAGGCCATGCAGCCATTTGAATCGATAATTTTTGCACGTATGTACATTTCACCACCCTGGAATTCATAAGTTGCCGGATTGGCGATGGCTTCCTTGTATACTTTCCCATATTTACCAATAAAGAGCGTGCGATATTTGGCACGTTTGCCAGCGTTTATATCAATTGTTATGCCTTTATCGTCAACTTGGTAGTCGATTAACTCTACTCCGGTGGATGCATAAAAATTTCCGTGTTCCAAAGCATTGACAATCGCAGTTGGCGTTAGTTCTAATGCTCGCACCACTACCCACGCTTGCCCTGGTCGAGCGCCCGATTTATCCCAGGGATCAATGAATTTATGGGCGTCATCGGCTCCCATCCCGTAGATAAGTTTGCCACTTGAAAGAATATCATCCCACATTTCCTCAACACCGGGAAAACCGCCGCCACTCAAATTGTTTACAATCGGGTGACCGCTGTGGACTTCAAACAACACGCAATTCTGTGTCTGTTTAAGATCATTGGCAGTGAGCGACCATCGATGATTTGGGTGATTAATTTGCGGAATTGCTGAGGCTTCACGAATGGCGTCGATGTTATTTTGAAGCATTTCAACCGGATTTTCGCCGCCTTGAGGCAAAACGTTTTTTGTTGGATTTAAAGAATTGACATGAATCGCCTTCTTTTCACTTTCAAGATAGTCAGTGACTTCGCTTCCCGTGATGAGAATAAATTCTCCTGCTTTTCCGAACGTTTTGTTAAGATCGTCAACTTCTGTCAGCGTATCATGATCACTAATGACGAGAAAATTATACCCATGATCGCGATACCATTTTGTCACAACCTCGGGAGAGCTGTCGCCGTCGCTATTTGTGGTGTGCGTGTGTGTATTTCCTTTGTACCATTTGTATGCTGTAGAATCTTCCATTTGAGAAAAACCGGAATTTGTTGTTGACAATTGAAAGCCAAGCAAAAGTGATGTTAAAAGTATGACTTTAGATCTAACCATATCTGTATCTCCTTTCGCAGAGTTTCACAGCTTTAAATTGGCCGCTCCAATTAGGGACAATCTCAATCAAGTCAACTATTTTAACAAGCTTCAAATATTCAATACTTTATTGAGCATTGATCCCAACTAAAATGGGCATGGCACAGTTAAGATATCCGGCTGATGGCTTGAATGGATTCAGTACGTTGGGATCTTTGAGAAATCTATCTGGTGCCGTTACTTCCGTTGATGTAATTTAATGACGCTAAAATTTATAATTGAAAGCCGCACGAACTACATAGCCATCTTCTTTTGATGTTTGCAGGTCTCTGGGCGCCAAACTTGTTCGAACCGATTTTGTAGCCCGTACGATCGGACCTCCGCCCAGTGTAACTGTCAACGCAGTGAATGGAACATCAGCAACGATAGTCGGGCCAATGAACAGAACAGCGCCTCCTTCTGTTTCTTCCTCAAGCCAGAAACCCTCAAGGTCTTGTCCTACCGCTTCAAGTCCGAATTGTAACGAAGGCGTAACTTGATACGACCAGCCCATTGTCAAGAAGAGATCAATTTCATCGCGCTTGTTGGATAATGGCTTTTCAAGTAGGCAATTGCTAAAGAGTTGCCACGTATTAAAGTGCCGACCGATAACGGCTCTTCCCAACAGCACATTCGTGCCGCTGTACTCATGACGGATGCCGGGCCCAAAAGAAAAATCAACAATCCTGCTTTGGGAGCCAAGTACGCGCTTCAACAACTCAACATGTTGTGATGATTGGGTCGATGCGTTATCGTGGGCAAGCCCAAGTCGCGCAATCAGCGTAAGCGATTCACTTAAGCCAGTATGAATTCCGAATGTCTGCTCAAAATTGCCGCCACCCAAGGGTTCGAACGTCTGGCGTCCATACGCGGCGTCATAGTGTAGAATAGCCGTATTGGTCGCCGCATCCGGAGTGACAAAAGTAAATAAAAATGGGCGTTCCTGAGCATTGGCTGTTTCGAAGTGCAGCGCAATAATTATGATGGCAAAATACAAGCTGTAGTGACATCTTTTATTCATAGCAATTCTCCTGTTAAATTTATTTATTCAATTTTCAAATTATTGCTTGGCAATCGCTTTCGATAAAAAACTAAACATTATCCCAATCACAACTCCGCCAGCAAAAGAAATCGGCAAACTCCAAAGAATAGCTATACCGAATATGTTGTAAAATGAAATTGCAATCGCGATTGCCGTGCAACTTAAACCGCCGATGAATGTGCCAGTCGCCGTCGCCCAGGGAATGAACATTGCCATAAAGAACAGCAAAAATAACGGCCCGACAAACAGGTTGACGACTTTAATAAGAATATCCAGCAAGTTGCCCTGTACATTGCCCAAAAACATGCTGATAATAACCACGACGGTTCCAATGACAAACGCGGTATATTTCGCATGCCGCAACTGCTGTTCGTCTGAAGCGAACCTATCCCTGGTAAAACGTTTAATAATATCCTCGCTGATGACCGTCGCTGATGAGTTCATGCCTGAAGACAAGCTGGACATGGCCGCGGCCATGAGCCCTGCGGTAAGGAGTCCGGTAATTCCGACGGGCAGTTTTAGTAAAATAAATTGAGAAAAAAGACGGTCAGAAACTGAAAAAATTGTATTGCCATCGGGCAGGAGATTCGGCGCTGCGGTAAAGAAGGCCAGCAGCGCCAGGCCGGCAAGCCCGAGCAAGACCTGAACGACTAAATTGGTGGCGACTGAAATGCCAAATGTGTGTCGCGCGGATTTTGCATCTTTGGTGGCGAGATAGCGTTGAATTGCAATTTGATCGGAGCCGGCAGTGCAAATATACCACATAAAAACCATCAGCATAGCGTTGGCCATTGTGACACGCGTGGTTGGATCAAAGCCGAATTTAGCCTTGGGCCAGTGTACCGGCCAATCGCTGGGCAGCCATGCAGAGACCCCTCCAAAATGAATGCTGATTAATACAATTGTGACAATAATTCCACCAATGAGGATAACTGTTTGAATCACATCCGTTAATACCACGGCGCGTAATCCACCCATAGATGTGTACGCCAGAGTCACAATTCCCATCGCTGCACAGATGAGCGGTAAATATTGGGAATTAATGCCGAAGATTGGTAACAGAATATTGTCGACCGTAGCATAGATGATGGTCGCCATCCACAACAGCCGCAGCGACAAAAAGAAAAATGTGCCGAGCAGCCGTACGCTTCCGCCTAATTTTATTTCCAATATTTCATTCGCACTGGTTACTTTCATGCGCATGATGATGGGGATGAACAACCAGCCAACGATAATATACACAAGCGGAAACACCAGCAGATTGAGAAAATAAATAGGGCCGTTTTTTATCATTTCTCCGGGGTAAGCCAAATAGCTTAGCGTGCTTAAGATAGAAGCAAACAGCGACAAACCCACCATTACCGGATTCATATTTCGGCCGCCAAGATTGTAATCTTCGGAGCTTTTTGTTCTTCCCGCGTAGTACCAGCCAATTGTCAACATGCCGATGCCGTAAAGCGCTATTACGAACCAGTCTGCAAACGCCATTTTGTGAGGCAGGCGGCGATATATCCGCAAGATAGCGTTGGCAGCGGCGCTTCGAACATCGGCATTTTGAGCTGCCAAAATATCGGGAGATAATGTATCGTCCTGCAACGAAGATTTCCCGTTCAATAATTTGGTCAGAAATTGAACGTCATCAATTGCCCCATTGGCGGCAAGCGCTTCGCAGGCGTGAAATCGGTTTTCCTTTGTCTTTGAAAACATGAATTTTCTCAACCGCTTGTCCAGTTGAGCCCTGATTTCATCTGACTCGTGCTGCTCTGGCAGGCGAACAAGAGCGGCGCCAACTAAGTAGACAGCAGCAGAAGAACTGTCCGGCTCATTTATGGCCGCCTGATATAGAACGTCCCATTGTTCGGGATTAATGGGAATGTTTAAACGAATTCCGTACGCGGCAAGTTTGCGTGTCTCCAGGTCATCCGAATTCAACATGCCAACCAATTGATTGATATAAAGCTGGTTATCGGAATTGACTGCCATGCCCCAACTTACAAACGCTGCGAGTTTTTTATCATCGCCTTGTGCAAGACTCATTGCAATCTTTGGGTTACGGGAAAGCAAGTTCTCATTCAACTTGGAAAGCGTTTCAGCGGCGTGCATGCGGTCGGGGCTATTATCGTCGAGAAATGAGTCCCAAATGTGATCGATCCATTTTTGCTTTTCGTTTGCGTCGTACGAGGCTCTGGCTAATGTTCGCCAAATGCCGATTCGATACTGTGGCGTTGTCCCATAGTTTTGCAGTTCATCCAGGAAGATTTCTTTTATGCTATCAGGATAACTTAACGCCAACAGATATTCCGCGGCGTGAACTTTCACCCATTGCGATTGCGTTTTCAAAACAGTGTGGAGTTCGTTAACGGCTTTCTTGCGCACGACATCATTGACGCCGCTTGACTGATTGCCGCAGGATTGCAGAAATAAAGTAGAGTTTATGAGAAGAAATAAGCTAAATAATTTAAATGAATTTTTCGTTCTCAATATGCCATTCCTTAATTTGGAAGTGTAGTGTTAGATTTTGTCTAATTCCAGGGCCGCGATATCTTGTAAAAATTTATTGTAACGTTCGTCAGAAATTGTTTTCAGCGGAAGCCGCACTGTTCCGCAATCCACGCCAAATTCATTCATATATGGTTTTCCTATGGACAGAAAACCGGATGAGACAAAAATGTTGGCAAAAGCGGTTGTTTTATCGGCAATGAGTCGGGCTTTTTCTATTTGTCCGGCCTGATAAGCAGCGACAATTTTAAGGAATAAGGGGCCAATAAAGTTATAGTTGGTTCCGACGGCGCCTTTTGCGCCAAGCATTAATCCATGGAGCAATAATTCATCGCGGCCAAATAAAATGTTTAGTTTATCCCCAAATTTTACAACGCACTTCCGATATTCCATTAAATCTTCGCTTGTATATTTCACACCGACAAGCGTCGGGATGCGTTTGATGGCTTTTTCAAGGAACTCGAGCATATTTAAATAATAATGTGACATTGATGGAATATAATAAAAGTAAAACGGCGTGTCCGGAGCTTCCATGGCGATTTCCAGTAAAAAGTCGATGAGATCGTCATCCGTTGCAGGTTTGAGGAAGATCGGCGTCATCGCTGATATTGCGTGGACGTTCAACTGTTGCGCGTGTTTGGCCAGTTCCTTGGCCGATTTGATGCAATTGTGCCCGACATGCGTAATGAATTGCATCTCAGGCGGGGATACGCGGCTCCATTCTTCCATGATTAACCTACGCTCTTCAACAGTCAAAAACAGGCTTTCCCCCGTAGTGCCGTTGACAAAGATAGTTGACATGCCATTCTTATAAAGATGTTGTGCATAGGATTTAATTACAGAAAGGTTAATATCACCATTGGGTGACATTGGGGTGAAGACAGCCGGAATTAAATTAAACGATTTTTCAATGGTCATTTCGTTTGTGCTCCGTTGAGTTGTGCTTGAGGTGTTTAAAATGTAATTATTATGTTGGAAATTTGGGATATTTTGCTGCGGTGGAGAACATCCCCCTGATTTCATCCTGCCGAAAAACATGCAGGATGAAATATTCCCCCTTCGAAGGGGGGACGATTCTGATCTGCTCGCTTGTGAGCGTAGATCAGGATCAGGGGGATGTTCAACCATTGCTGCAAAAGATCAATTCATTTGGGATCGGTAGAGATTTACTTCCTCAACTTTTCCCGTTCCTTATCATCTTCTCGCATCCATTTTTGCATAATGTCAGGATTGTCCAATTCGGGCGATTCGTTTAGGCTTTCCCAGTCAAACTTTTCATCAAGCGGATCTAATGCTTTTTGGGGGATAAAAATACGTTCGTCGACTTTTTTCGCCACGTAAGGCGTCAAATCCGGTTCATCCATGAAACAGTCAGCCAAATCTGTGGCTCCGGCGTCGTATTGGTTCAAATAAGGAATGCCGAGAATGTGCCAGAAAGTTTTCATAATGCTGCCAAAACTATAATGCACAGAACTGACATAGTTTTTCTTTGCATAAGGCGATATCACCATCAGTATACTGCGATGCGCGTCGATATGATCGACGCCACCCTGGGGATCGTCCTCCGTGACAAAAATGGCCATGTTTTTCCAATAAGGGGTGTTCGATAGAAATTCAACGATGCGGCCTAATGCAAGGTCGTTATCCGCCATATAACTTTCCCGATATGGGTAGCCATCATTCGGCCGTTCCTGTGAGCCATGATCATTGGGCAGGAATATTGTCATCGCTGCAGGCATCATTTTATTTTCGCCAAGCCAACGTTCTTTGAATTCTTTCATGAACATTGTCACACGGAATTGATCCGGAATGTTCATATTGAACGTCGCGTACATGCGTGATGTATGCTCATGTAACGACCCAGGCATGGGATAGTTGATGGCAAGCCGTATCCCTGTATATTTGTATTCCTGCGTTTCAAACGCTGGCGCAAATTCGAAGCCCAGGCCAAAATTGAAATAGTCAATATTGTTGCGATCAAAGTGATCCCAAATTGATCCGGCTTCATTGTAATCTTCGGGATATATGGCGCCGGACGAGCCCACAAATGCAAGCACGCCGGGCGCGGGCGAATCGGGCTTCATTCGTCTGCCGCCGCCGTATGATGCCGGGACTGTCGATTCCACCCATTCATTGGGATATGTGCCAACCAACCAGCGATGGCCGTCAGCGGAGACATCAGAATCACAATAGAAATTATCGGAAATGGTAAATCGATCCGCCAAACTTAAGTGATTGACCATCACCGTTGCATTTTCGACTTTTTGCTTGTTATCCATATTCGTGAAGGTCACGCCTGCGCCATATCGTGCTAACGACGGCTCACCGTTGACATTTTCTTTCCCGCCAAACACTTCGTCAAACGTACGATTTTCTTTGGTAATGAATACAATGTGTTTTATTGGCGATTCCTTTTCACCAGCATAAAGGGGAACAGGATTTTGTTTTCGCCAGGCAAATTCATTAGCCGATATCTTTTCAAACTTAAAGTTGTTCTTTATAACCTGCATTGTTTCGTTTTTCAGTTGATCGTCAGATGGAATATCAATCACTGAAACCATGCCGTTCATTAGATTCCCCACATAGCTGCCACGTGGTCCCAACTCAAAATCAGGTCCGCCATTGGGGCCGCTTCCGAAACCTTTTGCATTGGCAATAATCAATTTACCGCCATCATCAGTCACCTTTAGTTTTGAAGGAAACCACCCAACAGGAATATGTCCCAGCACCGAATTATCAGAAAGTTCGATCACCGCGACAGCGTTAATGCCAGACTCGGCAACATACAAGCGTTTTTGATCAGGGGAGAGCGCTAAGCCAAACGGGATGACGCCGCGCAGATGCCGCACCCGTTCATCGATTGATAAGTGAATGTTGGCGATTACTGTGTCCAGTTCTGTATCAATCACAGAAATGCAATCATTATTACCGTTGCTGACATAAACACGGTTTTGAGTCGCAACTACGGAATTGGGGCTTGCGCCTCCCACAGCCGGGAAATCTTCAACCATTTGTCCGACAAGAAATCCGGTTTTGATTTTTGCGGTCACTTTGGCTGCTTGCGGATATTTAACATCGATCGTCCACACCGAAAATGATTCGGGCACGTTAGGATCGCCAAGTCCCGAAACTTTGAATCCATCAATTTCAACACCTTCAGCAGCTTTTTCAGTTTGATAGCCAAACGGAGGAAATTTCATGCCGGGACGATTGTCATCTTTATTGATAGGGGTGATGATGCTATATTCAAACATGCCAACATTGGCGACATAAATACGGCTCTCATCCGGGGAAAGTGTGATGCCAAACGGATAGCGGCCGACAGGGACACTGGCAATCAGCTTTTCGCGCTTTACATCAATTATGATAGTGCGGAAGTTCGTCTGATCGACCGCATACAATAGTGTCCCGGACTTGTTCATGACTAAATCACCGATATAACTGTCCTTATAATCAACTTCATTCCATGATGTGTTGCAATTAATTGCACCGCGCCGTTTGCCGGAATTTAAATCGAATATGAACACTTTTCCTTCCTGACCACCACCCACATACACATAGCTATTGTCAGGCGAAATAGCAAGGCCCATGAATACCGCTGCAAGAACGCCTTTATCAGTCGTGCCTCCTGGCGGGATTTGTTGTACGTCGGGATTGGCGCTTAAAATATTTCTGATGATTGAAATTGAAAACGGTCGCACGCCTGAATTAGCCGTCACAGCGATGTTTCCATCAGGACTGAGCGTCAGGCCGTACGGGTGCGGCGCCACCATAATTTGTTTTCCGTGAGGAGTGATGAACCGGCCATTCGGGATGACTGTTTTGCCATCTTTATTGATGGCGGTTAGCGCCTTTCCGGCAGGGGCGGACGCGACCCAGGCATCTTTCTTGCCCTGGCTGCAATTGGCGATTATTAATAAAAAGAGTAGTGATATGATGGTATTTTTCAATGTAGCCTCCAATTTATATTAGAGTTGTATATTGTATTAATAGTTGGCCAAGTGGTAAACATCCCCCTGATTCCATCTCACTGTCCCCCTGGGCAGCGCACCGCTTCATTGTATGCGTAAAAAGATGAGATTCCGACGTCAACAAATCATCAAATGACGAAATTACTTATAACTACAATGCATTTGCTCTCCATCGGAACGACGATCTAAATCACCGACAGCACACCTTTTATGTACCCCAGCGACTCAGCAACACCCGGCAAGGGATCCTCCTCATCTTTGGCGAATTCCAAAGAGACAATGCCCTGATATTTGAGATCAAGCAATGTTTTGAGCGCTTTCGGCACGTCAACAACACCGCGCCCCGTTTCGATTGTTGTGCCCGCTGCGGATGCTGATGTGACATCTTTAAAATGAATATCATGCACGCGATCAAAAAATCGGATAAAATCATCCGACAAATCGGCGTTCAATCTTTTAGAATGACCGATGTCAATACACAAGCCCATGCGTGGATCCATATCCTTGACACGTTCATAAATGCTTTCCGCGCTGGGGTAGATTTTGTCGCCAGGACCGTGATTATGAATCGCTGCTTTTATATCATATTCCTTTACTTTCTGATTCACCAATTCGAGCAACTCATACTCCGGGACGCCGATAATCACTTTGACGCTCGCTGCTTTGGCGTAGTCAAACGCCCGATGCACGTCATCTTCTTTTTTCATATAGATAACGCCGCATCCGTACAATTCAAGTCCGGAATTCCTTACTTTTTTAGCTGTTGCTGCAATTTCTGAATCGGCGCTCTCCAGAGGCAGATGGAAACTCTTCAGCGCGATGTGAGTAATGCCCAGGCGTTTTGTCATGGCGATTGTGTCATCGAGATTGAAATGACGGAATGTATAGGATGCGATTCCAAGTTTTAAACGGAGCAGTCCATCTTTTTTGGTTAACGTTCCTTCATGTTTTTGGCAGGCATTGATGGTTGTTGATAATGCCGCCGCCGCTGTTCCGGCAGCGGCTAGTTTGAAGAAATTTCTTCTGTTGAGATGGTTCATAATTTCCTCCATGTGAATCTAAAATGAAATCCCCAATTTCTGAATTTATTGTGCGCCATACCGTCGTACGTATTCCATGACTTGATTGTATTGGTTCAAACTGACCTCTGGCGGTACCGAGTGATCCGAATGATAAATATAGCCGCCTTGTTGGAAACAGGATAGTTTTCGCTTAATTTCCTGTTCGCATGTTTCATCGTCAGCAGACATGTTGCGCACATCGATATTTCCGTAGAAGCAAAGCTGCGTTCCGTATTTATCTTTTAGCTTACAGACATCCAAGCCGGATTTTGCCTCCAATGGATTGATCACCTGCAATCCGCATTCGATTAGGTCATCAAAAATCGGCTCGCAGTTGCCGCAGGAATGCATCCAAAAGTGTATGCCCGCGCTTTTTAGAAAATGTCCAATCTTAGCGATAAGCGGTTTGTACAGTTGCCGCCAATGATCGGGCGAGAACAGCATGCCGCGCGTGGCGGCGACATCATCGATCATCCAGAAACGGTCGGGAGTCATGCCGCGATCAATGCAAGCCTCGATAGTCTCCATGAATGAATCCACATAAGTGGATGCAATATCAATGATGAATTCCGGATCCATGGCGATATCCAACAATGTCTCGGTGAAACCGTGCAAACGCCATGTCGCTTCGTGCGGTCCGTAGGCGTTTGCAAGGATATAATACTCGTCAGTGTGCGCAGCTTCATACTTTTTACGCGCCTCGGCCCACGATGGCGCCGGACTTAATCGAAACGGGAAACCAATGTTATCGATCAAAGAACTTTTATCTAACTGCTTCGACTGAAACTTTCGTTTGACAGACTTCCAGCAATCCTGATCGGGCGCGGGGTACGATTTATAATCAATTGTCCGAGATTTTCCTTTGGTTTTTCTGGCAACATATCCGAATCGGTCCTGCATTGTAAAATACTCATCGTCTTCAGATAGCAATTTGGCTTCAAAACCGGGCGAGGCGTCGAGGCTGAAATCAGCAATATCAAAGTCGAAATACTCACGCAGGATGGCGTCAGGCGGCAATCCTTCCGCCATCCATCGCGAATGAGTGTCTTCCCAGAACGAATCATTTACCGGCAGCCTGTCCGGCGTACGATGCTCAATGGCGTAGATAACACGATCACGTTTTGTCATATTGCCTCGTTATCTTTTCTTTGGCCTTTATACGAAGAATGCCGGTTAAGCAAATCGCATTCTACTGTGCTTAGGCAGAAGCGTAAATAACAGCCAGAGGTAAATAGCCAAAAGCTGCTTCATTTATTAAAATGGCCCCTCCATGTTTACTCTTTCCGCATTTTTTGCTGCTCCGGGCATTTCACCGCGAACATGCTCAATATCTAACTTTTCAGCCGTAAACCGAGCGTTCCAATCGGGTGTCAAATTTTCGGGCGTTGTGTCCGCTGTCTCATCGCGCCAGCGTTGCATGATTTGGCGCATTTCCTGCAATGGCTCGGCATATTTGGGATCGTCTGCGACATTTTCGAATTGCTCCGGATCATCTTTCACATCAAACAATTCTTCGTGTGGACGCGGCGCCAGGAAGACATCATTTTGTTCCGGAGTTAGCGTTCCTGCAGCCCGACGAGCGTTCAAGTCCTGCTGCGAGTCGCTCCGGTTCGAATCGGTTGGGCCGCAATTAGAGAACTGTGGGCGTTCATTCAGCACGTACAGAAAATCCCTGGAGCGAACCATTCGTTCCAACGCCTCATGATTGTGCCAATTATGCTCGGAAAAAACATAGCGCCTAAATTCCTTGTTCGGATTTTTTAGCAACGAAGCAAAACTGCACCCCTGGAACGATTCATTTATTGGGACGCCAGCTAATTCAAGAATCGTCGGCCCGATATCAATCGCGCTAATCAGGCTGTTGCAAACGCTGCCTGTTTGTTTTACGCCTTTGGGCCATTTGATGATAAACGGCGTTTTCATGCCACTGTCGTACACGCGCGTTTTGCAGCGGGGAAAAGGCCGTCCATTATCCGCCATGAAAATAATAGCGGTGTTTTCTGCAATGCCCTGTCGTTCCAATTCCTTTTCAACCTCGCCAACATAATAATCGAGTCTTGCCACCTCATCATAATAATAAGCAATATCCTGTCGCGTTTTGGGAGCGTCAACCAGATATTTGGGAACGTGGACATCCGCAGGATCGTGTCGTATTAGGAAAATTTGATCGTCCCAAGTTCGATGAGCGTCAAAACTTGCAAACCACATGAAGAATGGTTTATCTTTGGGACGATTTTGCAGCAGCGGCAGCCATTCCTTTTCCCGACCGGGATCATCGGGCGGTTTGGTTTCACGTATTACATCAAAAGCGCGTTTTGTCTCTTCACCCATGTGCCATTTGCCGCCCTGGGCGCAGTAGTAGCCATTTTCTTTTAATCGTAATGGGAATGGCAGTTGATCCGGAGGCAGGGGAGTGTGCAGTTCGGCAGCTCCCGTATTATGCGGATAACGTCCGGTAATAATGCTGCACCGGCTTGGGCTGCAGGAGCTTGCGGTTAAAAATGCGCGTGTAAACCGCACTCCGTTGGCTGCCAGGTTGTCTACGTTGGGCGTGCGGATTGTGGGATGACCGTAGCAACCTAAATCGTTCCAACTGATGTCATCGCCAATGATGAGAATGATGTTCGGACGATCTTTCTTGTTTGAGCACATTGGCAATCCCAGCGTTGATGTCATGAGAATTCCGGCGCCAATGGATTTGAGAAATGATCTTCTCGTATAGTTTTGCATTTTAATCTCAACCTTTTTAAAATGAACTGATATATTCTCGTTAAATGTTCACAAACACATTAGCTTAATTCCAAATTACTCTGCTTAATAATGTGTCGCCTTTCCATTTATCGTGTGGTAGAGTTTCCCCAACCGTGACCCATGATTCATGGTGGGAAGCATTAACCACATGAAAATTGCCCATGCGAGCAACGTGGTCCGGATCATTAATGCCGTCGCCAATTAAGGGAAACACAATTTTTTCACTATCGCGAATTAAACATTGTTTAACTGTATCCACTTGCGCGATGTACAACGGAGAACGCCAGCGCATCACATTTACATTTTGCTTTGCTTTACGAGTGTAAACGAGCAACAAACCGTGGCTATGAACAAGCCAATGTTGCTGGGTTGTTGACATGATGAGTGGTTCCTCGTCATCCCAACGCCAGGGCTGTTGCTGTTCCCAATTAAGCCCATCATTAGAAACAGAAAGATAGCCATGTCTGTCTTCAGCTCGAATAGTCATGAAATAACGATCTTTGAACTGCGCGAGTGAAGGCTCCAGCAAGCCGCGTTTCACCGCTAATTCGAGTTCGTTTCCTTTATTTATAATGTTCAGATTTTTTCCA
The DNA here is from genome assembly GCA_016931935.1 of Candidatus Zhuqueibacterota bacterium. GTDB lineage: Bacteria > Zhuqueibacterota > Zhuqueibacteria > Thermofontimicrobiales > Thiofontviventaceae > Thiofontivivens. The sequence continues at coordinate 11,036 of JAFGDW010000330.1, read as the reverse complement.
TCAAATGAGCATAATACTGAGCACACTTTTCTGTCTTTTCGCTCTTTGGGGCCAAAGGAGAGCGCGATGATTATGTGCCCATTCTCCAAGGTTACGCGTTGGGAACAACCACAGGTATAAATACCCGATGTTTCGGGATGATCCCATTCCAATTTCTTCCGGTTGGACCAATTGCCATTTTCATCTCGGACAACATAAACAGGATACCGATTTTCGTAGGGCAGCGTCAAAACATTATCTTTATAATATACATTGTGTCCAATTGCTAAAACGGTGTTTGTTTTCGCATGATATTCCGGCACAACGTCGCAGACACCTTCTTCAATGCCAGTGGGGAGCATTTGCCGGCCAAACGAAGGGATTGGCTGCGGTTCTGTCCAGGCGCGCCCATTGTCCTTTGAGCGAGACCAATAGACCTGTCCAAAAACGTCGGAGCCGGAGATGGCCTGACACGTCATTAGCGCTATAGATTTCGATGCTGAAGGCAGCATGCAAGCTCGCGGATGAAACCAGGCCGTCCCGGCCGTTCGACCGGGCCAGATGACTGATGGTTCGATTCTTTCGATTAATCCTGCATTTTGTGCAGTCGCGCATCCAGCGATCTGAAATCCGTTGAAAGAGGACACTCCAGCAGCGGCGGCAATTTTTAAGAAATTTCGTCGGCTCATGCTATTTTTATGGATCATCATTTTTCTCATTGGATGCTTGAATTGATAAATGTGATAGTTTATTCGTTTGGAAAGGCTCTCACGAACACAACGCCATGGCGCAATACCTGTGTTGTAAACGTTTTCTCAAAAATTCCCAGGTCGTGCTGTCGCCACAAATCCCGAATTTTCCATTTCCCCTCAATTTTTAAATCTTTCCAACTTAATATTACATCTGCTTTTTTGTCGCCTAAATTGAAGAGTCCAATTGCAAGGGAGCCGTCTTCCATCGTTTTGGCCCAAATCTGTGTGTCCCCATTTTTATTTATCCGGCTTGCCGGTTGGCCAAGCGGATCCTGATTGACTGCCAAAACCTCGTCATTTGTTAACAAGTTAAGCGTAAACGGATCGAGCCGTGTCATATCACAGCCAATTAGCAGCGGCGAACAGAGCAAACTCCATAGACTAATATGTGTGTATTGTTCATTGGCGCTTAATTGGGTTGGATGTAAATTTGATCCCCAGCCGACCTGGCCGACGACCAGCATGTCCGGATCATTCCAATGTCCGGGACCTGCGTACTTTTCGAGACCGTCCTGAGAGAAGCCAATGCCCGCCATGCTTTCCCAGGTGTCCCTAATATCGCCGGTCGTGCGCCAGCAGTTGCCGCCGACTTCAGCGCCCCACTTCCAGACATCTGCCATACCATACTGACAAATGCTGTACACAATATCCCTGTCGACACTATCCAACTTCGTTCTCATGAGTTGGTACACAGCTTTCAGGTTTTCAGCAGATTGTTCTTTAATGACAGCTCGGTAGCCGCACAAATCGTATTTCAGATAATCAAAGCCCCAATCAGCAAATTGGCGGGCATCTTCAGACTCAAACTTATAGCTGCCAATGTAGCACTGGCAGGTCGTCGGTCCTGGTGAAATATAGACGCCGGTCTTTAAACCGATGTTGTGAATATAATCCACCAGATTTTTCATTTCCGGGAAATTTTCATTTGTCAGAATTCTGCCGTTTGCATCCCGTGTGTCGCCGACGATGCTACGCTCATCATCTCTTAAATTTTTTATCTTATCTTTATATTTGAATGATAAATGTGAATAGTTTTTATATTTCGTTGAGTCATCAAAAATTGGATCGGTTTTGGCAGGAATTTTCATCCAGCAATCATCGATATTGATGTAGCTCCAACCATGGTTTATTAAGCCGGAACTGACCATTGCATCAGCAGCGGCTTTTATTTTTTCCGCTGTAATTTCACAACCGAAACAGTTCCAGCTATTCCAGCCCAATGGTGGTGTTAAGGCAATGTTGTCGCCAACGACAATTTTAAAATTTTTTTCATCAATGCCAAATGCATTGGTTGCCCGTAGTGTAATTTTATATTCGCATTTTTTAGCAATGGCGCCAGTTATTCGGCCTGTTGATGCATCCAAAGCGAGCTCATGTGGAAGATTATCCGCTTCAAACTTGATTGGTCTGTTTCCGGTTGCAGGAATTGTATAGAGAAAGGGATGACCCGGGCGCACCCCAAATATTTGGGGTCCGTTAATGCGTGGTGTTTCGGGAGGCTCAGGTGTTAAAATTACATATTCTTTGGTGCGTGAATCGATATAAGCGTCGCGAATTTGAAAGACATCAGTGAATGATTGGACATCATTTCCAATTAAATTTGGTTCGATGCCCCGTTCTTCGCAGGATTTGCGATATGCATTCAGATAACGACGTGCAAGGTCGGCGTAGCCATCTAAATTCAAATCGTTTGTCCAAATGTTGTCTGCTTGTTCCCAAATCATCTCCCGCAGCTTTTGTTCGCCCGTAAAGTCTTGAATCAATTTGCCCCACAGAATTTGCGCCGGATTGCCCTCAACTAATGAAAAACAGAAACCAAACCCTCCAAATCGGTTTACAACTTTCATTAAAAGTTGGTTTTCTCCTTTTTGCAGAGATAAAACGACATGATCATCTCCCGGTGTAACGCTGCGAAAAACCTCGTTCGAGTGGACAAGATTTTGATTAAGCCATATTTTTAAATTATCATCACTGCCTATGTAAATGTCAATTGTCGTATCTTTTTTGGATTGAATTGTTCTGAACAAATACATGGCAGATAGATCGGTTTGTTCAAAAGCATGCACATTATCATCTTGCCAGTTAGGTTGTTTCACCCAACGAAGTTTGTCCTTAGTATAAATTTTGTCAAGTTCTATTTCCTGCTCAGGTGGAAATGGACGCTCGAATGGCACAATTTCCGTATCTTTGAACGGCCCGATGGAATACCAATCTCCCAAATTAAATGTGAGATTATTATAGAGTTTGTCCTTGTACGATTCCAGATTTTTGCGCGACTCAAACAGGGATTCAAACCATGTATCTTCTTTTGTATAATAATTAGGCGTACTTTTGGAATTGCTTATTAAATTGGAGACTTGTATGATAAGGAGAAGTAAGATAAAGAGCGCTTGACGAGCGATGGATAATTTTATAATTTTTGGCATGTTTCTACTTTCATTAAATTGGATTTATTTAGATCAATGTTGAAAAATATTCAATTAATTTGAAAACAAATCCACTACTGCTAATCGCGATATTGCGTTAACATTCCGCCCATTGCCTTGAGCGTGCGACAGCTTTTTTCCACTGATGCATTCGTGACTGTCGTTCATCTTCGCCAATTGATGGTTCATATCTTTTTGATAATTTCCAAACGCCGTTTAAATCTTCAAGGTTAATGTCGCCGATTCCTAATGCTGCCAGTTGTGCTGCGCCAAGCGCGGTTGTTTCATGAATGACGGGCACTTCCACAGGAATCCCCAACATATCTGCCTGAAATTGCATGAGAAATTCATTGACACTAGCGCCACCATCTACTTTCATAACATCGATTGATATTCCTGAATCTCGCTGCATAACAGACAGATTTTCTGCAACCTGAAAAGCGATCGCCTCCAAAGTGGCACGCGCTATGTGTTCACGTGTCGTTCCCCCTGTAATGCCGATAATTGTGCCTCTGGCGTATTGATCCCAATAAGGAGCAGCTAATCCCACAAATGCTGGCACAAAATAGACGCCTCCGGTGTCAGATACCTTACGCGCCAAGATTTCCGTTTCGTTAGGGGAGTCAATAATTTGCAGCCCGTCTTTAAGCCATTGAACCGCCGCGCCGCCAATATAAACGCCGCCATCAAGCGCATAGCTCAGTTCGTCGCCGATTTTCCACACAACTGTTGTAATAAGTCGATTTTTTGAATGAATCGGTTTGTGCCCGGTATTGAGCAACATAAAACACCCGGTGCCATATGTTGTTTTAACAGCGCCTTCGTGAAAGCATGCTTGCCCAAACAATGCCGCCGCTTGATCAACAACACTGGCGGCAATTGGGATTTTGGCGCCAAACAAGTTGTCGGGGGAAGTGTGTCCATAGATCGAAGCGCTGTTGTAGATTTCGGGGAGGAGAGATTTAGGGATTCCGATGATATCCAAAATTTCATCGTCCCATTTTTGAGTATGAAGGTTAAAAAGCATCGTTCTGGATGCGGTCGATGGATCGGTCATGAATATTCGACCGCCGGTCATTTTCCATAGTAACCATGTGTCCAGCGTGCCCGCCATTAGATTATTTTTTTTAATCTGCTTCAAGGGATCAACAATATTATCGAGTATCCATTTAATTTTGAGCGCAGAAAAATATGCATCGACTTGTACGCCCGTTTTCCGAGATATAAGTTGGGTATAATTTCGTTTCAAAGCGTCTGCTGCTTGAGCCGTCCTTCGATCTTGCCAGACGATGGCATTATAAATAGGTTGGCTTGTTTTACTGTCCCATACCAGACATGTTTCCCCCTGGTTTGCAATACCAATCGCACGTAGGTTTCTTGCTTTGATACCTGCATCGCTTAAAGCAATTGACACGGATTCTTTTGTCTTATTCCATATTTCTATGGGATTGTGTTCGACCCAGCCCGGTGTTGGGTAGTATTGTGTGTGTGCGGCATAGCCCTTTGCGCATATCTTCCAGCTATCATTAAAAATGAGTGATGTCGTTCCTGTTGTTCCCTGATCGATACCTAAATAGTACATTCTCGTTATTTAGTTGGTTATCTAGCTAATTTTTAGTTTTTGAATTTTTGACGACTGATCGTGTCTTTTCAATACTAGATGGTTATGTTGATCCATCCGCGGCGTATCATTATAAATACAGATTATCCTAAGGCTGATCACGCCAAAGGCGGATGCGCCTTCGGAACATTTCTACTATTGTAAAGATTCGCCTAAAGAGAGTGCGCCAGAGCAGTAATTCAACGATATGTCCCGTACCCAGGGCTTGCCGAATCCCAACTGCGTGTTGCATTGGCAAAAATATGTCAAAGTTCATTCGTGATTCTATAATTTTATTGAACTCTATTTTCAAACTTATAATCCAACCGATGATTGCCAATTGCAGCTTTAATTATAAATAGCATTGTCACCTAAATGAAATCGAAAATAGTTTTTTAGTTACTATTATTCTTCCAAGAGATTTACAACCTCAATATCATCTTTGTCATTAAAAGGGATATATAATGTTTTAATTTCATACGGATTTATTTCAATCGTCAGTTTGCGATTCATCGGTACGATCTCGATAGTACCTCGAACAGCCCGTCCATACAATTCAACGCAACGTAAAATTATTCCAGCTCTGTCTTCTGCACGTTTAATAACGGTGATGGACACATTCTTCATTGAAGTTGAGACAAAACTTTTTTGAAATGGAAATTTACCCGGATGGACGCCAGAGCAGACGATACGCGGAGGCATCAACATTGCCTCAGCAACTTGTGGAATAGCCGCCGCACGCCAATCACCTGCATGGGGTACCAGTAGGTAAGTGAATTCGTGAATCCCCTGTTCCATATAACGGCAATTATCCTGCTCGGTAACAATTTCCGGATTATGATGAGACCACGCTGTGCTATGAAAAACAGTCAAACGGATATCCCCATTATTTACGCTATAGCCGCATTTACTATCATTAATTAAAGCAAAGCCGAATTTGTTTTTGTCATTTGTACTGCTTACATCAATCCATTCCTGTCCCGGTTCCTCGTTTCCGGACATTGGTCGTTCAATAAATCCATAAGGTATGGAATATGTACATTTACCATTTTCCAATACTGTCGGAAAACTTAATTTAAGCACACGATATTTTTCATGCCAGTTAATCAGAATTTTGCATTCCAAATCAGGAGATTCCCGATACAGTGAATAATCCTGAACAATAAAGGAATCTCCCCAAAAAGTTTTTACCTGAATCCGCGCACGTTCGGGTCCGGCCTCTATTATTTTCATCGAAGCATTTCCAAATATACCCAGTTCCTTATCATACGCTTGAATCTTATGTCCCCATGTATCATCCGGATCTTCGAGTACCACAGAGATTGTACCTGGTGGTTTGAAATATTCCTTTTTCAACTTTTTGTCATGATAAGAAATGACTGCACCGGTTGTTTTGTCGAATTCAATCCGAACCAGGTCGTTTTCCAGTAAATTTTCTTTAACTGTCAAACCATCTAATTTGGGTGGTGACTCCTTGCGACCAGAGTCGAGTCGATAAACATGATACCCGAAAGCAGGGACGTCGGCTCGAAAAAGGAATCGAATCCGGGACGGTTGATTTTCTTGTTTGGAAGCAGCAGTAGGTAACATTTGATAGGGTATCGCTTTTCCCTCTGAATTACGAAGTACAATTTCAGTTTTGGGAAATGGTATATGAGTACTGTACCTCATAATTATCTGTTCTGTATCGACCATTTCCGGATCCGGTATTTCAGATTCAAATTCGACATACTGTTGGACTGAAAATGAGCATGGATTAAACACGACAAAAGGTATCGATGTCGGATATTTAGCATCAGCAGTCCATATTTTGCTTACCAGTGAACGCAGCGCTTTCATGGAAATATCATGTGCTATCGTCAAAGCATATCCATATTCACGCCCTGCATCCTGGTAAGCTTCTTCGATCGAAGAGCCTGCAAGAATATCATGGAACTGATTGAATAATACTTTTTTCCAGGCAGACTGTATATCATCTCCCAGGTATTTGAAATCAGTTTGTATGTTTGCAATTGTTGCGTATTTCTCAGTCTGGACCAGAGCAGAGCATGTTTGGCGATTCCATTTTTTAACATCAGCACAGGCGGAATAACAGCCCCGTGCATGATGGACTAGTTCATTTGCAAAAACCGGTAAATTGGGGATAAATTCCTGAATATCATCAATGTATTCCTCCAGAGACGAAAAACGTATTCCGGGCAGGGAACTCTGTTGTAGCGATTTGATTTTTTTAATCGTGGCAATTGTCGGACTTCCCCCATGATTGCCAACACCATAAAAGACTGCTATTTTCTTCACTGCATGTAAGTCCCTGCTGTATTCTTCGAAATATTCCTGAACTCTTTCTTCAATTTCTGTATGTTTTGCAGTATAGGAACGAATAATAGACACGGCAAGCACCTGACTGCCATCTGCTCCTTCCCAACGGAATAGTGGCGCTGGTATAGTTTGATTTTCGTGCATTTCCGGTCGCATGTAAAAGTAACTATCCATACCTTGCTTTTTCAGAATTTGTGGTATGGTCCAGGCATGACCGAAAGTGTCCGGTGAAAAACCGATACGGGCTTTTCTGCCAAAATATTTTTCAAAAAAACGCTGAGCATATAATCCCTGTCTTACTAATGATTCACCGGTAGCGCAATTGATATCACATTCAACCCACCAGCCTCCGACAGGTATCCATCGACCTTCCCGAACAAATGCTGCAATTTCTGCAAACATATCCGGATCTGCTTCTGCCACCCATTCATAAAATTGTGCTGAACTGGCGACAAAATAAACTTCAGGGAATTCCTTCAATCTGTCCAAAGCGGAACGAAAAGTATTGAATACTTCTTCATATCCTTCTTGTATATTCCACTGCCATACCGGATCGAGATGCGTATTTCCGATAGCATAAATAATGTATTCCGATTTCATCATTTATTAGCGCATACCTTTGTAATTATAATCGATTTGACAGAATCATTTTTACATTTATTGCCAATTCCCGTTCAATATTTTAAGAAATCGTCCGTGTTCATCTTTAGTAATCCCATAAATACTCAGATCAAGTAATGAGTGAATTAATGCATATTCAAGTTTTTTGATGCATCATTTCAAATCCAAACCTGCCTTTTGGCTTTGCTGCGGAGTTATGAACAATATCTAAGCTTCGAGTTAGTAGCACTATGCTGATTTGCCGTTTTACAATTGAATCACCACGCAGCAAGCTGTTGATGAATCATAAGATAAACTCATTATACTCCAAACAAGCATCTAAGAATTTATCCGAATTGTTATTCATTCGTTAAATACACATCTTCTGATAGATTTGAATCCTTTCCAGAGTCAGAAAATGCCTTACCTTTAGGTGGTAAATTACGATACCAAAACCAATACATACCAATAAAACAAAAAATAAAAATTAGCAATGTTATTTTAAAGGTATTATAGGAGTGGATTATTAATTGCATTGGCAATAAAAATAAAGTGATCTGCCAGCCTAATGTAAATGGCAATGCTATCAAATCATTTTTATGTTCCGCTGACATTTTAATACGAATTTCTGGTTTCAATTTTTGTTTAATTGGACCCCAGAATCCGAATGGACGGGTTGTGGCATAAAAATGATTGATTACTTTTGTATCGATTGGACTGGTCAAATAGGTACCAATAATTGTGGCTATTAATGAAATTAGTGAAAGAATGATAAATTGTTGCCATTCAACAAGCTCAGGAAAGAAAGCCCGTTGGACGAAGGCAGCAATAAGTCCAACTATTGTACCAACCGCGAATCCACCGCCATTAAATCGCCACCAATAAAATTTAAACATTGCCGGGATGATTAATCCACTTCCTAAACCCATAACAATCCATCCCCAAATATCATTTATGCTTTTCACCGTATAAGCCATGCTATAGCTAACAGCAACCAGTACAAAAATGAAAAAGTATGATCCGATAATAAGTTCACGGTTTTTTGCTCGTGGACGTAAATATCTTTGGTATATGTCTCTAATAAAAAATGCAGATGTTCGATTCACATGGGTATCAAAGGATGACATACAGGCAGCGATCAGAGCAACCAACAGTAATCCACGTAATCCCATGGGAATTGTGAATAAAAGAACTGCCGGAAGAATTCGTTCCGGATTTACCGTACCATCAAAACTCAGTAAATGAAGCTTATATTGCCAATTTGAATGAAATAATTCTTTCAAACCTGTTATTAATTCTTGTGGATAATTTCCCGGAGAGTTCATAATTCCAGCCAGAATATCCTGCCATCGTTCCGGCGAAGCATTCGTTATGAATGACTTAATGATATCTGCAGCATGTAGCATAACAAGCTGATCAGGAAACAAATCATTAACCAGATAAATACCCAAAACAGCAAATCCCATCATCATTGGCCAGCGCAACATTAATAATGCGATCCACAAAAAACTAAGTGAACCACATTCACGTTCATTTCGAGCACCAAAATATTTTGGATCAGCTCCTTCTGCCACACCACCCACAACACTTCTGAGAAAATAAAAAAATGTAAACAACATTAAATGTTGATACGCTTCATATCCTCTGGGCATGACAGTTTTCCACTGAATCCCGGAACTCATCCATAAATGATTGCCAGTGACCTTTTCAGTTAATGCAACAAAATCAGCGACATTTGTTATTTTCAAAACCGCCATTACCGAGATAAAAATAACTGCAACAAAAATAATTACCGATTGAAATACATCGGTAAAAACCACTCCATAAAAGCCTGATGCCATCGTATACAACGTTGCCACGCCAATTAATATTAATGAACAAACCAAAGGAGAAAAGGGCAAAAACATTGATAGGAATAAACCGACTCCCTTAATGAGATAGGCAAGCGTACCTACAGTTCCAATTATATTGGCTGTTGCGGAAACGACCCGTGCAAATTGTCCACCCCAGCCGCTACCGAAACGATATTCCATCCATTCAGCACCTGTCATACATTTGGAACGATAGTGCCATTTACCTGCCCATATCATAGTAAAAGACAACAGCAAACAGGCGCCGCCGCGAAATTCGATAAATAATCCCCGAGGTCCAAGTATAAAAAGAAATGACACAATGAGCATCGTTCCGGCAATATCCAGATATGATGCCATCCCTGAAATTCCCAATGCCCACCAGGGTAAAGTATTTCCCCCTAAAAAATAGTCCTGGATACTTTGTGACGCTCTTTTCTGCAAATAAAATCCCAAACCAATAAGTATTGTTAGATAAACAACTATTACTGTATAATCAACTGAATTTAGATAATTCATATTCCTTCCTACTTTTTAGTCCAGATCGCTTAAATGCTTTTATTCCGTCACATTACCTATAATTTGCCTGTCGTCTTTGGATAAATTCTTCACCTTCAAACCGCATCTTACACAGTATTGCCAATGATAACCGCAGATCGATCATTTTATTCCAATAACAAGCAGGCATCCGGCATATTGCTGTTGTTTTTTATTACCATCCCACAGCCAAATCCGGGCGTGCAGGATATCGACACACAACAGGCCTGTTGTAGAATAACGAGCTGTCAGTGTTTCCGTGCATAAGTTAACTGTCATCGTGCTGCAATTATATTATTACTGAACAGATTTTAATTAAAAAGAATTCATGATATTTTTTGATGAAATTCTACAAATTATTTTACCAGATTCTCAAGGAAATCTGATACATCATGGCTTCTCTCTCATGGGACAAGGTGAGTTTATTGGGGAATTGCAGATGGATTTTTGTTTGCTTTTTCATGCCCCAATATACTAATATTTTAATTACTTAACAAGTATTTATAGCGTGACAAAGCAGAACCAATATCTGTTATAAGTATTGATTTAAAATTATATTTGAAAGCCAAACATTATAAGTAGCGAGTATCAAATAGATATACAGAAAAAAAGTATCATTTGGGCTATGAAAATAACATAATAGAAAAATGATCTAATTGATCAATATAATCATTGATAATGATTGAAATGATCTTTGTAATATTACAATATTATTTTTACAAATGCAACAAAATTTAAATTTAATTAATGACAAATATTTTGCTGATTATTTAAAAATATAATAAATTCAAATAATAGGAGACAGTAATTTTTTGAAAGTATAAATGGGGTATTTCGAGAAAGTTGATCATAGCCAGGAATCATGTTCAATGATTATGAGTGATGGTTCTATATGTAACTGATATATTATTAACGATGATGATTAAAATGATCAATTTATCATCCAATAAATTAAAATAATATAATTAAAATT